>JARFRB010000092.1 GCA_029287455.1 Pelagibius litoralis | reverse complement strand
GCCCGAAGGCATCGAGGCTAGGACGAACGAACTTGACCGCCTTTAAGAAGGTCTCGCTGGATTGCCGCTGACCCGGCGAGACGATAACGATGGTCTGATCTGTTCTCGCCAGTGCACGATGTGCACAGAGCGCGGCGGTGGTGGTCGACTTACCGCTCTGGCGGCTGCATAGAAGTATAAGGTGCCGTCGACTATAGAGCGCCTCTGACTGCCAGGCGTCCGCTTGCCAGCCGCAACACTCGGCGGCCCACTTCACCGGGTCAACGCTCCACGCCAGCAGGCGGCGGATGCTCTCTAGCATCACGCGGCCCTCTCGATCTCTGCAGCGAAATCAGCGACGGCTTCTGCCGGCAGGTCGTGCTTCTCGGCAATGCGCACGAAGGCCCGCGCCAATACTGGCACCAGCAAATTCAGCTGCACGCCGACATTGACGGCGACATCGGGCACACCGGCCTTCAGCTTGGCACCATCCACGACAAGACGGCGTAACTCACCCAACCCCTGCAAGGCGACGGTCAATGAGCCTTCTGCTTCTGCCTTGGCGGAGATGGCATCGATCCGCTTGGCGATGGCGTCCAGGGCAGCTGGTGCATCGTCCAGCAAGCTGGCAGCGGCGGCGAGGGTCTGGGGCGTCGTTTTGGTGACAGTGAAGGGCAGTGCGCGTTCAACCGGCTCGGCCTCTGGCACGCGGCCATTGATCTTGTCCCGGCTACCGCGTTGTAAACCGAGGTGATTGCGGCGGTGCCGGTTGACGCTCGACTTTGCGAGACCGTAGCGGCGGGCCACGCTGTCGATACCCTCACCAGCCATCAGCCGCCTGTTGATCTCGTGGAGTTCACCGTGCTGGCAGGTCGCGCAAAGTCTGGCCATGGTCCATCCATATACGGTATTATAATACCCCATAAAGATAGTCTGGGCTCGCGTTGATTGAAAGCTTTACGTGCCATTTGGTCCCGAAACGGCACTTCGTATGAAAGCGGCCTATGAAGGTGGATGATAGGCGGGGGCGCTTGTCCATACCCCCCGGGGGCATTCGCCGGTCAGAAAGGGTTCGCGCGCTAGTATGGTGGCCTAA
The DNA here is from genome assembly GCA_029287455.1 of Pelagibius litoralis. Classification (GTDB taxonomy): domain Bacteria; phylum Pseudomonadota; class Alphaproteobacteria; order Kiloniellales; family DSM-21159; genus JARFRB01. Next base: position 77,641 of record JARFRB010000092.1, on the reverse strand, counting down.
AACGGCTTTCGTTTATAGAGAGAATGATATTACACCTCCCTCAATAGTAGAGTGAAAGTTGGGCAGCCTTAGCGAGACCTGGCATCCCGGAGAAAAGCGTAGCCGGCGGTTTTTTGGCTAAACTGTGATTTTTCTTGTGACTAGATCGCCTTGAAACTATCTAGCTTATTGTTATAAATAGTGTTTATTGATTAGATCCGTCCAGTCCATCATCGGAGCGACGGAAAAGCGTCTATCTATCTTTTTCAATGGATTACGCATTGCTCGAGCATGTGCGCGTGAGGTGACTTGTGATCCGGCTCATCCAGCCCTGCCGCCTATCGCCTAGAGTTTCGCCGGTCAGGTGGTGGCGCCAGAGTGTGCCAAACTGTCGGGCATTCGGCAATCGGCCCTTGTGCCGTCCAAGTGCCGCACTCCGGTAGCGTGCCACGGAACACCGTGCCCTACCCGTTTCGGGTGCCCGAACAAGCGGACTCTCCGGGCGGACGAAGCAAAACTCTTGCGACAATTAGAATTTAACCACCCACCGTCATATTATCGTAACTCTCCACTGTCATGCTTTCCGGTACGGACCTTCTTCTCCGTTACCGTCGTTAATTTATCCCAGTTTGCCCTGCCGCTGCTCGGTTCCCCTGCCGGGCGGTGGTCCTTTTGTCTGGACTAACCTCCGGCATCGGGAAACCCGCCGGAATCCCGGCGCGAACTGGGACGCGCCGAAAGCCGGCTTCGCTGACACGAAAGCATCAAGACCGCCTTTAGGGTGGCGAGCGAAGCGCTCACTTGAAAGCCGGGGCCGGCGCGGCGCGACGCGTTAGTTGTCGAACCAAATGCCGTCCATGCCATACATCCCGAAGTTGGCCCCCGGGTACCAAGCATAGATTCCCGTGGACGGCAGATTGACCAGTTCCTTCGACACCACAATTGGCTGCGGCACGCCGGATACCGTGCCGAGCGTGAAGACTTGGTCGGCATGAATCTCCAGCATCTCCCGCCAAATCGCCTGGCGCTCATCCCTGTCGACGCTCAGGTTCCAGCGCGCCAACAGATCCAACAGCCCGCGCACCTCCGGCAGGTCCGTAGCCTCACCAGCGTTGCCGTCGCTCTGCTCGTAGGCCCCCCACTTGGGCCACTGCGGATTGAAACGGTGATGGGGCGCCAGTTCCTCCGGCTCAGTCCCTGGAGTCGCGACCGCCTTGGAAAGGCCGGTCCATACCGACATCAGGGTCTCGCCCGACGAGATACGGCCGCGCACAACGTCTCGCTGTCTCGGCTTCACGAAGGTCTTGATCCCAAGGCTTTCCCAGGCAAAGCCGATAAGCTCGAGCGTGTCGGTCTGCTCATCGCTTTCACCGGCCGTCTCCACGACCAGGTGCATCGGACGGCCATCGGGCAAAAGCCTGGTGCCCTGCCTGTCACGGCCCGTGAGTCCCAGTTCGTCCAAAAGCGCGTTGGCGGCGGCGGGATCGTACTGGGCCCAGCGCTCGCGAAAGGACGGATCGAACATGCCGCTGGCGGGCAGTACGGTGTTCTGGCTGGGGACAGCCAGCCCAAAGTAGAGAACCTGGTTGATGAGCTCGCGATCGATCCCCATGCTAAGGGCGCGCCGGAACCGAACGTCCCGGAAGAGCTCCCGCCAAACCGGATCGTTGGTATTGAGATTTGGATAAAGCGCCAATTGCGTGCCGATCCCTTGATCCCATAGGAGTGTCCGATAGCCGGCGGATTCCTCGCTGAGGCGCAACAGCGGGATATCGGCGAAGTTCAGCCCCCGCGCCTGCAGATCGCTGCCGCCAGACGAGGCCTTCGCTGGGATCAAGGTGGTGCTGGTCACGGCGAGAAAGATCTCGTCGATGTACGGCAACTGCTTGCCGCCGGCATCGACGCGATGAAAATAGGGGTTCCTCGTGGCGTGAAAGCGCTCGGTCGGCGGGCGGTTCCTCAGCACCCAGGGCTGAAGTGTCGGCAAGTCGGGATTGTCCAGGCGATAAAGATTTCCACGGCGTTCGTGCAAAGCCGCCCAGTTCTCCACCCTTGCCGCCTGGGTGCGACTCGCAAGGTCTTCCGGGCCGGCGTACTCCTCGTGGAAGTTCTTCAGGTAATGCGCGGGGCGATAGATCAGAAGCGGATAGGCGCCGGAGATGCGCGGCAGGAACCGCGGGTTCGGCGCGCTCCAGGTGTAGCGCACCGTTTCGCTGTCCAGCACCTCGAACTTCGGCAACTCGCCGTTCACCCGCATGTCAGCCGGGGGCCCGCCAGGCGAGAGCTCCGGATTAAGCGCCACGTCCTCCCAGAAATACCTGAAGTCCTCGCTGGTGAAGGGATGGCCATCGGACCATCGGTGCCCTTTGCGCAGCTTGAAGGTGAAAATTCGGCCCTCTTCCACGCTGTAGTCGCTGAGGATGTCGGGGCGGAGCTCCAAATCCGGCCCATAGCCGACCAAGCGGGCATAGCCATAGACAACAAGCAGCTTGGTGTCGGCGACCGAAGTCACTAGGGAATGCAAGGCGCCACCATAGCGGCCGGACTGGCGTCCACTCGCCTCCATATCGACGACCAGGGGCTCCTCGGGCAAGCGCTCGGACATTTCCGGCAACTCCCCGGCCTGTATCCGCGCCTCTAGAAAGGGCGGCTCTTGCGATGCCGAAACGGCGCAATTTCCCCACCCGCAGGCTCCCCAAGCCATGCCGAATAGAGGAAAGCCCAGAACCAGAAGCCGCAATCGCCGCCACGGCTGACCCTTAGGTTTCTTCATCGCTCCATCCACGCGCAGTGCCACCCCAACACAGTCCTGAACGATAGGATTTGAAACCAGCTATCCCGTTTTACGCCCTATCGGTATGACAGCGCAAAACGACCAAATTAAGACGGTTGCCCAGATATCGGCCTTACCCTTAGGTCCCGAGTGCCCCGGAAGACCTGCTTGCCCTTACTCCGGTCGCTCGCCATCCATCGCCGATCAGCAGGTCATCAGAATCGGAAGTTCACAGTGGCTCAGAATGTAATTCGTCACGCCACCGGTCAGGCTCTCCCGGAAGGGACCGTGCGAGTAGGCGCCCATCGCGAGCATATCCGCTTCGAACGCCGCCGCTTCGGCCAGGATGACTTCGCCGAGCTTACGACTACCTTGCTCCACCTCGATCACCGCCGCCGCGATGTTGTGCCAGGCAATGTACTCGGCGAGATCGTGCGCCGTCGGCCCGGAGTGCGCTTTCGCATGGACTGTCAAGATGCCGACCTCGTCCGCACCTCCGAAGAAGTTGCGGGAAATCGCGGCGGCGCGTGCCGAGAGCGCGCTGCCATTCCACGCGATCAGCGGCCGCTTGGCGACCGTCGGGGCTGGCTGCGCGGGAACCACCAAGACCGGCCGGCCAGCGTTGAAAAGAACCGCCCGGAGGATTTTGCGGAGCCGGTTGTCAGGATCCTTTCTGGGCTGAGGAACGACGACCAGATCGAACACCCGCCCCTCCTCCGCGACCGCCTCCGCGCCGCCGGTGGTCATCGATTTGAATGCCGCCGTGAGTTGCCCGGGGTTCGGCGGGTGGTTCAGGAAATCCGCGCCAGCCCGGTTGGCCGCGTCCTCGAAGGCGAGCCGCGCCCCCTCTACGCCGGCTCCACCCCCTCTTTCCGCGCTGTCGAGCAAGACCTGCACATCATGATCCATCGCCACGACCGACGCGCGCGCGAAGTACATCGATTCGGGGGTCAAGCGCTCGGCGTCAGGAACCGGATAGACCCCGACGACGTGCCCGCCATCGGGCCGAGCGACACGGAAGCCGGCTTCCATGGCCTGCCGCCCCAAGACCGTGCTTTCCACAAGCACCATTACCGTTGTCATCGCCATGGGCGCCTCCTTCCCGTCCAACGGCTAAAGGGCCCTATCGGGTAATTGTCAACGAGCCGGCAAGGCCACTCAGCGTCCTCTCGCCGATCAATTCGCGGACCAGCCCGAAAACCCGCCAGGGCATTTTCTCATTCACCAGTCGCTCCCAGGAAACGCGAGGCAGAGACCGATGAGGGTATCGAATAACCCCGTCACTGGTCGTTTGTCTGTGCAATTACGCACAAACTATAGCTTTCTATTCAACAATTTGGTGAATTCCACGTCCTACACCGTGGAATTCCGAAAGCTTCATTATCGAAAGTATATCATCGCGATCAGCAAAATTGAACGCTATCGATTCGCTCGAATTGCACTTCCGGCAATGCTTCGATGAGCGGATTCACGCGACGTTAGGCATATGCCGCGCGCTTAAGCGCTCCCGGGTCACCTTTATCAGGTCCTCCAGCCCCTCCATGGAAACGCCGTCGCGCTCCATCACCATATGCACCATCGGGTCGGCCAGGAGAGTTGCAAGCAGCGGCTCACCCTCCATCGCGCGGTAATGCTCCTTCGCGTGATCCTGTTCCATGGCCTTGACCTGCTTCCCCTCGCCGCCTCGAACCGGAAAAGGATATACGGTGGTAACTTTAAGGGCAGATGACGTCTTTTCGCGGTTTTTGTGACGCTTTGCACGCTATCCCCGACACCGCCCATTCGCGATTTCAGGCGTGATGCCCAAGCCTTAGGGCTGGTTTCTTAGTCTATTTTTAACCTTAGGACCGCTAGAACCGAGTCCTGGGCGAAAGTGGTATGCCCATTCGGCCGGGAAGAGCTGTGATCTCATCTCCCATAAGCGGTGTCGGAAAGTTCAAGGGGCCAGTGTCGATGAAGCGCAAACCAGCCATTTTGGTGGTCGAGGATACCCCGGCACTAGCGCGGCTGTACCAAGAATATCTGCGGCTCGACGAATATGACGTCACCCACGTGGACACGGGCAAGGCCGCGATCGAGGCACTGGACCGCATCAAGCCTCAGGCGATGATGCTGGACCTTAAGCTGCCGGACATGTACGGGCTGGACATCCTCAAGCACGTGGCCGAGAGCGGCTTGCCGACCGCCGTTGTCGTGGTGACCGCCAACGGCAGCATTAACATTGCCGTGGACGCCATGCGCGCCGGCGCTTTCGACTTTTTGGTCAAGCCATTCAATGCCGACCGCCTCCGGGTGACTCTGCGCAACGCCTTGGAGCGCCAGCGGCTCACCAAGATCGTGGAAACCTACCAGCAGCAGATCGCCCGGGAGAGTTTCGAAGGCTTCATCGGGTCATCGCTCGAGATGCAAGGCGTCTATCGCATCATCGAATCCGCCTCACCGAGCAAGGCCACGGTGTTCATCACCGGCGAAAGCGGCTCTGGCAAGGAAGTCTGCGCCCAGGCCATCCATAACACTGGGCCGCGCAGCGATAAGCCGTTCATCGCCATCAACTGCGGGGCGATTCCCGGCGACCTGATGGAAAGCGAAATCTTCGGGCATGTGAAAGGCGCCTTCACCGGCGCCAGCGCGGACCGGGAAGGTGCCGCGGCCATGGCCGATGGCGGCACCCTCTTCCTCGACGAAATCTGCGAGATGGACCTGGCGCTGCAGACGAAGCTGCTGCGCTTCGTGCAAACCGGCATCGTCCAGAAGGTGGGAAGCGACAAGCCCCAAAAGGTCGATGTGCGGCTCATCTGCGCGACCAACAAGGACCCCTTGAAGGAGGTCGAGGCCAGCCGCTTCCGCGAGGATCTCTATTACCGCCTGCACGTGGTGCCGATTTCGCTGCCCCCGTTACGCGCGCGCAACGGCGACATCGTGGCAATCGCCGAGCATTTCCTGACATCCTTCGCCGCCGAGGAAGGCAAGGCGTTCCAAAGCTTCACGCCAGAGGCCCTGAACGTGGTCACCTCCTATGATTGGCCCGGTAACGTGCGCCAGCTTCAGAACGTGATCCGCAACATCGTCGTCCTGCATGATGGCGAGGCCGTGGCGCCCGAAATGCTGCCGCCGCCCCTGGACGCGCCATCCGATGCGGGTGCCGCGGCACCCGCGCCAAACCCGGTCCGCCACCTCCACACCGCCCAGGCACCGACGGAGACCGGATCGGACAAGGTGCCCGTTGCCGATAGCATCCGGCCCCTGTGGCAAGTCGAGCGCGACACTATCGAAGCGGCTATCGACGCCTGCGACGGGAACATTCCGAAGGCCGCCGCCCTGCTGGAAATCAGTCCTTCGACAATCTACCGCAAACGCCTCTCCTGGGACGAGGAAGACACCCTTCCCCGCGTGCCCCAAGAGGTCGCTGGCGCCTGAAGACTCGTTGCCAGCCTCCCCCACAAACCCTAAGGTCCGCCGGCACGCTTTAATGCCAAGATAACGGCGGGGGTTATTGGGCCTTGACGCTCAAGACACAGCGCGCCTGGCAGCGGATGCTGTCCGGACGGCGGCTGGATTTGTTGGATCCGTCTCCGCTGGATGTGGAGATCGACGATATCGCCCACGGACTCTCGCGGGTTGCCCGCTGGAACGGGCAGACGAAGGGCGACTGGGCCTTCAGCGTCGCGCAGCACTCCCTCGTCGTCGAGGAGATAGCGGTCAAACTCAAGCCCGAGTTGCCGCGCCAATGGCGTCTGGCGGCACTCCTGCACGATGCGCCCGAGTACGTGGTCGGCGACCTCATCACTCCCTTCAAGGCCGCTGTCGGCCCAGGCTATAAGGCGCTCGAGACACGGCTGCTGGAGGCGGTGCTCCTCAGGTTTCAGCTTCCCGCGGAACTTCCAAAAACCGTCGCCGCCTTGATCAAGCGCGCGGACCGGGCGGCTGCCTTCCTAGAAGCGACCCAGTTGGCCGGTTTCGAACCACGTGAAGCCCGCCGCCTATTCGATAGCCGCGCCGAACACCTGGGTCTCGAACTCTCGCCTTGGCCGCCGGAAAAGGCAAAGCGCCGTTTCGTCGAACGCTTCGCGGAATTGGCGTAGAGTCGGGTAGATGACCGGCTCCGCCCTACATCTGAAGCCGACAGGGACCGCCGTCGCCGCGGCACGGCAAGAGAACTTCCCGGTCGCCTCCCGCCTGATGGGGCCGGCGGTCAGGCCGCATGTCATGCGCTTTTATGCCTTCGCGCGGGCAGCGGACGACATCGCCGACGACCCCGCCCTTGCGCCAGAGGAAAAGCTTGAGCGCTTAGCGCGGTTTCGCGGAGCCCTTACAGGCAGCTTGCCGCCGGCGGAAGTGCCTGAGGCTGCCGCCCTGCGCGCCACGCTCGACGAGACGGGCGTTTCTTCCGACCATGCGCTGGCGCTTCTGGATGCGTTCGAGCACGACGCCACCCGCCCTCGCACCCGGTCTTGGGCGGCGCTTTTAGACTATTGCCGCCTCTCCGCCAATCCCGTGGGCAGAATGGTCCTGGACCTGCACGGCGAAGGCGCGCGAACCCGCGGGCCGAGCGACGCGCTTTGCACGGCCCTACAGATCCTCAATCATCTGCAAGACTGCGGTGAGGACTATCGGCGGCTGGGACGGATCTACCTGCCGGCGGATTGGCTGGCGGAGGAAGGGGTCCCCGAAGGCGCGCTTGCCGCGCCCGCCGCCTCCCCCGCCCTCGGCCGTGTTCTGGAAAGAACCCTGGTGGCGACAAACGAACTCCTGCGCGCGGCCGCCCCCTTGCCGGCAGCGATCGGCAACCGGCGGCTCGCGCTCGAAGCCGCGGTGATACTGCGCCTGGCGCGGGCCTTGGCGAGCCGCTTGAAAGGCGCCGATCCGATCGCGGATCGGGTGCGAGTCGGGCGGGGCGCCATGGCGGCGCTCGGCCTCTCCGCGGCGATCCAGGAAGGATGGGCACGTGTCCGCCGATAGCCTCGCCCGCGCCCATGTGAACAAGCTGGTCGCGAAATCGGGCAGCTCTTTCCTAATCGGGATGCGGGTCTTGCCGCCGCCCCGCCGCGCCGCCATGCACGCGCTCTATGCCTTTTGCCGCGAAGTCGACGACATCGCCGACGGCCCCGGCACGGCGGAGGAGAAGTTGGCCGCCCTCGCGGAGTGGCGGCGCGAGCTGGCCCTGCTATACGAAGGCCGGGCCACGCAACCGACCGCGCGCATGCTCCAGCCGGCGATCGAAGCTCACGGGCTACCCTGCGGGGAGTTCCTTGAGATATTGGAAGGCATGGAGATGGATGCCGCCGGGCCGATCGTCGCGCCCTCCCGCGACGAGCTGACGGTGTATTGCCGGCGCGTGGCCGTCGCCGTTGGCCAGCTCTCGTTACTTATATTCGGGGCACCGAAGGCAGCCGCCAGCGGTCTGGCCGTCGAGCTTGGGACCGCCTTGCAACTGACTAATATCTTGCGCGACCTCTCGGAGGACGCCGAGCAGGGCCGCCTCTATCTTCCCGCCGAACTGCTCGAGGCGGCCGGCGTGGGCCACGGGGCGCCGCGCGACGTGCTTGCCGATCCGGCCCTGCCCGAGGCCTGCCGCGCCTTGGCGAAGGAGGCGCGCGCTCATTTCGATTCGGCGCGCGGCCAGTTCGCGGGCGAGGAACGCCGCGCCTTGCGCCCGGCGGCGGTGATGATGGCCGTCTATGAGAGCCTGCTGGACAGGCTGGAGCGGCGGGGGTGGCATCCCCCCCTCGAGCGCCCAAGGATCCCAACGGCGACGAAGGCCTGGCTGATGCTGCGGCACGGGCTCTTTTGATGGCCGGCCCGGCGCCCGCGCAAGGACGTATTCACGTGGTCGGGGCCGGGCTAGCTGGCCTTGCCTGCGCGGTGCAACTCGCCCGGCTTGGCCGAAAGGTTTCGCTCTATGAAGCCAGCCCGCAAGCAGGCGGCCGCTGCCGATCGTACTTCGACGAAACGCTCGGCCGCGTCATCGATAATGGAAATCACATCTTCCTGAGCGGCAACTGGGAAACCATCGCCTACCTGGCGGAGATCGACGCCGAGGAACAGGTGATCCGGGCCAAGGACGCGCGTCTGCCATTTCTGGATCTCGAAAGCGGAGAGGCCTGGCGCATCGGCCCAAGCCGCCTGCCGCTGCCTTTTTGGCTCTTGGACCGAAGCTCCCGCGTGCCCGGCGAGAGCCTGCTGGCCCATTTCAGGCTTTCGCGCCTGGCCTGGGCGAAGACCGGCGATACGGTAGCGGAGTGCCTGGGCGGCGAGTCCGCCATGACCCGCCGTCTCTGGCGCCCGCTGAGCCGGGCAATCATGAACGCCGAGCCGGAGGAGGCTTCCGCAAGGCTGCTGTGGCGAACGCTGCGGCATAGCTGGCTGAAGGGGGCGCGGGCATGCCATCCCATGCTGGCGAAGGACAGCCTTTCGGCAACTTTCGTCGATCCGGCGCTGGATCTTCTGAAGCGCCGGAACGTCCGCATTCTTTTCGGCCACCGACTGTCCGATATCGTGATCAGGAACGACCGCATACGCGACTTGCGCTTCGGCGATGCGACAATCGAACTCGCCAATGCCGACATTTTGATCTTGGCCGTTCCGCCGAACAGCGCCGCGGCCCTGCTTCCGCAGATCTCGCCGCCCTTGGACAGCCGACCCATCGTCAACGCGCACATTAGGCTGCCCGAGATCGCCGGCAGCGCTGCCCGCAGGCTACCAGGCGGGGGCCGCTTCCTGGGCTTAGTCGGCGGCACAGCCGACTGGATCTTCCTGCGAGGCAGTGTCGCGAGCCTGACGAGAAGTGCTGCCACCGAGCTCGTCGACCTGGATAGGGACACCCTTGCCCAGCTTTTCTGGTCCGACGCGGCGCGCGTGCTCGACTTGCCAAGCGGGTCGCCCCCACCGGTGCGGATCGTGAAGGAACGACGGGCGACCTTCGCTCAGACCCCTCAATCCCTTTCGGCGCGGTCCGGCACGAAAACCCCTTGCCAAAACCTGTTCCTGGCAGGCGACTGGCTCGACACAGGCTGGCCAGCGACAATCGAGGGCGCGATCACCTCCGGCCGTGCCGCCGCCTGGGCCGCGGCCAACGCCAATCGCTAGAGGTCAGGCCCTCTCGCCGGCCGCCAGATCCTATGCGCCGAGCTTGGCCGTAGCCGCATCGAGCCACACCCTGTCGGCCGCGCCCAAGGCCGGGGAAAGTGTCTCGCGAACGCGCTCGTGGTAGCTGTCGAGCCAAGCCGCTTCTTCCGCGGTCAGCAGCGATGGCTCCACGAGAGACAGATCGATGGGCGCCAAGGTCAAGGTCTCGAACGCGAGCATCGCGCGGTCGTCGCCAGGCTGGGCGGGACTCTCCACCACCGTCACCAGGTTCTCAATCCGGATCCCGTAGGCGCCTGTCTTGTAATACCCCGGCTCGTTGGAAACGATCATCCCCGGCTCCAAGGCGACGCGGTTCGGGACTTTCGAGATCCGTTGCGGGCCTTCGTGCACCCCCAGATAGCTTCCCACTCCATGCCCCGTCCCGTGATCGTAATCCAGGCCTGCCTGCCAGAGGGGCGAACGGGCCAGGGCATCCAGCTGGCTGCCTGTTGTGCCCACGGGAAAACGCGCCGTAGCCAGGGCGATGTGACCCTTCAGCACACGCGTGAAGCGCTCGCGCATTTCCGGACTGGGCTTACCGATCGCGACCGTGCGCGTCACATCCGTGGTGCCGTCCGGATACTGCGCCCCGGAATCCAGAAGAAACAACTCGCCGTCCCCCAATCGCCGGTCGCTTTCCGGCGTGACACGGTAGTGCACTATCGCCCCGTTCGGGCCGGAGCCAGAGATTGTGTCGAAGGAAAGGTCGCGGAACTCGGAATTCTCCTCGCGGAACCGGCGCAGCCTCCCCGCCGCTTCCAGCTCGCTTACCTCACCGTCCACCGCGTTGCTGGCGAGCCACGCGAGAAATCGGCTCAAGGCGGCGCCATCCCGGCGATGCGCGGCGCGGCACCCCTCGATCTCAATCGCGTTCTTGCGCGCCTTGGGCAGAAGGCAGGGATCTTGACCCTGAACGATTTCCGCGCCGGCCGCGCGCAGCCGATCGAAGACCCAAGCCGGCGCACTGGCAGGGTCCGCGAGAACCTTGCGCCCAGCCAAGGCATCAAGCGCGGGCCCAAACTCTTCGGGGGCCCGCGGGGAAACACCGTTCCCCAAGTGCTCGGGCAGATCCTCGCTGATCTTGGCGCCGTCCACGAACCATTCGCAGCCGCCCTCGGCATCAAGAATGCCGAAGGATAGGACGAGCGGCGTGTGCGAAACGTCTCCTCCGCGCACGTTCAGCAGCCACGCCAAGGAGTCGGGAAGGCTCAGAACCGCCGCGCTCGCCCCGGCCGCCGCGATCGCCGCTGCTATTTCGTCGCGCTTTTCCGCCGAGGTCTTGCCGGCGAACTCCAAGGGATGGGCCGCCGCAGGCGCCTTCGGAGGGTCCGGCTGATCGCTCCAAATCGCATCGACGGGATTGTCCGAGACAGCAACCGCTTCACCGCCAGCCTTCTCGCAGCTTTCCTTTAGCCTGCGGACCTGATCCTCGCTGTGCAACCAAGGGTCGTAGCCAAGCTTTCCACCTTCGAGATTTTCCTCGATCCAGGCGCTGGCAGGGTTCTCGGTCATGTGCAGGGGCGAGATGAGCCGCGTGTCCACTTGCAGGCCCACTTGCAAGGTGTAGCGCCCATCAACGAAGATCGCCGCGCGATCCGCCAGAACGATGGCCTGACCAGCCGATCCGGTAAATCCCGTCAGCCAGGCCAAGCGTTCCGAATGGGGCGCCACCATCTCTCCTTGATGCTCGTCGGCGCGCGGCACAACGAAGCCGTCGAGACCGCGCCGTTTTAGCTCCGACCGCAGAGCGGAAAGGCGTGCGGCGAGGTCCGGCTTGTCCAAAATCGTGTCCATGGGCGAAAGGCTAGGGTGGCGCTTCTGGCCAAGCAAGGCCTTCGCCGGCTGGAACGCGAATTTTCCCGCCACGCTCAATTTCCCAGCGGCAACCTGGAGTACGTCAGCAGGACGCATTCTGCTTGAAACAAATTCTCCATAAATGCCCCTAACCCCCTGCAAACAATCCGCCAGTCGGTATGCTCACATTGCATTGCTGCACTGCGAAAATTCCCACTGCTCGTCAGGAGTGGAAAGGATTATCTCGGCTTTATCGAGACAGGAATGGTCCTGTTCGATGCCCATGAAACCCCGTTTGTGGAGTATGAACATGTCCCGGCTTAGCGAAATGAAGCTTGCCACCCGGCGTACCGAAGGACCGGTCGCCCAAACCGAAGTGACCGAGCTTCTGGGACGGGCCCGTTCGATGCAGGCGCGCTATGTGCGCGGCTACCTCGGAGACATCGCCACCGCACTTGGCCTCCAGGCCCTTGCGAGCGCGTTCAAGCGCGCCGTGATGTATCGCCAGACGGTCGCCGAGCTGCGCATGCTGGACGATCGGGCCTTGCAGGACATAGGCCTGACGCGGGCCGACCTCGCCGCCTCCGCCGTGGCGTGCTGTGAAAGCGCCGCGCCGGTGAAGGAATTCTGGGGCACGAAACTGGTCGCGCTGCTGAAGCGCTGGGCCGTGGAGCGCGAGACCATGCGCCAGCTTTCCAGCCTGGACGATCGCATGCTGCGCGATATCGGCTTCGAGCGTAAGGATCTTCGCGAGGTTTCGCGCCAGATCGCCAAGAACGGAGTGGTCGCGCAGTTGACCGCACCGGTCGCTCGCGCCGCCCGCGAGGTTGAGCGCATGCTGGTCGAGCCGCTGCGCCTTGCGATGGTCGGCTGGGGTTGGACGGGCCGGAAGGTCGCCGCCAACCAGGACCTCGCCGCATCGGCAAAGGCTGCCTAACGATAACCTTCGCGCCAGGGCCTTCTTCCCCCGGCCCTCGAGCTTACGAAGATTATCCCGATCGGCGGGAACCGGAGACCCCCCTCCCCGGTTCCCGCCGATTTCTTTTGGCAAGTAATTTAGCGGCGCAGCACCAAGGTGGACCATTCACCGATCCTCCAACGCCGCTCGAAGGCCAAGCCCACCGCCCTGTAACGCGCAAGAACCTGCCGTTCCTGACGGTCCAAGAGGCCCGACAGCACAACTCGCCCGCCAGGCAGAAGCTGGGTGGAGGTTTCGGTCGCGAGATCGCATAACGGCCCCGCCAGAATGTTCGCAACGATGAGATCGTAGGGGCCGGCTCGCCGAATCGCGGCATTGTCATAGCCCCGGCTCGTCAGAAAGCTCGTCCGCGCCCGCTCCTCGTTGATCCGCGCGTTGTGGCACGCCACCTTGATGGACGCGGAATCCATATCTGCGCCAAGGACCTTCGACTTCCGCCACAAGCGCGCAATGCCGAGCGCCAGAATCCCCGAGCCGCAACCGAGGTCCAAGGCCCGGCGCACCATTACGCGCCGAGCCAAGTCCTGGAGCGCCAGCAGGCACCCGCGCGTCGTCTCGTGACGCCCGGTGCCGAAGGCGAGGTTCGCGTCGATCAGTAGGGGGATCGAGGCCGCAGGCGGTCGAGCCTCGACGTGACTGCCATAAACCCAAAAACGCCCCGCTGCGATAGGCGGAAGGGCCGCTTGGCTTTCCGCCACCCAATCGATTTCAGGCAGGAGCTCAAGGCTGAATTCCGGGGCAGGCACTTCGGCCGCCAGCGCAACCGCCGCCATCAGGGAGGCGACATTCGGGCGGCCCGGATCCTCTCCGAGGTAGAGTTTCAGTTCCACCTCGCCCCGGCTGTCGGGAAGGCCAAGGGCCAAGGCGCCGCCCAGCGGCTCGAGGGCAATTTCCGCCAGGCCAGCCGCGGTTTCCGGCAGGCGGAAGCTCAAGAGATAGATCGGGTCCATCGGTGCCGGTCAGCCCGCCTCTTCCGCGGGCACCACAAATGATGCCATCACCTTCTTCTCGCCGGCTTTGTCGAAGGCGATGGTCAAGCGCTCGCCCTCCACGAAGGATACGGTCCCATAGCCGAACTTCTGATGAAAGACGCGCCCGCCCATCCCGAACCGGTCGGCCGGAAGGTCGTGAACCAGCATGGCGCTGCCTTCGATCAAGGGCGCGCCCGTGCGCTCTCGCGCCCGTGCCCGCAGCATGCCCGGCGAATTCCGCGTATCGCCCCAGTCCTGGAAGCCCCCGAACCCGCCGCCCCAGGTCTGTGCGGAAGCGCCATATAGGCCCTGGTCGCTTTCCTGCTCCACATGATCTTCCGGCAGCTCGTCCACGAAGCGCGAGGGGATGGCGGCCGCCCAGGAGCCATGCAAGCGCCGGTTCGCGGCGAAGCTAACGACCGCGCGGGTCTTGGCGCGGGTGAGGCCCACATAGGCAAGCCGCCTCTCCTCCTCCAAACCCTTCATGCCGGTTTCGTCGAGAGCACGCTGGTTGGGGAACAGGCCCTCCTCCCAGCCCGGCAGGAAGACGGTCTCGAACTCCAGGCCCTTGGCCGCGTGCAGCGTCATAATCGTGACCTGCTCGCGACTGGAGTCCTCCAGGTTCTCCATCACCAGGCTGACATGTTCCAGGAAGCCCGCGAGGGTATCGAACTCGCGCAGGGCCTCAATCAGTTCCTTGAGATTCTCCAGCCGGCCGGGCGCTTCGATCGATTTGTCGTTGCGCCACATGTCGGTGTAGCCGGATTCGTCAAGCACCACTTCCGCAAGTTCGGGATGCGGCATGTCCGCAGCAAGCTCCCGCCAGCCGTCGAAAGCGCGGACCAAATCGCCGAGCGCGCGCCTGGCTTGCGGCCGAAGTTCGTCGGTTTCGGCGACTTGCCGCGCTGCCTCGAAGAGCGAGAGGCTCCGCCCCCGCCGCAGCCCCTGCAACAAGCGCAGAGAGGCATCGCCCAGGCCACGCTTGGGCAGATTGAAGATGCGCTCGAAGGCGAGGTCGTCGTCGTTCGAGTGCAGCACCCTGAGGTAAGCCAGCGCGTCCCGGATCTCCCGGCGCTCGTAGAAACGGGGTCCGCCCACCACCCTGTAGGGAAGCCCCAAGGTGACGAAGCGCTCCTCGAACTCGCGGGTCTGGGCGCCGGTGCGGACCAGGACGGCAATCTCGTCCAAACCGTGCTGGTCGCGCTGCAGAGCCTCGATCTCCTCCCCGACGAAGCGAGCCTCGGCCTCCCCGTCCCACAGCCCCCGCACCCGCACCTTCGGGCCCTCGCGGCCCTCGGTCCAAAGGGTCTTGCCCAGCCGCCCCTGATTTTGCGCAATCAAGCCGGAAGCGGCGGCCAGGATGTGCGGAGTGGAGCGATAGTTTCGTTCCAAGCGCACCACCTTCGCACCCGGAAAATCCTGCTCGAAACGCAGGATATTCCCGACCTCCGCCCCCCGCCAGCCGTAGATCGACTGGTCGTCGTCCCCTACGCAGCAGAGGTTCCGGCGCTTCTGGGCAAGCAGCCGCAGCCAGAGATACTGGGCGACGTTGGTGTCCTGATACTCGTCCACCAGGATGTAATGAAAGCGGTCTTGGTAGCTCTCCAAAACCTCCGGACGGCTTTGAAACAGGGTCAGGCAGTGCAGCAGCAGGTCCCCGAAATCGCAGGCGTTGAGTTCCAAAAGCCGGGACTGATAAGCCGCGTAGAGCTCCAACGCGCGGCCGTTCGCGAACTCGCCGGCCTCCGCGCCCGGAACCTTGTCCGGAGTGTATCCCCGATCCTTCCAGCGCTCAATCATCGACAGCAGCAGCCGTGCGGGCCACTTCTTGTCTTCAATGCCTTCCGCCGCGATCAATTGCTTCACGAGGCGCAACTGGTCGTCCGTATCCAGGATGGTAAAGTTCGGCTTTAGCCCCACCAACTCCGCGTGGCTTCTCAGGATCCGGGCCGAAAGGGCGTGGAAGGTCCCGAGCCACCAGCCCTCGACGCTGGGCACGGCCAAGAGCCGCGCCACCCGTTCGCGCATCTCGCGCGCCGCCTTGTTGGTGAAGGTCACCGCCAGGATTTGGCCCGGGTGCGCCCGGCCCGTGATCAGCAGGTGCGCGAGCCGGGTAGTCAGCGCGCGCGTTTTGCCGGTCCCTGCGCCGGCCAGCATCAGCACCGGCCCATCCACCGCCTCTACCGCGGCCATTTGGGACTCGTTCAGGCCCTCGAGATAGGGCGGCCGCAGGGCGGCGGAAACGGGCGGCGACTCCGATGACATGCCTGAATATATAGCTCGAATTGAAAGAATCTCCGAGGGCCTGAGCGCGAAAAGCCGAACATCGGCCCCCGTCATTGACCGTCGGGAGCGCAATCGCCAAGATCGCCGCCCGCGACCGGGTGCATGGAGGCCAGGGATGACGCGCCAAACCCAACGGATTTCCTTGCCGAGCCCCTCCGCCGGGACGGATCGATACCTCCTGGTGCACCGCTATGGGGCCGCGGAAGCCCAGCCCAAGGCCTACATCCAGGCCTCGCTGCATGCGGATGAAACGCCGGGGATGCTGGTCGCTCACCACCTGCTGCGCAAGCTGGATGCCGCGGCGGCGCAAGGGGCAGTGAGCGGCCAAATCGTGGTCGTGCCTTACGCCAATCCGATCGGCTTGTCGCAGTCGGTCAACGGCTACCAGCTTGGCCGCTACGATCTCGCCGGCGGCGGGAACTTCAACCGCTCTTGGCCAGATCTTGCAAGCCTGATTGGCGAGCGGGTGTCGGGGCACTTGGGCGAGGACGCGGCGGTGAATATCGCCGCGATAAGGGCCGCCTTGCGGGAAAGTTTGGCAGAGACCCGTGCCGCGAAGGCACTGGATCAGCTGCGTCTCACTCTTGCCCGCGAGGCCTGCGACGCCGACCTGATCCTCGACCTGCATTGCGACGACGAGGCCCTATCTCATCTTTTCTTACTGCCACAGCACTGGCCGGAAGCTCAGGATCTTGCGGCGGAGTTGGGCAGCCGGGCGGTGATGCTGGCGGAGGATTCCGGCGGCGCCTCCTTCGACGAAGCCTTCTCCGGTCCCTGGCTCAAACTCGCTCGGATGTTCCCGGACAACCCGATACCGCCGGCCTGCCTCGCGGCCACGGTGGAGCTGCGGGGCTTCGCGGACGTTTCCAACGCCTTGGCCGAAAGCGATGCCCAAGCCATATTCCGCGTGCTGCAAAGGCGCGGTTTCATCGCCGGTGACCCCGGTCCTCTGCCAGCGTTGCAGTGCGAGGCCACCATGCTCGACGCAACCGACAGCGTGAAGGCCGCTTCCGCCGGAATCCTGGTCTACACCGTGCCGCTCGGTGCGGAGGTCGAGAAAGGCCAGTTGATCGCCGAACTGGTGGATCCGGCGGCCGAGAACCCCGCATCGGCCCGGCGCGCCATTCACGCCGGCACCGACGGACTGGTCCTTTCGCGCCGGGGCCACAAATTCGTGACGCCGGGACAAACCGTCGCGAAGATTGTGGGGCGGGAAAGCTTGCCCCACCGCACAGGCTATCTACTGGAAGACTAGCGCCCTTCGACGTCGAGTTCGTCAGGGGCGTTCGGGAAAGCGGCTCGCGGCTTCGCCCCTTTCCTCGGCCCGGGCGGCCATCAGGGTCCGGTGGTAGGCCGCCATGGTTTCATGTTCGTGGGCGAGGCCCAGCAGCTTTCGATCGTCTTTCGAATCCACCACGGGGATGTGGGCCTCGCCGCACTCGCGAAACACCTCGATCGCCCGCCCCAAGCTGTCGTCCGCGAGGAGCAGAGGGGGGTTCACACGGGCAACGTCCCGCGCGGTGAACTTCTCGTCCTTGCTGGTATCGAAGAAGCTATCGGTGAAGTCCGCGAAGGTGATAGTCCCTAGCAACGCGCCATGGCCATCAATCACCATGAGCTCCGCGAAGGGTGCCTGAACGAGCGCCTTACGCACCTCGGCCAGGGGCGCCTCAGCCGGGACTGTCGCGTAGTTGCGGTCCAGAAGGCTGCGAATCTTGATGTCCGCCAAGAGGCGTGTCTCGTGGCCCTCGGTCAGCTTCACGCCCCGGCGCTGCAACTGACCGATGAAGAACGAGGGGATCCCAACCTGCTGAACCGTGACGCTGGCGATGGCCGTGGCAATCATCAGTGCGATGGTCAAGGCGTAGTCACCGGTCATCTCGAAGACGATCAGGATGGTGGAAATCGGCGCGCCCAGCACGGCCCCGGCCACCGCCGCCATCCCGATGATGGTGTATGCGCCGTGGCTAGATGCCAGGTCGGGGAAGGCCGAGCCCGCGATGATGCCGTAAGCGCCGCCCACCATCGCACCGACGAAAAGCGAGGGAGAAAATACGCCGCCGCCAAAGCCCGAACCGATGGAAATGCCGGTAGCCGCCGTCTTCGCCACGACCAAAGCCAAGAGCAGCCAGAGCCCATAGCGTTCCTGCAAGGCCGCGTCGGTGGCGCCATACCCCACGCCCAGAACTTGCGGGAAGACCAAGGCCATCAGCCCCACGGCCAATCCACCCAGTGCCGGGCGGATCCAGACCGGTCCCGGGAACCGCCTAAAGACGCCCTCGGAAAAAATGATCGAGCGCATGAACAACACGGCGGCCAGGGCCGAGACCAATCCTAGTAACATGAAGGCCGGAAATTCCCAGACCGTCCCGATGCTATGAGCTTGCGGCAAGACGAAGGCGGGGAAATCGCCGTAGTGCATGCGGCTGATCAAGGTGCCGAACACGCCCGCGATCACGATTGGCGCGAAGGCGGACAAGGCGTAGTGGCCGACCACCACTTCCAGCGCGAAGAAAACCCCCGCGATGGGGGCGTTAAACGAGGCCGCCACCGCGGCCGCAACGCCGCAGCCAAGCAAGGTTCGGGTGCGCGACCTGTCGAGGTGCAGGACCTGCGCCGTCCAGGACGCCAGGCTGGCGCCCAGATGCACCACCGGCCCTTCGCGCCCAACCGAAGCGCCGAAACCGATCGAGGCGGCCGAGACCAGGGCGGCGCGGACGCCCACCATGAGGGACATCTGGCCCCCTCTCAAAGCCGCTGCCTCGATGACATGAGCAACCCCTTGCGGCCGCCCTTCGGGCATGAAGCGGTAAACGAAAAGGCCGACCAGCAAGCCCCCGAAGGTCGGGACCGCCAAGACATGCCACCACTCCAGCGAGGCCGCCGCCGAAGCGATCTGGTCAGGCGCGGAGCCGAAGCCGAAGAACTGAATCGTGTCGATGACCGTTCTGAAGGCGATGGCCGCCAGGCCCCCAATCGCCCCGACAATGGTGGACAGCAGCCCGAGCACCAACTGGTCGTTGCGGCGGAACCGCCGCAGCCCCACAAGCGCTCGCTTGCCTGAGTTGAAATACCTGCGCACTCGCGTCCTGACTTTCCCTAAGTCGGCTTGAAACGCCATCGGCGGAGCCATTAGACGATAGACTTGCCCGATTCTAAACCCCCAGTGCATGATCCGTTAGCTTCGGCGGTTGCGCCGCCACCAAGAAGGGCTCGAGCACTGACCGTGACCCAGACTCCGCAGCGCCGATTTGATGGTTAACCCGGCATGGTGACGATTCGCCCGGCGGTGGAGTCCGATGTCCCCACGATACACGGCTTGATTCTCGATCTCGCGCGCTTCGAGAATCTGCTCTCGGCAGTTCACGTCACCGAGGAAACGCTTCGGCGAGACGGCTTTGGAGCGGACCCGAAATTCGAGTGTCTGCTGGCGGAAAACGCAGGGCCGGAGGGGCCGGAAGCCGTCGGGCTAGCGCTATACTTCACTATTTACTCGACCTTTGCGGGCCGGGCGGGCCTTTACCTGGAGGACCTTGTGGTTGCCGAGAGCGCGCGGGGCCTTGGTGTGGGTCGGCGCCTGATCGAACGGATGGCCCAGATCGCGATCGAACGCGATTGCGGGCGCATGGACCTTTCCGCTCTGCATTGGAACCCGGCGCGAAAATTTTACGAAGCCCTTGGCGCCGAAGAGCTCGGCGGCTGGCTGCAATACCGCTTCGGCGAAGCTGCCTTGCGAAGGCTCGCCCACACCCAGCCAGACGATGAGTGAAGATCAGTTGCAGCGCCCGATGGAACCGTCCCGGCAGACATACTCGCCGTTCGTCCAGGTGGCACCAGACAGGTCCGCGAAGGCAAGGTCGGCCCCTTGCAAACGCGCACCCGACAGGTTCGCGCCCCTAAGATCGGCCCTGTAGAGCTTCGCGCTGCGCAGGTCGGCGCCGGACAGGTCTGCCCCGTTTAGATTGGCCTTGGTCATGTCCGCCTGAAACAAGCGGGCGTTCGAAAGCTTGGCACCACTCAAGTCGGCGTTGATGAACTTGGCGCGGAAGGCCTCGACGTCGGTCAGATCCGCACCAGCCAGATTTGCCCTCAGAAAGCTACCATCCCGCAGCCGCGACTTCGCGAGGTCGACGCCGGAGAGGTCCAAGCCATCGAAGGAACAGCGCTGCCAGTTCACCGCTTCACCCGGCGGATCGGTGCAGGCAGCCTCGGCCAAGCCCAGCGTCATGCACCACATCCCAACAGCCAAGCCCGCGCCCAGCAAGGCGCCTCCAAAACGGCTCATGAGCCGCCTCCGGCGGGGTCTTTCGGCGGCGGCATCGCGATACCCCGGCCAGCTTCGGGCGGCCGGGGAAGCTTGTCGTGAGCGACCTGAAGCTCAGCGAGCACGGCCATGATGTTGTCCGGCATAGGGGCGACTTTTCTAACCGAAAGGTCCACGTACAGGTTCATCCCTTCCAAGGTCGCCGCAAGCTCCCCACTGCGCCGACTATACATTTGCAGGAAGAGATGTATTCGCTTGGCATCGCTGCCAAGCACCTGCCCTGTAATCCGGTAAGGCTCGCCTTGCGTGAGTTCGCGCAGGTAGCGGATATGAAGCTCGGCCGAGAAGGTCGAATCGCCGGTTTGCTCGCGAAAGGCCTGCCCCATGCCAAGCCAGTCCAAGAAGGCGTCGTAGGCCTGGTCGAACGCCAGCACGTAGTACGCCACATTCATGTGGCCGTTGTAGTCGATCCATTCCGGCTGAACCTCGCCTTCAATCAGTTCCAGAGGGGCCGGATCGGCTTCGCTTTCTTCCACGGACATCGAGACTTCCCTAGTTTAATCGCTGGGGAGCTTAGTGCATTGGTGTCCCGGGGCGAAAGGGATAGCGTCTCCCGCGACAATTTCAACCAGGAGCCCGCGAGGGAGACACCGGGGAGATTCAGGGGAGATATGGGACGCGTACTGGCATTCATTGGCGGAAACGGGCCGCGCGCGCTCTTTATCGGCGTGTTTATCGGACTCGCGGTGCCGCCGCTCGCCTCCCTACTGCGCCCAATCCTGCCTCACGCGGTGGCCATACTCTTGGTTTTCGCGCTCTTGAGGGTCGATTGGCACATCATGGCGGGCTACATCCGCCAGCCGATACGCTCCGGCCTTCTGGTCGCCTGGATGATGCTGATATCGCCGGTAGTCACTTGGCTGGCCCTCTGGCCGGTGCCGCTGCCGGAAGCTTTGAAAATCTCGGTTGTCCTCATGGCCTGCGCACCGCCCATCCTGGGAGCCACCGCGATCGCCATTCTGCTGGGGCTGGACGGCGCCTTGGTGGTGGTCATCGGGATTGTTTCGACCTTGCTAACCCCCCTCACCGTGCCGCCGCTCGCCCTAGCGCTTCTAGGGCTGGAGTTGGAGGTGGGCGTGCTGGAGCTCATGATCCGCCTGGCGGCGCTGGTCCTGGGCGCCTTCCTTGCCGCGCTGCTGCTGCGCAGGCTGATAGGGCTGGCGAAGCTGCGGAGCTACAACACCCAGCTCGACGGCCTGATGGTGCTGACCATGCTGATTTTCGCGATCAGCGTCATGGATGGTGTGACCGACGCGATATTCGAGGACCCCTGGATGGTTGCGCTCTGGCTGGCCGTGGCCTTCGTCGCGAATCCTGTGCTTCAACTGCTCGGTTGGGGGATGTTCTTCTGGATGGGCCGCCGGCGGGCCCTTTCGGCTGCTCTTATGAGCGGAAATTGCAACATGGGGCTGCTGCTGGCGGCGCTTCCCGCCGATACAAACTTCGGCGTGGTGCTGTTCTTCGCCATCGCACAGCTGCCCATGTACATGCTGCCGGCGATTCTCTCGCCAGTTTATCGCCGCCTCTTGGGCCAAAAGCCCGGCGGCGCAAAGGATTGATTAGCGTTAAACGAGATCTATTTCATGTTGAATCTCGTAAAGATCGTCAAATTTGATGAAATCCGCGACTCGCGTTGTGTGGTTTCCTGTGCTACCGGAACATCTCGAGGGCGGGGACGACGCAAGTCCGCTCCGTTCTTCGTTGTCGGGGGAGAGAGTATTGCAGGGACAATCGGAAGGCCGCCCAAGGAATCTCGCTGGCCTCGCCACAACTTTGGCCTTCGCCGCCATCGCCATGAGCTTATCGGCCTGCGCGGGCGCGCCCGAGGGCGAGGGGCGACGCGCGACGCTTGTGGGTTCCTCCGACCCGGACCTTCGCATGCCTTTGCCCCAGGAACCGCGCCTGGGGCCCTCATTCGCGCAAGCCGCTCCCGAGGGCATCGCGGACGACGCCTCCGAGGACGATCTTTCCGACCTCTATGGCGATGACGAATTTTCCGATATCTACGGTGACGCGGCGGCCGAGGAGGATATTAACGACCCCTTGGAAACCCTCAACCGCTTCACTTTCGCCTTCAACGAAATGTTGGATGTGGTGATCATTCGCCCGATCGCCGTGACATATCGGGATTGGGTTCCACCGCCGATCAAGGATTCCATCCGGGCTTTTCTGCGGAACCTGGCGACTCCCGTTATCCTGATGAACGACCTGCTGCAGGGCGAGTGGGAACGGGCGGAAACCACCTTCGCGCGCTTCCTGATCAACACCAGCCTTAGCCTTGGCGTGGCCGATATCGCCGCCGAAGCGGGCCTGCCCTTCCACGACGAAGATTTCGGCCAAACCTTGGCTTCCTACGGCGTGGGCGAAGGTTTCTATCTGGTCTTGCCAATCTTGGGCCCATCCAACGCACGCGACGCCACGGGCCGGCTGGTAGACTGGCTGGCCGACCCCCTCACCTATCCATGGGAGGACCGCTACGGCATCCCGCGCGCGGCCCTGGACGGCATCGACTTCTACTCGCGCAATATCGAAACCTTCGAGGAAATTCGGAAGGACTCGGTCGACCCCTACGCCCGCGTCCGGTCGCTCTACAGGCAAATCCGAGAGTCCGATGTCAGGAACGCGGAAGGCTTCTTCCAAGACGGCCAAACCGCGCCGCTGCCCGAGGACCCGCTCGCCGGAGAGAACTAGGTTTCTAGGATTCAGCCGTCGCGAGCCAGCAGGCGCTCGACGACATAAACTCGCAAGGTGCAGGAGAGGTTCGCCGGATTTGCCTGACCTTCGGTCCGCTGGGCGTCGAGTTCCCCGATGAGCGCCGCCAGCGACCTGTCGTCTTGCCGGGCGAAGGCCTTTAGCTGATCCCAGAAAATCGGCTCGATCGACAGGCTGGTCCGGTGCCCGGCAATCGAAACAGAACGCTTCACCGGGCGGGCGGTATCGAGCTTTGTCCCGGTCACGGTTTCTTGCGCGGGCCGATCATCTCCTCCGGGCGCACCCGCGCATCGAATTCCTCGGCTTCCAAGAGCCCCAGGGCGACCGCCGCCTCCTTCAAGGTCGAGTTTTCCGCGTAGGCGCGCTTGGCGACCTTGGCGGCGTTGTCATAGCCGATATGGGGGTTCAAGGCGGTGACCAGCATCAGCGATTCGTTTAAGAGCTGGGCGATCCGGTCAAGGTTGGCCTCGATCCCCGCCACGCAGTTGTCCAGGAAGGACTCAGAGGCGTCCCCAAGCAGTTTCGCTGACTGCAGAAGGTTATAGATCAGGACCGGCTTGAACACGTTGAGCTCGAAGTGCCCGTTGGAGCCCGCCACGGTGATCGCGGTGTGGTTGCCCATGACTTGCGCGCAGACCATGGTCATGGCCTCCGCCTGAGTGGGATTGACCTTCCCCGGCATGATTGAGGAGCCAGGCTCATTCGCCGGCAGCCGCAGCTCGCCCAGGCCGCAGCGCGGGCCCGAGCCCAGCAGCCGGATATCATTGGCGATCTTCATGAGGGAGCAGGCGAGCACGTTCAAGGCGCCCGAGGCCTCAACGATGGCGTCGTGGGCCGCCAAGGCCTCGAACTTGTTGGGGGCCGTGACGAAGGGGTGCTTCGTCAGGCCCGCGACCTCCGCGGCGAAGCTCTCGGCAAAACCTTCGATAGCGTTCAACCCGGTGCCCACAGCCGTCCCGCCCTGGGCCAGTTCCAAGAGGCGCGGCACGCTGGCCTCCACCCGTGCGATGCCGTTTTCCATCTGCCGGGCGTAGCCGGAAAACTCCTGCCCGAGGGTCAGCGGCGTTGCATCCATCAGGTGGGTGCGCCCTATCTTGATGATTTCCGAAAACAATTCCGCTTTGTCCGACAATCCGGCATGCAGCCGCCGCAGCTTCGGCAGGGTGTCGTCGAGGATTTGCTGGATCGCCGCAATGTGCATGGCCGTCGGGAAGGTGTCGTTCGAGGACTGCCCCATGTTGCAGTGATCGTTCGGGTGCGCCGGGCTTTTCCCGCCGCGGGTGCCGGTCAGAATCTCGTTGGCCCGGCCGGCGATTACCTCGTTGGCATTCATATTGGACTGCGTGCCCGAGCCGGTTTGCCAAACCACCAGCGGGAACTGGTCCATCATATCGCCCGCCGCGACCTCTTCTGCGGCCTGGCAAATCGCGGCACCGAGCTTGGGGTCGAGCACACCGAGCGCCATGTTGGTCCGCGCCGCCGCCAGCTTCTGGATGCCAAGAGCCCGCACCAACGCCGGCGGCATGGTCTCGCCGCCGATGCGGAAGTTTTGAAGCGAGCGCTGAGTCTGCGCACCCCAATAGCTATCCCCCGGGACCTCGATCTCCCCCATGGAATCGCTTTCAATACGTGGCGTCACTCCTTCGGACATACCTTTGTCCCTCCTCTCACGCTGGCGGGTTCAACCGCTGGAGTTTGTAGCACGCCAGCCGCCGCGCACAACGGCGCAAGCCGCCAAATGGAAAGAGGCCCCACGGCACCGGGTTTAATCCACTATGGCGTGCCAAATTCCTATGGGGCAAACTCCCACCCATAATGATTGAGATTGCACCGGTTATTCTCGCTCTGGCCGGGCTGCTGGTCTTTTGCAGCTTGCTGCTGCCGCTTGCCGATCGTCTGTCGCTCCCCTTCACGCTTCTTCTAGCCTTGCTCGGCATCGTGCTTGGGCTTGGCGCGGTTGGCGCCGAGCATCTTGTCGAGCGCATGATCCCGGAGAGCACGGCCTTTGCCCGCGACTTCCTTTTGGGGTTGAGCGAGATTGGCCTGACCGCCGATGCTTTCTTGCTGCTGTTCCTGCCCCCGCTGCTGTTCACGGCCGGGCTGGGGGTGGACCTGCGGCTACTGCTGGACGAGTTCGCCGCCGTTCTGGTTCTGGCTGTGGTGGCCGTGTTGATCTGTACCGGCGTCATCGGCCTTGGCCTGGCGGCGATTAGCCAGACAAGCCTCGTTGTCTGCCTGCTGCTAGGGTCGATCGTCGCCACAACCGACCCGGCCGCCGTGCTGGCGACCTTCCGTGATTTGGGGGCGCCACGCCGCTTGTCGACCTTGATCGCCGGGGAGAGCCTGTTCAACGACGCGGCCGCCATCGCGCTCTTCGTTGTGCTCGTGGACATTCTGACCGACCGCGGCACCCTGAACGTTGGCGAAGATGCCCTTGCCCTGGTGGTCTCCCTGGTGGGCGGCGCGGTGCTTGGCGTCGTGCTGGCGCGCATCGCCGGGGTGGCCTTGGTCTACCTTAGGGCCTCCCGCGCCGCGGCCGTGACCCTAGCGGTGGCCCTGGCCTACCTTTCCTACCTGCTGGGAGAGGTCTACTTCGAGGTTTCCGGCGTGGTCGCGGTTGTCTGCGCCGCCCTCACCCTCTCGGTGATTGGGCCGACACGCCTGGCGCCGGAGATTTGGTCGGCGATGCAGCGGGCTTGGGACCAGTTCGATTTTTGGGCGACCTCGCTGATTTTTGTTCTGGCCTCCATGCTAGCGGTGCGCGCGCTGCCGCAGGCGACCTGGACCGATCTTGCCCTGCTGCTCGCGCTCGTAGCGGCCGCCCTGCTTGCCCGCGGCTTGGTGCTCTTCGGGCTTCTACCCATGCTTTCGCTGGGGCGCCTGGCGCATCCGATCAACCAGCGGGCCAAGCTATTCATCCTCTGGGGCGGTCTGCGTGGGGCGGTAACCTTGGTGCTGGCCCTTTCCATCAGCCAGAACGCCGAAATCCCGGCTGAGGCCAGGCGCTTCGTCGAGGTTCTGGCCACCGGCTTCGTCTTCTTCACGCTCTTCGTCCAAGCGCCAACTCTCCAGCCGCTTCTGCGCCTCCTCCACCTCGACCGCCTCAGCGCCACCGAACAGGCCTTGCGAAACCGTGTGATCGCCCTCTCACGCGACCAGATCCACCGGCAGGTTCAGACCACGGCGCGCGACTATGGTTTCGATCCTGGATTGGCCGAGGGCTTGACGGAAGGCGTGCAGGTCGCCGAGGAGCCGGAGGCCCTCTCCCTGGAACAGCGCGAGCGGGTCGGCCTCTTAGCGCTCGCCAATCGCGAAAAGGAACTCTATCTCGAGCATTTCCAAGCTCAGAGCATCTCCTCGCGCCTGGTCGGCCCCCTGGCGGCGACCAGCGACCGACTGCTCGACGCGGTGCGCGCCGAGGGCGCCGCCGGCTACGAGACAACCGGCGACCGTCTGGTACGGCTAACCAGCGCCTTGCGCTTCGCTGTCCTGGTGCAACGCAAAACCGGTTCCACATGGTTGCTGGCCCGCGAACTGGCGGACCGCTTCGAGCTCTTGATGATCATGCAGATGGTGATCCGGGAGCTGCTGAGCTTCAACAAGCGGTCGCTCGCGCCCTTGGTGGGGTCCGAGGCCACCGGCTCGATGGAGCGCCTGCTGCGCCAACGCCTGTCGCGGGTCGAGGATGCGATGACCGCGATCGACCTGCAATACACCGGCTTCGCCATGGCCTTGCGGCGGCAGTATCTCGCGCGCGCCGCCTTGCGCATGGAGGACGCGGCCTACCGCAAGCAATTCGACGAATCCTTGATCAGCCGAGAGGTTTTCACGGATCTCCAGCGCGACCTGGGTGTCCGGCGCGAGGCGGCGGGCAAGCGCCCGCCCCTTGATCTCGGCCTGCGGTTAGCGGAGATGATCCGTGGCGTCCCGCTGTTCAAGTCGCTGGACCCGGAGCGACTGATGGACCTCGCGCGCCTATTGCGGGCTCGCCTCGCCTATCCCGGCGAAACCATCATGCGCACCGGCGACAAGGGCCGCGCCATGTACTTTATCGCCTCGGGCAAGGTCGAGGTCGTGCTAGAGGACCGCCGCCTGTCGCTTGGGCCGGGGGACTTCTTCGGGGAACTGGCGTTGCTGACGCGACAGCCCAGGCGCGCGGACGTGGTTTCGGTTGGCTACACGCACCTTCTTTCGCTGGACGGGCGCGATCTGCGCCGCCTTCTTAGGCGGGACCCGGCGCTCAAGGAGACCATTGAGAACGTGGCGAGCCAGCGCCTCAAGGAAAACGAGGAATCCGCGGTCCGCAGGGCCGAAGGCGGCGATGAGCCGCGCCCGGCAGCTTGACTCCCGCGCCGCTACCCCTCTTTGAATATGGACAAGTCCAGGGGCAGCAACTCGCCCATCCAGATCGCGTGGACGCTGTGGTCGGTGAGATCGTCCCCGGTCTGCGGATGCACGAAGATCGTCAGCCCGTCGCGGTTGAGCGCCAGCCAGGCCATCACATCGCCGAACTGCTCCGGCCGCACCGTTAGCTGACAGCTCCAACGCGGATGTGGCCCTACGGGCCGCTCGTGCATGCGCCCCATGGGCAGCCCGAAACGGTCTCGCGCCGCTTCGCAGACGGCGCGCGCCCGATCCACGGTATCGGCACCGAAGTACACATGGGCATGGAAGTCTTGGATTTGCGACGGGTCCATGAGGTCAGTCCTTATTTTCCTTGAGGTCTTTGTTGCGTGGTTGCAACCGGTGCAACCCCTCTAAAACCGTTCGGCGCGGAACGGCGCGAGCGGCACGCTTTCGGCCCGGCCGGCCATCCCGTCGGCGATTAGCCGCCCGGTGGCGGCTGAATAGGTCAAACCCAGATGCCCGTGGCCGAAGCCGAACCAAACGTTGGGATGGCGCTCCGAGCGGCCGATCACCGGCTTGGAGTCCGGAAGCGACGGCCGGTATCCCATCCATTCGCGATCGATCTCGCCGGTAAGCCCGGGCAGGACCTGGCGCGCTACCGCCGCCAGGCGACGGATGCGCCGAAAATCCGGCGGCGCCTCCAGGCCGCCAAGCTCCACGCCGCCAGTCAGGCGCAGACCGTCGGACATCGGGCAGAGCACGAACTGCGGCCCGCTCACCAAGGTTGGGCGCTGCAGGGTCGGGGTTTGGCCGTCCCACTGGAAATTGAGATGATAGCCGCGCTCCGTGTCCAAAGGCACCGGGGCGCCAAGCTGTCGGGCCAAGGGCCCGGAGAAGGCGCCGGCCGCCAGCACCACCCTTTTGCACATGTGGCGGCCCTGATCGGTCACCATTTGGCTTGGCCCCCGCGGCCCCATTTCGAAGCCTCGGACCTCCTCCCGCACGAGCCGCCCTCCGCGAGCTAGAAAGGCTTCTAGGTAGGTGCGCGTGAGGGCGAAAGGAGTCGAGGCGAGAGCGGTGTCGGGGTAGAACAGCGCCCGGGTGAACTCACGGGACAAGCCAGGCTCCAACTGCCGCAGTTCATCCGCGCCCAAAGCCTCGTAGCGGATGCCAGCCATGTCCGATAGCTCGCGCTCGAAAGCGGTCGCGGCATAATCCGTGCCGTCCCGGTAGATCTTCAGCCAGCCAACTGGCTTGACGATCTCCATACCGCCGGTTTGGCGCAAAAGTTCGCGGTGGGAATCGACCGCGATATGGGCGAGCGGAGCCAGCTCTCCGGCGATCCGCTTCGCGTTTTCCGCGCCGCCGGCCCGCAAAAAACGCACAAGCCAGGGGGTCAGCCGGGGCAAGTGGCGCCAGCGGATGGACAATGGGCTCCTGGGGTCGAGCAGCATGCCCGGCACCCGCTTCCAGAGACCGGGAACCGCCACCGGGACCACACCGGCCGCGGATATGGAGCCGGCATTGCCGAAAGAGGTCCCGCTGCCCGGATCGCGCGGGTCGTAGAGAGTGACCGGCCAGCCCTCCAACTTCAGGGTAAGCGCAGTGGCCACGCCGACAATGCCGGCGCCGATTACCGCGATCTCACCCCCTTCAGACCCCTGCATTCAGACCGTTCCCCTCCAGCCACCCTAGTCTGCCGTATTTTTCTCCAAAATCCAGGGACAGTGGCACCATGGCCCAGCGGCTACTTCCGTTTCGCCCGTTTCGCCCGCTTCGGTTTGACAACCCGCGCCAGCCGGAAGAATGCCGGCGATGTGCGCAGCAGCGAAACGAATGGGCGCCGGCTTTCGCGAGGCACCGCGGGCCGCCGGGTGATGCGGTAAAGCGTAATGAGAATGAGCGAACCGTGCACCAGGCTGGTATATGTGAAGAAGGCGGGCGGGCCAAAGTGCTCGATCACCACCGAGGCAACCAGCGGGCCGATAACCGCCCCGAGCGAGAAGAAGAACGTCAAGCCGGCGGCAACAATGACGTAGCTATCGTCGTCCGCGCGGTCGTTGGCGTGGGCCGCCGATAGGGAATAGAGCGGAAGCGCGAAGGCCCCGAAAGCGAAAGCGCCAATGTAGACCTCCATCGGGCTCCGCGCGTAGAGGCTGAGAAACAGCCCGGCCAGCACGGCACCGCCTGTCGCCAGCATGATCGAGGAGCGCCGTCCGTAGCGGTCGGACAACCAGCCGAAGGGGAACTGCAAGGCCGCGCCACCAATCACTCCGGCGCTAACGAAGAGTGCCACCCCCGCCGTGTCCAAGCCAATCTCCTTGGCATAGAGGGGACCGATCAGGCGCACCGCGCTATTGGTCAGGCCAATCGCCACGCAGCCGATACAAGCCAACGGCGAAAGCCGCCAAATCGCGGGGATATTGAAGCGGTACTCGGCCGGGGCTTTCGGCCGGCTTCGATCGGCGAGGCAAATCGGGACCAGGGACAGGCAAAAGAGAATGGCCGTGATGGCGAAGATCGCGAAGCCCTGGACCGCGAAGAGCGGCAAAAGGAACTGTCCCCCCGTGACGCCAGCAAGATCGATGAGCCGGTAGATGCTCAGCACCCTGCCGCGGTCGCTATTTGGCGTGCGTGCATTGATCCAGCTCTCCACCGTGGTCAGCAAACCGGAGAAGCAAAACCCCATGAGCGTGCGTACCGGCGCCCAAACGTAGGGATCAATCACGAGCACAAGGATGAGCGTGCCGACGGCGGCGCTCGCGGCCAGGCCAGCGAAAACCCGGATGTGGCCAACCCGCGCGATCAGACGCGGAGCCAACCACGCCGCCGACATGAATCCCAAGAAATAGGCGGCGCTAATGAAGCCGATGGTGCTGGTGGAGAAACCTTCCGCATCCGCCCGCAAAGCAATCAATGTGCCTTGCAGCCCGTTGGCAGCGAGAAGAATCCCGGCAGCTATCAAGAGCGGCGAAAGCGGCAAGAGGCGGGTCATTGGCGGCCGTCGCCGTATGGCTGGTCTGTCGTCGTATCGCGACTGCCCATCGAGGGTATAGACGCCGCTTGAACCCGGATCCCCATCTCGAGAATCTCCTTCCCGGTGGAGTTATGACTGGCTCCACGTCGAATATCCAGCGAATGCCCCTGTATCGACCGTTGACGATCCCGAGACGAGGTTGCATTGAATGTGTGCGTGTGGATTCTCGAACCGGAGTCGTGGATGCGTTCTTTCGAAGGACAGAGGTCGGACAACAAACCGATCCAAAGAAATCTCGAGCAGAAGAAAAAGCAGCTGGCCGAGCTCCGCCTCGCGCTGGCCGCCCTAAAGCCGCAGGCGTCGCCAATTCTGCGCCAGTCCATGGAGAAGCGCCTGCTCGACCTGGAGCTTGAAATCGCGCGCCGCCCCTCCGTCGAGGACCAGCGATCGGAGCGCGGGCCCGAAACACGCCACGAGCGGATCCGCCGCCGGGATGGCTAACGGTTCCTGGTGCCGTACCCGGTCAATTTCTTGCCCAAGAGAGATTGAACCCCGAAGGTTTCCCTCAGCGCCGCGGCAAATCTACGCCAGCGGTCCAGCAATGTGCTGCTACCACAACTTTTTGAATATTGCACCAAACAATAAAGCCGCTTGAGCGTGTGTCATCGCTGCCCGCTATCCTTCGGAGTCATTTTCTATACCCAGAAATCGTGTGCCTGTGTATTTTTCAGGCAGGGAGCGCGTACCGCGAGTAGAAATGCTTGAGGTTGTGACACCGGCCTAGAGCCCTTGCATTGCCCGGCGGGCGGCGGGGCAAGGCCACAAAAAATTGTCGGCAAGGCGGGGGGAATGCCACAATGCCACTCGAAACCGCCCTTTGGGTCATTTCGCTGTGCCTGGGTGTCCTTGCGGTCGCTTTGCTTTTCGCGCTCCTGGTGACCTTCAGGCAATATACCCAGCGCACCACGGCGGGGAGCAAAAAGCAGCGCGAGGGAGAAATCCGGAACGTTGTCGAAGAAATCCTAGGCGACCGCATGGAAGACTTCGAGTACCGTCAGCTTCGCCATCGGGAAGCCCTCGAGGAGCGGCTCGAGGCCCTGTTGAAACGCTTCGGGGGATAAATCGCCAGGCCTTGGGCGGCGGCAAAAATTGTCCGCCTCAGCGTCGGGAAGAGTCTTGCATCTTGGCCAAGCGTCTATTGATCGTCGCCCACGCACCTTCGGAGAACACCGCGCGCCTGCGCGACTCGGTCCTGGAGGGTGCACGCGATCCAGAAGCGGGCGCCGTGGAAGCCGTTTGCCTGTCTCCTTTCCAGGCCGGGCCAGACGATGTCTTGGCGGCAAGCGCCGTGATCTTAGGGACCACCGAGAACCTGGGCTACATGAGCGGCGCGCTAAAGGACATCTTCGACCGCTGCTATTATCCCTGCTTGGACCATACGCAAGGGCTGCCTTACGCACTTTACATCCGGGCCGGGCACGACGGCACGGGCACGCGGCGCGGCGTCGAGACGATCGTCACAGGGCTGAGATGGCGCGCAGTGCGGCCGCCCCTGATTTGCAAAGGCCCTTTCGAGCAGAGCTTCGCCGCGGACTGCCAGGACCTAGGCCTTTTCATGGCCGCCGGGCTCGACGCTGGAGTATTTTAGACTAACCCTTTGTTTCAAATAAATTTACATCGAAGGGCATATTCCTGATGAACCTACGGATTGCCTCGGTTGGCGCATACATTTCACAGGCTACCTCTTATACTCTCCAACCTACCCGTTCGAGAAGCGACAGGATGTCGAGGTGCGGCGGCGGGGCAGTTCACACGTAGTGAGGGCGCGGGATGGCCGACGAGCGTCAAGATCTGGCATTGCTCCAGCACATGATCAACGATCCGAATGCTGGCGCGCGTGTGAATCTAGCGACTTGGGTCGCCCAGAACTTCGCGTCCGGGCGCTTGCCGGCGCGTGAGCAGATGATCGCTCAGGATATCCTAGGCATCCTCGTGAGAGACGCGGCCGAGAACGTCCGCGTGGCGATTGCCGAGCAGATCAAGGCATGCCACTGGCTGCCCCACGATCTCGCTGGGAGACTCGCCCGCGATGTGGAGAGCGTTTCGCTTCCGATCCTGGAGTATTGCCAGGCGCTGCTTCCGGAGGACCTGCTTTCGGTCCTAGCGGAGGGGTCGTGCCGGCAAGCCATCGCGATCGCCCGCCGCGAGAATTTGACCGAGGAGGTTTGCGACGCGATCTGCGACCGGCAAGAGGAGCCGGTTCTCCAAGCACTCTTCGCCAACCTCAGCGCGCCCATTCCGGAGTCGGGCTTCCTGAGGGTGCTGAAGCGTTTCGAGAGCAATGTGTCCTTGCAAAAGCTCATGGTGCAACGGCCGCAACTTCCCCTGGGGGCCCTGGAGCGGCTGATCGACCTTGCCACGGACGACCTGCTCCATGAGATCACCAAACGCCACGATCTCCCGATTCAATTGGTGAGCCGCATCGCCCTCTTGGGCCGCGAAAAGCTCTTGTCCGACCGTCTGCGTGCCAAGATGGCGCCCAACGAACTCGACCATTTAACCGATGAGCTCCGCAAGACCCGGCGCCTCACTCCCACCTTAATCTTCCGCGGCTTGTTGTTGGGAGAGCATGCCTTCTTCGTCAAGGCTATCGCCCTCTTGGCGGAAAAAGACGTGGAACACGTCGATGAGATTTTGGAGGAGGGCGACGTGTCGCAGCAGCGTGCCCTTCTCTTGCGCGCCGGCATGCCAATGGGCCTCATGCGGCCCATCCAAAGCGTGCTTGAGCTCTTGCGCGAAACCCGTGCCGCGCACCAGCCGATCGAACCGGATTCGTTCTTCAAGCAGGCGGTAACGCATCTCTGCGCGAACTTCCCGGAGTTCGTGCCAGGCACGCCAGCCGAGATCATGGATCAGGCGCTGCGCGTCGCCGAGACGGGAAGCTGAGCGCAAAGAACAGCGAAAGCTAGCTTGCCCCGTTGCCTGCGTCTCCTATCGTCACCTTTGACAGCCGCCTATTCCACCCCTAGGACTCGAGGGTCGGGGTGCGCCATGGCGGACCCTTCACCCAGCCGGGCTTCCATGGAAAGGTTCGGGGGCTTCATGCACGATCAGCTTACCGCCAACCAATTGGCGACTATGAAATTTGGTGTCGGTCAATCCGTGCCACGCAGCGAGGACCCGAAACTCCTGCGCGGCGAAGGCCGCTACACGGACGATGTGAACCTGCCGGGCCAAGCCCATGGTTTCGTCGTTCGCAGCCACTACGCCCATGGTAGGATTCGCGATCTCGATCTCTCGGACGCGCTGGAAATGCCTGGCGTGCTTGGCATTTTCACTGCCGCGGATCTCGACGCGGCCGGCTATGGCTCCCTGAAATGCCTGATTCCCCTGAAGAACCGTGACGGCAGCGATCTGCGCAAGCCCCGGCGCGGGGCCTTCGCAGGCGAGCGGGTTCGCTATGTCGGCGACCCGCTGGCGCTTGTCGTGGCCGAAACGCCGGAACAGGCCAAGGATGCGGCGGAAGCCGTCATTCAGGACATCGAGCCCCTGCCTTGCGTGACCGAAGCGGCCGAGGCCGTTGGGGCCAAGGCCCCACAACTCTACGAGGATGCGCCCGGAAATGTGGCGCTCGACTACCATTACGGCGATGCGGACGCGGTCGCTGAAGCTTTCGCCGAGGCAGCGCATGTCACCCGCCTGAAGCTTCGGAACAACCGCGTGGTGGTCAACGCGCTGGAGCCACGTGCCGGAATTGCCGACTACGATGCCGCCCAAGACCACTGGACCTTGCACGTCGGCTGCCAGGGCGTGTTTCCCATGCGCAACCAGTTGGCGGAGATCCTGGGCGTCGAAAAGGACCGGCTTCGGGTCTTGACCGGAAACGTCGGTGGCTCCTTCGGCATGAAGGCCTCGGTCTATCCGGAATACGTGGCGATCCTCTTCGCCGCCCGCGCGCTTGGCCGGCCGGTCAAGTGGACCGATGAGCGGTCCTTGAGCTTCCTGTCCGATCACCAAGGCCGCGACCACGAAGTCGAAGCCGAGTTGGCGCTGGACCAAGAGGGCCGCTTTCTCGCGGTCCGGATCACAGGCTTCGGCAACATGGGGGCCTATCTTTCCCCCGTAGCGCCGCTTATGCCGAGCCTCAACATCGTCAAGAACACGGTCAGCGTCTACCGCACACCGCTGATCGAGGTGTCCTCGCGCTGCGTCTTCACCAACACGCCGCCGGTCACCGCCTATCGCGGCGCGGGCCGGCCCGAGGGCAACTACTACATGGAGCGCTTGATCGACGTCGCCGCCGGGGAGATGGGGATAGACCGCATCGAGCTGCGCCGCCGCAATCTTGTGCAGCCCAGCGAGATCCCATATTCCGCCGCCTCCGGCATGGTCTACGACAGCGGTGACTTCCCGGGTATTCTGGAAGAGGCGGTAGCGCTCGCCGACCTGCCGGGCTTCCCGGACCGGCGCGAGAAAAGCGCTGTCGCAGGCAAGCTGCGCGGCCTTGGCATCACCAGCTACTTGGAGGTCACGGCACCCCCGGGGCCGGAAATGGGCGGCTTGCGGTTCGAGGCGGACGGCACGGTGACCATCATCACAGGCACCCTGGACTACGGTCAGGGCCACGCAACACCGTTTGCCCAGGTCTTGCACGAGAACCTAGGGATTCCCTTCGACCGCATCCGCTTGCTGCAGGGCGACAGCGACGAACTCATCGCCGGCGGCGGTACCGGGGGCTCGCGCTCGATCATGACAAGCGGCGGCGCCATCGTGACCGCCAGCAAGGCCGTCATCGAGCGTGGCAAGGAGATCGCCGCCCAGGCCATGGAAACCGCCGTGGAGGATATCGAATTCCACGCCGGATCCTTCGTGGTGGCGGGCACCGACCGAAGCATCGACATCCTGGACCTCGCCGAGCAGCTGCGCCAAGGGCTCACGCCGCCGGAAGGCATCCCGGCGACGCTGGATGTGTCGCTGGTGCAAGACCCCACACCCTCGGCCTTCCCCAACGGCTGTCACGTCGCCGAGGTGGAGGTGGACCCGGAAACCGGCGTGGTGGAAGTGGTTCGCTACCGCATGGTCAACGACTTCGGCACCATCGTGAACCCGTTGCTGGTCGAGGGCCAAGCCCACGGCGGCGTGGTGCAGGGCATCGGCCAGGCGACGATGGAGGAGGTGGTCTTCGACGAAGAGGGTCAGCTCTTGACTGGCTCCTTCATGGACTACGCGCTGCCACGCGCGGCCGACCTGCCAGCCTTTGCCTTCGCCAGCCATCCGGTGCCCGCCACCACCAATAGCCTGGGCGCCAAGGGATGCGGAGAGGCCGGCTGCGCAGGCTCCCTGCCATCGGTCATGAACGCGCTGCACGATGCCCTGCGCCCACTTGGGGTCGGACACATCGACATGCCAGCAACACCTCAACGGGTCTGGCGGGCGATTGCGCAAGCGCGCGGCAAGGTGTGAGCCACGGCCGGACGGGCGAAGAGCCTAAAGACGCCGCGCTTCCCCAAGGGCGCGGTCGATGAAGGCACCGCTGGTCCCCAGATGCGTCTCCGGGTCGCGGAGCGCCTCCCAATCAAGCTTGATCTCGCTCATCTCGGCGAGTACCTCCATGAGGTCGCGGCCCGATTGTCCGACTTCGATACAGGCCTTCTTGACCAAGGCTTGCGCTTCGGCGCGCGGCATATGGGCGGACAGGGCAAAGCTTGCTGCCTCCGCGAAAGGCAAGCCCTTCGCATTGGCAAGATTCTCGGCCATACGCCCGCGATCCACTGGCAAATCCCACACCAAGGCTTCCGCCTGAATCAAGGCCGCCCCGCAGCCACCCAGGATCTGGCCGAACGCAAGCCATTCGCCTTGCCAGGCCGCGCCGTCCCGTTCCATGGCATGAACCGCGGTCTGCGCCATTTGGCCCGACAATCCGACCGTGTGGCGCGTGAGCGCCAAGATCGTCTCCGAGCGCACGGGATTGGCCTTCTGCGGCATTGTCGACGACCCGCCCCGGCCTTGCCCACCCTCCTTCAGCTCGCCGATTTCGCTTTGAGACATGAGCAGCACGTCTTGCGCGATCTTGCCCAAGGAGCCGGTGACGAGGGCGCACCAGAAGGCACATTCGATCAGGCCGTCTCGCTGCGCATGCCACGGGATCGGCGGGGCCCGCAAGTTAAGTGTCCGGGCCAGCGTGTCCGCGACGGACGCCGCCTGCTCCCCCAAAACCGAAAGGTTCCCGACGGCGCCGCCAAAGGACAGCACCAGGACTCGCGGCCGCAATTCGGACAACCGCCGCCGGTGGCGCACCAACGGCAAAAGCCAGTTAGCGGCTTTGAGGCCAAAGCACGTGGGCGCGGCTTGCTGCCCGCGGGTCCGCCCGACCATGAAGGTTTGGCGGTGCCCCTCCGCCAGGGCGCAAAGTGCGGAGATCACACGGTCCAAGCGCGCCTCGAAAATCCGCAGGGCCTCGCCAAGCTGCAGAACGAGTGCCGTGTCCATCACATCCTGCGAGGTGGCACCCCAGTGCAGGAACCCGGCGGCCGTGCCCCCAACCCGGGCGCGCAGGGCCTCCACCAATGCCGGAACGGGGACCCCCGCCCGCTCCGTGCCCTCGGCCAAGGCTTTTGGATCGGGCAGGTAATCCAGCAAGGCGGAATCGATCCCCGCCGCCGCTTCGGCCGGAATGACCCCGGCCGCACCCTCGGCAAGCGCCAGCGCCCGCTCGAACCTGACCATCTTTTCGACGGCGGATCGATCGGAGAGGATGCGCGCCAGCTCCGGGTCGCTGAAGATGCCGGAGAACAATGTCGATTCGAAGGGCGTGAAACTCATGGCCGGAAGACTAGCGGGTTTCGTGATCTGGGCGAAACCTTCCTGCGAGTCGGGTAACGCGCCGTCTAGAATTTCCAGTTCGTGTACAAGGCGATCGCGTGCAGGCTGTTGGAGCTGTAGTTACCCTCCACCGTGCCCCTGACCGGGCCGGACTGGCGAATGTCCGCGTCGCCCGCGTCCATGTAGGTATAGGCGAGGCCGATCTTGTTGGTCTCGGTGAAGAAGTACTGAACCCCCGCCGAAAGCCGTATCTGGCGATCGACCGGCAGATCCGGCGTGCGGTCCTTGTTCTTCACCGGAGAGGTGTCGTAGGCGATGCCGCTGGACACCAGCCAGTTCTGGTCGATGCGGTACATGGCGCCGAGGGCCAGCTGCCAGGTGTCGTTGAAGTTGCGGTCTTGGGTAAAGCTTGTCGTATTCGCCGAATCAACGGTGACGTTCGTCTCCCCAAAGCGGCTCCAATCCTGCCAGGTCACATTTCCCATCAAGGCAAGCTTGGGGGTGAGTTGATGAAAGGCGCTCACCATCAGGCTCTGAGGAATGGTGATGTCCAAGTCGGCGCTCGCCCCGTTCAGCCGCCCGAGCGATTGCTGCAAATTCGGGCCGACGCCGCGCAATTCGACGGCGTCGTTGAATTCGTGATCGGCTTCGCTGAAGTAGGTGACTCCGAAGCGGGTGTCGGCGCTTGGCTCCAAGAGAACGCCGACGTAGCCGACAGGTGCCCAGCTGTCGTCGTCCAGTCTCAATTGGCCGTCCGGGAAGCCGGCTCCGTCGGTCGGCTGATTGTTGATCGCCGCCCTCTGATCCAAGGTGGCGTACTGCATGCCGACACCACCGCCCAGGGAAAGCCAGGGCGTGAAGCGGTAGGCCGCCGCCGGGATGATGCTGATCGTCCCCAAGGTCGCTTCCTGAGAGTAGTAGCGGCCCGCCCAATCGTTGTCGTAGTCCACCCCCAGCCCGAGATAGGAGCCGAAGAGCAAGCCCGCCTTGAAGTCCTCGGTGATGCTGTGGGAATAGTACAGCCCGCCGCTTGGGAAGACCGCGCCAGCCTGGCCGCCATTGCCGCCGCCAAAGGGCGAATCCCGGTCCCGATCGAAGCGCGCGTCCAGAATCAAAGGCTGGATTCCCACCAGGATCTGGTTGCCCTCCAAGCGCGTCATGCCCGCGGGATTGCCGCGCACCGTGGAGGCATCCAGCGCCATGGCAGCTTGCCCGGCCGAGGCGGTGCCCACCGAGGGACCACCGTCCTCGTAGGCCCAAAGCGCACCGGCTCGTGCCTCACCACCGAGCGAAGCCAACGCCACAAGGTAGGCCGCACCGACTCCAAATCGCCAAGCGGCCCAAACACCGGATCGCTTCATCATCCCAGCCTCGTCCAATACCCCCGAGAAGTCCCTGGCCGCGATCTTACCGGAGACTCGCCCTAAAGCATACTAAAGTATGGATTAATTGCCCTTGAGCTGGAGCAGCAGGCCACGCGAGTCGGGGTCGAAAGGATCCAACTCGACAAGTCTTTGCGCGTAGGGCCGAGCTTTCTCGACATCGCCGGACTCCGCCAGAAGGATCGCTAGAGTGCGCAGAAGGTCAGGATCCCAGGGGTGCCGCTCCAGGGCCTGGGTCAAATTCTCGATGGCGAAGGGCCGCTGCCCGAGAGAATCAAGAGCCACTGCGTGCACATAGGCGAAACGCGCTGAGTCTGGATCCAGTTCCCTGGCGCGCTCCAGGCTAGCGAGTGCGGCTTGATAGTCGCGTGCCCGGACTTGATAGAGACCCAATGCGAAATGAGCGGCCGCTTCCTCTGGAGCCGATTGGACCGCCCGGCGCAGCAGCGCTCCCTCCCGGCCCACGTCACCAAGTTGACGATAACGCTCGGCCAGATTGGCGTAGGCGGGAACGAAGCCCGGATCCCGCTCAAGGGCCTTGCGGTAGGCCGCCTCGGCCTGCTTGCCCTCGCCGCGCGCATCGTGGAAAACACCGAGCGAATGCTGCGCCTCGGCGCGTTCGGCGGATGCCGCTTGCACAGCGAGGAAATCGCGCGCCGCGGCGCCATAAGCCTCTCGCTGCTCGGCCGTCAAAAGCTCGTCCGGGACCGGCGCCAAGAAAAGAGCGGCTTCGGCCCGAACCGCCAAGGTGGGGTCCGTCAGCAAGTCGCCGGCCATCTGGGGCCGATCCTCGATAGGTAAGGCGTCCAGCCCCCGCAGGGTCCAGACGCGGATCAAGGGGTCGGGATCGCGCACCCCGTCTCGCATCACCGCAAACCGCGCTGGGTTTAGGTAGCGCCCGAGGAGATTGAACGCAGTCGCCCGCGCGATGGCGGGCTGCGTTTCGTCTTGCGCAAGAGCTTCCAGAGCTTCGGCGGCACCGGGAGCCCCGGTCCGCCCAAGATGGATCGCTTCGCCGAAGTGTGGCGAGTCCCGCCGGTCCGGCCCGTACCACTCCAGCACCGTTTCCGCGGCCCAAGCATTGCTTCGATCCGCGTGGCATTGAATGCAGGCATTCGGCGTGCCCAGGGCATCGGAGAGATCGGGCCGCGGGACCCGGAAGCTGTGATCGCGCCGAGGGTCAACGAGCATGTAGGTGCGCTCGGGCATGTGGCAGGAGACGCAAAGCGCGCCCTCGCTCCCCGGCTCATGAAAATGGTGGGCCGGTGAATCGTAGGCCAAGGGCAGGATCCCCGGAAACCGCTCCGGGGGCGCCTCGCTGTGGCATTGGGTGCAGACGGCGTTTCCCGTCGCGCGCAAGGCACCGGTGTGCGGCTCGTGACAATCGGAGCAGGTCACACCCGCCCGGTGCATGCGGCTTTGCAGGAAGGAACCATAGACGAAGACTTCTTCCTCGATCTGTCCATCCGGGTAATACAAGGCCTCGCGCAGTATTTCCGGCACGTAGTGATCGAAGATCGGCGCGCCGGCCGTCCAACTGTCCGACAAGCTCTGACGCCGGGCATGACAAGGCCCGCAAACGCGCAACTCCGCGTCCGGGTCGGGTTGCGCGAGCAGCATGGGCGGGGCCGCGCCGGCCCGGTCGCCCTGCGCCCAGGCAACGTGAGCCACACTGTCGCCGTGACAAGCCAGGCAGCCGACATTCACCTCGGTGAAGGTCGTCTCGTAGCTGGCGGTCTCAGGCATGAAATTCCGGCGCAGGTTCGTCGAGTGACAATCGGCACAGATGTAGTTCCAAGTCATTTGCTGCCCGGTCCAGTGCAGATCGTCGCCCGGCGCGAACTCCTGGTCCGGATAGAGATCGAACCACGCGCCCGCGTGCTTGTCCCACGCTAGGGTCAGGGCCTGAAGGCGGCCGTCGGGCAACGCGATCAAGTACTGCTGCAGGGGGGCGTAGCCGAAGGTGTAGGCAATCTCGAAGACGCCCACCGCGCCGTCCTCGCCCTCAGTCTCGACGAAGTACCCGCCGTTCTCCCGGAAGAACCGCACAGGGCGGCCATCCTGCTCCACCACGCGCTCGTCGAAATCGCCGAGCACAGAGCCCTCGCTCGCCGGAAGCATGGAGCGGTAGTGGTGTGACGCCTCCCATGCCGCCGCTTGTTCGGCGTGGCAGGAGGTGCAGTCTTCGCTCACCAGAGAATGCTCCGGCGCGGCGAGTGTTTCCTCTGTCTCCGCGCCTAGCGCGGCAGGTGCTTCCGCCGCCACGGCACCCAGCAATGCCAAGCTCGCGCCGGCGAGAGCCGCCAGAATCGAGGGCGATTCCAGCGGGAACGTCACTGGGCCGGTGGGAAAATTTCAGCCCAATCGTTCTTCATGCTCGTTACGATCCAACCGCGCTCGGGGGCTTCGTCCAAGCCACGGTCGAGTCGCCCGATTGGCGAGTTGCGATCGTAGGCGCTTTCCCGCTCCGCATCGTCATGGTGGATCAAAACTCCAAGCCGCCTCCCCTCGCCCGCCGTGGTCCACTCGAGCATCGCGAAGTCGCCGTCGGAGTTTCC
The DNA here is from genome assembly GCA_029287455.1 of Pelagibius litoralis. Classification (GTDB taxonomy): domain Bacteria; phylum Pseudomonadota; class Alphaproteobacteria; order Kiloniellales; family DSM-21159; genus JARFRB01. Next base: position 36,612 of record JARFRB010000092.1, on the reverse strand, counting down.
GAACGCGGCGATGGGCCGTCGGCCGATCATCTTCTCGATGCCGATCGGCTTGCCCTCCTTGTCGTCGACGAAGTCGATTTCGGGCAAACGGACGATGACAGGCACGCCGTCCCTAACTTCGTATTGCATTTTGATGCGCGAGCCGATCACCTGCTCGGGCGGAATCCCATACACCGCCTCCGTCCAGGGCCGCATGAAGGCGATCCCGCCCCCTGACACGATGAAAGTCTTGAACTCCTGGGCGCGCAGGTACTCCAGGAGTTCCAGCATCGGCTGATAGACCAGGTCGGTGTAGGGCCGGTCGTAAACCGGATGGCGCACGGTTTCCAGCCACTCGACAACGGTCTCCTCGAACTCCTCGGTGGTGTTCCCGGCGTGGGTGGCGCCGATGATCTTGACGACCCCGTCCATGCCGCTGGCCTTGACGCCCTCGATATCGCCGGCGAGGACCGACTTGAAGGGCTCCTGGTCCCGCCATTCCGGGTGCTCGGGCGCCAGCGCCTTGACCCGGTCGAGGGCGAAGGCGAGCTGCACGTAGAGGGGTTGCTCGCTCCACAGCGTGCCGTCGTTGTCGAAAACAGCGATCCGATCGGACGGCGGAACATAGGTCGGCCGGCCCTCGGTGGTGACATCCAGTACAAACTCCAAAATCGCGCGCTTCGCCGGCCCGTCATTCCATGACGGCAAGGGATCGGCCAAGGCAGGAAACGCGGCAAAGGCGCAGGCGAGAATTACAAGACCGCGAAGAAACATCCCATCCTCCAAAGCGGCAAACAGCCCCTCTCCCGCGGAAGAGGGGCTGTCGGCACAGACATTCGGGTCAGTTCGCGCCGACCGTGCTTGAGAGCTTATCCATGACCTGATCCAGGCTGAAGCTCGCGGCTTTCTGGCGCGGCGGGAACTCCTGGAAGGTCTCCAAGAACTGGCCGACGTAGGCCTGAGCCGGAACTAGCAAGTAAGCCCGGTCGAGAAGCCAGTCGTAGTAGGTATTGGAGGTAATGGTTGCCCGCTCGTAAGGATCGCGGCGCAGGTGGAAGATGTAGGGAATGCGCAGCGGCGTAAACGGATTCTGCCAGACCAGCAATGTCCCCGCCGCACGCTGCTCCATGAAGATCAGCTTCCAATCGTCATAGCGCAGGGCCGTGAGGTCGCCGTCGTCCGAGAAGTAGAAGATCTCTCGGCGCGGGCTCTTGTCGGTTTCGCCGGTGAGAAGCGGCAGGATGTTGTAGCCGTCGAGATGCACCTTGTACTCGCGCCCGATGGCTTCCACGCCACCCTGGAGCAATTCATCCTTGACGTCGGAGCGGCCGGCCACGGCCAGCATCGTCGGGAACCAATCCATGTGGTGGACGATTTCATTGCTCACGCTGCCGGGCTCGATCTTGCCGGGCCAGCGCACTGCCGCCGGAACCCGCCAGCCGCCTTCCCAGTTCGAGTTCTTCTCGCCGCGGAAGGGGCTCCAAGCCGCATCGGGCCAGGTGTTCATGTGCGGTCCGTTGTCGGTGGAATAGAAGACAAGCGTGTTATCAGCGATGCCAAGCTCATCCAGCAGCTCGAGGAACTTGCCGACGTGCATGTCGTGCTCGACCATGCCATCCGCGTACTCGTCCTGGCCGGATATGCCGCGCAGTTCCTCCTTAACGTGGGTGCGGAAGTGCATGCGCGTTCCGTTCCACCAGACAAACCAGGGCACGCCGGCGGCATGCTGTTCGCGTATCCAGGCGATGGCGCGGTCCGAAGTATCGTCGTCCACGGTCTCCATGCGCTTGCGTGTAAGCGGGCCGGTGTCCTCGATTTCCTGTCCGCCATCGGCCGTGGCGCGCGAGCTGATGACACCGCGTGGCCCGAACTTCTCACGGAAGGTCTGCCCGTCCGCCAATACCATGTCGCCCGGATAGTCTTCGTTCTCCGGCTCTTCCTCGGCGTTGAGGTGATAAAGGTTGCCGTAGAAAACGTCGAAGCCGTTATTGGTCGGCAAATGCTCGTCGCGGTCCCCAAGATGGTTCTTTCCGAACTGTCCGGTCGCGTAGCCTTCGGCCTTCAGCAAGGCCGCGATCGTCGGATCCTCGGTGCGCATGCCAAGCTCGGCGCCAGGCAGGCCGACCTTGGATAGGCCTGTGCGGAAGACGCTTTGGCCGGTGATAAAGGAGGAGCGCCCCGCCGTGCAGCTTTGCTCGCCGTAGTAATCCGTGAAGATCATGCCTTCCGAGGCGATGCGGTCGATGTTCGGTGTGCGGTAGCCAACCACGCCCTTGGTGTAGGCGCTCACGTTGGATTGCCCGATATCGTCGCCCCAAATAACCAAGATGTTTGGCTTCTGGTCTTGCGCCTGCGCGGGCGCCGCGGCGCTATGAATCCCGAAAGCCAAACACCCCGCCACAATCGTGGCGGGAACAATACTGTGTCTATCTCGCATCTTGATCCTCCCTACTTTTGTTATCGGCGATGACACGGCAACTTTTTCGTGCGGGAATGTGAACTTTCTCACAAAACCGAGGCCGGCCTCCTGGGGTACGCTTGCGGCGTCCCGGTCGCCCGAATACGGTTAATGTAGTTTGGGGATTGTGTCAGGATAAGTATCATCGCATGTAGAAAATCAGCCCGCGGCAACGCGGTCAACACGGCAAGTAGCCCAGCGCCATCAGCCCATTTCCCTAGAGAACGCAACACTTGGACGACTGGCGGTCCGAAAGGACTGCGGCCTTTAACGCGATTTTAAGGATAATAGACTGAAATATAACTATGATTTGCTTAAAGGCCGCTAGAAACCGTTCGATTGTCGTCCTGGCTGCCCTCGGCTTCGCCGTGGGGGTGGCTCAGGCTGGCGACCGTCCGCTGCATCCGGAAACTTCGCCTGAACTCTGGACGCAATCCACGCGTCTCATGTCGGCGCTGGGAGTGGTGGACTACTTCGCGCAGGCTTGTCAGGCCATCAAGTTCGACCAACCGATTCCGAACCTCGTACCCGCGGTCCTTTCCTCCTGGGGCGCGCGCGACCGCCAGCGCCTTCGCTTGGCCCGCATGAACAGCCTCGCAGAGCAGCGCGCGCTGCACGGACAGACCTGCCCAAGCACCGGCGTCGAGGTCATGGGCAACTTCATCGAAGCGCAGGCGGGCTTCCTGCAAGCCAGCCGCGATCACGCCGACCCCTAAGGCAGGCGAGGCCGTCGGCCCTACAGCAAGAGCAGCCCCTTAGCCATCTTCAGAAGCTCGCGGAACGGAAGCTGCGTCGCGCCAGCCAAGACGAGCGGCACGAGCGCCGCCGCGCAGACCGGTATCAGCGACGAACGCGAAAACAAGCTGGTCGACAGCTTCTTGGCCGCCTCGAAGGTCTTGTTCGCATCCGGCAAATCCTCCAGAGCCGTTTTGTCCGCGTCGTCGCCGGCCATCATGTTGCGGCCCAGCAAGCTTCTTTCCAAAGCCCGCTCGCGGCGGGTCGCGGCAGCCGAAGTTGCAAGCAATGTCTCCTGCTTGAGCCGCTTCAACGGCCCGCTAAACGCCATGAGAGGAATGGCGAAAAGCGCCAGCATTATCGCTAGCCAAATGGACATGATCTGGCCGAGAGTCGTCGGCGACACGCTGCCTTCCAGGAAGGCCCGCGCGAGAGCGGCGCCAACCACCGCGCTGAGCGCCAAAACGAAGGTTACGAAGGCGTTCGGGTATTGCCCCAGGAAGCCCAGGCCCGCGTTGCGGTCGGGGTGAGTGACCACCAAGCACAGCTCCAGCTTCGCAAGATCGCGAAGCAACAGAGCCCATACGGCGTGCCGCCAAAGCCAGCGGAGGAGAAGGAACCAGAAGAGCGGGCTGCTGATGAGCGCGCACCACCACCCCGCCAAGGTCAAGCTGCCGCCATCGGGCCCCGCCGCGATCATCCAGGACGAGCGCCCATCGTCGAGGAGCAGGATAAAATTCGCGAAGGTGATCGCGTAAGCCAGAACCAGGCATACGGCTTCAGCGGTTCCAGACTGCAAACGCTGCAGCCCTTTGACAACTGCCTGGGCCGCCTTTGGCACCGCCGACGGGGCCAACAGAGGTGCCGCGGCGAATTGCCCAAGCTGGGTGCGCAGACGCTCCTCGACTGTTCGGTCCATCAGCAAAAACAGCCCAATAGCGATAACGAAGCGTGCCCAAGCGTCGGGCGATAGCAAATAGGGATGGCTGTCCCATGGGCCATAGGCGGTCCCGGCGAAGAGCGTCAGCAGCAAAGGGCCGCCCCAAGCGACCACCACGAAAATCGCCGCGCGCCGCGGCGCCCTCAAAGCTTTTTCGCGCAGCAGCCCCAGGCGCTCCTGCAACTCGTAAAAAGGACCGCCGCGGGAGATCAAGAAGTCCCCAAAGCTGTCCGAGAAAGACCGCCCGGTATCGGTCGTCTTCTCCGCTGTTTCGTTCATTCGCGGCTCCTAACGCCAGCAGCCTCCCGCCGGGTGCGGTCCCACCCATTGTCCATCTGAGCATGTCAATATTGACATATTTTCGCATCCACTCAGAATCCCGTCGCTCGTCAGGTCTCGGCCGCGCGGCGGCAGCTTCGGGGGTGCGGGGTGAGAACAGCAAGCGCGAGATGCGTTATTGCCTGCATGCTGTCCGCGTTGGCGGGCCCTAGCCTCGCGAATGACGATCTGGCGACCGCGGCGCAAAATCCGGTTGCCGACATGGTCAGCCTGCCTTTTCAGAACAACACCTACTTCGGCGTCGGGCCCGACGAAGACACGGCGAATGTGCTGAGCATTCAGCCTGTCATGCCCTTTGCTCTCGGAGACTGGAACCTCATCACCCGGACGATCGTTCCGATTGTCTATCTCCCATCAGTCGCGGATTCCTTGCCCAACTCCACGGATGACATTGATCGAGGGGACAAGTTTGGTTTGGGCGACATCAATCTTACAGCCTTTCTATCTCCGGCTGACTCGGGATCCCTCACCTGGGATGTGGGGCCATCGCTCACGGCGGCATCGGCGACGTCCGATCGCCTGGGCAGCGAGAAATGGAGCGCCGGCCCAAGTGCCGTTGCGCTGTCCATTGACCCGCCTTGGGTCTACGGCGCCTTGGTCCGTCAACTCTGGTCCTTTACCGGCAGCGACGATCGAAACAGCGTGAACCAATTCCTGGCCCAGCCCTTCGTAAACTACAACCTGCCCGAGGGCTGGTATCTGGTCGGTTCGCCGATCATAACGGCGAATTGGGACGCGGATTCGAGCGAGCGCTGGAGCGTGCCGGTGGGCGGCGGGGCAGGCCGAGTCTTCAAGATCGGGGAGCAAGCGGTGAACCTGCAGGCGCAAAGCTTCTACAATGTGGAATCGCCGGAAAACGGCGCCGACTGGTCCCTGCGCCTACAGTTCACATTCCTGTTTCCGCGCTAGCCCCTTAGCAATCCAGCGTGGTCGATCTTTCCCAATCGCTGATGGCCGTGCTGTAGGCCTGCCAATCCTGAAGCTTCAGCTTGACGTATGCATTGACGAGTTGGTCGCCGAACGCGGCTCTGGCCGTCTTGCTCTTATCGAAGAGCCTGATGGCGTCGAGGAGGTTCAGCGGCAGCTTGCGCACCCGCTTCAGCTTGTGGCCGTCCGTGTACATGTTGATGTCGAGGCGCTGGCCGGGGTCGCGCGACTCCGCGATCCCATCGAGGCCAGCCGCAAGCAGGCCGGCTTGAAGCAAGTAGGGATTGGCCGCCCCATCCGCCAGGCGCACCTCGAAGCGCCCCGCCTCCGGGATGCGCACCATGTGGGTGCGGTTGTTGCCGGTATAGCTGATGGCGTTCGGCGACCAGGTGGCGCCCGACAGCGTCACCGTGGCATCGATGCGCTTGTAGCTGTTCACGGCGGGATTGAAGATCGCCGCCAAGGAGTCCGCGTTGTGTAGGACCCCGCCCAGGAAGCTGTAGGCCAGCGTGCTCATGCCAAGCTCGCCCTTCTTATCGTGGAACAGGTTCTTCTTGCCGGCCTTGTCCCAAATCGAAACATGCGCGTGGCAGCCGTTGCCCGTGAGATCGGCGAAGGGTTTCGGCATGAAAGTTGCCCGCATTCCATGCTTTTCCGCGACTTCTTTCACCATGTACTTGAAAAAAACATGGCGGTCTGCGGTGACCAGACAATCGTCATAGGTCCAGTTCATCTCGAACTGGCCGTTGGCGTCCTCATGGTCGTTCTGATAGGCGCCCCAGCCGAGCGCCAGCATCGAATCGCAGATCTCGGAGATCACGTCGTAGCGGCGCATCAGCGCGGACTGGTCGTAACACGGCTTGCCCTGCGTATCGCGGGCATCGGAAATCGCGGCGCCGTCCGGAGTCAGCAGGAAGTACTCGCACTCCACCCCGCTCTTCAGCCGGTAGCCTTGCTTGGCGGCCTTCTCGATTTGGCGCTTGAGGGCGACGCGGGGGCTGGCTTCGACCGGCACATCGTCCATCCAAAGATCGCTCGCAAGCCAAGCCACCTCGGGCTTCCACGGCAACACGATCAGGCTGTCCGGGTCGGGCTTGCCGAACATGTCCGGGTGGGCCGGCGTCATATCCAGCCAGGTCGCGAAACCCGCGAAGCCCGCCCCGTCCTTTTGCATTTGCCCGATCGCCGCGGCCGGCACCAGCTTGGCGCGCAGCACGCCGAACAGATCCACGAAGCTGATGAGGAAGTACTTGATCCCCTTTTCCTTCGCGACCTTCTCAAGACTTTCGGCCATTGCCCGTCCCCCGTTTTGCTTCTGTCAGTAATCGCCCCCGAACCCGCCGGGAATCCAGTCCGTGCCAGCCAGCGGCACCTTCGCCATGGCCGCGGCCTCGACCGTCATCGCGGCCAGGTCCTCCGGCTCCAAATTCAAGACATGGCTTTTGCCGCAGGCGCGCGCCAAGGTCTGCACTTCCATGGTCATGACATTCAGGTAATTGCGCAAGCGCCTTGCGCCCTGTTCCGGGTCGAGCCGCGCCTCGAGCTCCGGAATCTGCGTCGTGATGCCGACCGGGCAGCGGCCCGTGTGGCAGTGGTGACAGGCTCCGGGCTCAGCGCCGATGGCGTGGTAGTCCTCTGCATGGACATTCTGGTTGCACCCCAGCGCCACCATCGCGGCCGAGCCTATCGAGACCGCGTCAGCGCCGAGCGCCAAGGCCTTGGCCACATCCGCCCCGCTGCGGATCCCACCGGAAACGATCAGCTGCACCTTCCGATGCATATCCAGTTCCATCAGGGCCTCGACCGCTTGCCGGATAGCGGGCAAGGTTGGAATCCCGACATGCTCGATAAAGACGTCCTGGGTGGCGGCGGTCCCGCCCTGCATGCCGTCCAGCACGACCACGTCCGCCCCGGCCTTGACCGCGAGCGCCACGTCGTAGCGCGTCCGCGAGGCGCCGACCTTGGCATAGATCGGCTTTTCCCAATCGGTGATCTCGCGCAACTCCAGGATCTTGATGGCGAGATCGTCCGGCCCGGTCCAATCGGGATGGCGGCAGGCGCTGCGCTGATCGATGCCGACGGGCAGGTCGCGCATTTCTGCCACCCGTTCCGTGATCTTTTGCCCGAGCAGCATGCCGCCGCCGCCTGGCTTGGCACCCTGGCCGATTACCACTTCGATGGCGTCCGCCCGGCGCAGGTCGTCCGGGTTGAGGCCATAGCGTGAGGGCAAGACCTGGTAGACCAGCGTCTCGGAGCTTTCCCGTTCCTCCGGTGTCATCCCGCCGTCCCCGGTGGTTGTGGAGGTGCCCATCAAGGTGGCCGCCCGCCCGATCGCCTCCTTGGCATGCGCACCCAAGGCACCGAAGGACATGCCAGCGATGGTGATGGGGATCTTCAAGGAAATTGGGCGTTTGGCGTAGCGCGTGCCGAGCGTCACATCGGTATCGCATCGCTCCCGATAGCCTTCCAGCGGATAGCGCGATACCGACGCGCCGAGCAGAATCAGATCGTCGAAGCTCGGCACGCGGCGCTTCGCCCCAAACCCGCGGATTTCGTAGATGCCCTGATCGGCGGCCCGATGGATCTCATCCAGCACCGCCGGGGGAAAGGTTGCCGAAGGCCGCGGCGTGGGGCGCCCATCACTCATATCCCGCCACTCATCTTACGCCTCTCATCTCAATAGGCTCCCGCGTGATCGATGTCGAAGTTGTAGAGCTTTCGCGCCGACCCGTAGCGGCGGAAGGACGCCGCCTTGGCATCCATGCCGGCCTGGCCAAGCAAGGCCGCCAACGCCTTGAGATGATCTGGCGTCATCTCTTTCTCAACGCAGTCAGCGCCTAAACCCTCGACCTCTCCACGCACGAAAACGGTCGCTTCATAGATCGAGTCCCCGAGCCCAGCGCCCGCATCACCGCATACCACCAGACGGCCCGACTGCGCCATAAAGGCGCCAAAATGGCCGATCGAGCCGCCCACGACGATATCGATCCCCTTCATGGAGATGCCGCAGCGCGAAGCCGCGTCGCCCTCGACCACCAACAGCCCGCCATGGCCGGACGCGCCGGCGGACTGCGACGCATTGCCGCTGATCCGCACCTCCCCCGACATCATGTTCTCGGCGAGGCCGGGGCCTGCGTGCCCAGCCACCTCAACGCTTGCGGCCTGATTCATGCCCGCGCAGTAGAAGCCCACATGCCCCTCGACCTTGACCTCGATGGGCTGGGTGAGTCCTACCGCGAGCGCATGGCATCCGTTGGGATGAAGTACCCGATACGACTGTTCGTTCGCGCCTGGCAGCGTAGCCTGCAGGCGCTCGTTCACGCTGCGCAGGTTCAACTGCGAAAGGTCCAAGTCAATCATCACGCGTGCGCCCAGCTATAGATGCGGCCAGGCGCGGGCTCCCAGATCCGCGCGTCTTCGGCGCCGGGCAAGACGGCAATGGAGCGGTACTCGGTCGCCATCGCGACCCAGTCGTCGGTTTCGGCAAGCACCGCGTGCTTGCAGGCAATGGGGTCGCGCAGAACGGCGAAGCCCTCTTTGGTGCCCACGGCGAAGGTGTAGAACCCATCGAGATCCGCGATCGCCGCCTCCAAGGCTTCGTCCAGGCTGGCCCCTTGGGAAAGCCGCCAGGTGAGATAACCCGATGCCACTTCGCTGTCGTTGTCCGTCTGAAATTCTATACTCTCGCGCTCAAGACGTCGGCGCAACCGATTGTGATTGCTGAGCGATCCGTTATGAACGAGGCAAAGATCAAGGCCGGTCGAGAAGGGATGGGAATGCTCGGTGGTCACCGCGCTTTCCGTTGCCATGCGCGTGTGGCCTAGAGCGTGGGTGCCGGCGAATTCATCGAACCGAAAGCGGCCTGCGACCAAGCCCGGCAAGCCCTTCTCCTTGAAGATTTCGATATGCGTGCCGGCGGACATGACCCGCACCTCCGGATGATGCGCGGCCAGCCAATCCTTCACCGCGGAAAACTCGGCGGCAACATCCAGGACCGCGTGGGAAGCGCGCACCTCAAGCGAGGATACATGGCCGACGTGAACCGTCAGATCGCTCCCCAGCGTCGACCAGTCATATCCCTCGACAGGGCTGAAGAGCGACAGCTTGGTGCCGCCGCGCCGGCCGGGGTTTCGATAGACCGCGACGCCGGCACTATCCGGCCCGCGGTCAGTCATCTCGATCAGCATCGCCGAAAGACAGGCGCCAAGGCGTGGCTGATACACAGGCGTTTTCGTGAAGAAACCAACGATGCCGCACATACTTCGAAATCTCCGCTTGCCCCCGCGCCAATGCCAAAGGTTAGCACCTAAATCAAGACCCCGTAGCAGGTTTCGCCCTAGGCAAATCACGGCAGGGGCCCACTGGTTCCTTCGCCCACGAGGCGTTTAAGGCTATCGCGCGGGCCGGCTAGGCGCATACCATGGGATAAAGACGGCGCCCCTAAATCACGGCGCCCGGAGCGGAGGCGATGAAGGCACGTTCGATCGTTCTATGGGGTCTTGGCATCATCTTGCTGGTGCCGCTGCTCGGCGCGGTTTTGCTGTTCGCCTTCTCGGACTCGCTGGCGCGCTGGGCCTTGGAGCGCGCGCTCAAGGACGACGGCGAGCTGCAGGTGCATTTCGACGGCGACGTGTCCTTGGAATTTGGATCGAACTTGCGCTTGTCCATCACGGACCTGTGGATTTCCAACCCCGACTGGGCGGAGAACGAGGCCCTCGCGCGGATCGGGCACGGCAAGATCAGCGTCGCCTTGCGCCCCCTGCTTTCAGGGACAGTTTTCGTGCACCGGCTTGTAGTGAGCGACTTCGACCTCAATCTCGAAATCGCGGAGGACGGACGACGAAACTGGGATATTCTGTCGAGCGGGGACGAGCCCTCCCGCTCCGGCGAATTCGGCTTCGCGCCGATCTTCCAAAGCCTTTCTATCACGGATGCGGTGGTCTCCTACGACGACCGCGCGCAAGACGAATTCACGCAAATCGTGCTCGAAACCTTGGAGCAGGACCAAGCCGCGCTCGACCAGGATATCGCGCTTAAGGGGGGTGGGCGCGTGGATGGCACGCCCTTCAGGATCGAAGGCTATGGCTATCCTTTGGAAGACGCGCTTGCGGCCAAGACCGCCTATCCCTTCCGCATCGACTTCTTGAGCGATTGGCTTACGGTATCGGCTGCAGGTACCGCCCGGGATCTAGCCGCGGGCGATGGCTTCGATATCGATGTCAGCGCGGAAGCACAGGACATCGCGGAGGTCTTCAAGGTTCTCAAGATCGACGCGCAGGCTAGGGGGCACACGACAGCTTCCACGAAGCTTACCGGCAATCTTGGGGCATTAGCCGCCGAGAACATCGTGGTCGAAATTGCGGCACCGCCAAACAAATCGCTGCGCGCCACCGGGCGGATCGCGAGCCTGGAGAGTGGCCGGGGACTCGATATCGTCGTCAAGGGGGTGATGAGCCCCGCTGCGGTCCGCGCCCTGGCGGACCTGCCCGAGGAAGAGGCCTGGATGCTGGAGGGCATCGACGATCTTGAAATCGCGGGCGAGATTTCAGGCGACTTCACGGCACCCCAATTCAAGAACGTCAATTTGGCGCTGGAGGAGGACTCGGGAGCGAGAATCACAATCGCTGGCGAAGCACAACTCAACTTCAAGCCCCAGACGGACAAGCTGGAAAGCCTAACAGCTCAGGCCAAGCTGGACCTGCCCGACGAAGCTTTCTTGAACCGTGCCTTGGGTGCGGAACTGCCCGCCTTGGGGGCGCTTCAAATCAGCGCGGCGGTGGCAGCGGCGGATGGCGATCTGAAGATCGACAACGGCGAGGTGGAGGCGGAGCTTCTCCCCAAGTCCAGCCTCACCGCCCAGGGCAATCTCGGCCACTTCGATTTGGAAGACTTTGCGCTGACCTGGGCGCCGGAACTCGACGTAACGATCGAGCTTGACCAGACCGAACGGATCCTCCTCTTCATCCCGAAAACGCCGGAGAGCGAACGCCCCCTGCCGAAGGACCGCCGGACCCTGGTGCGGCAAACGCAAGAGGGCCTTCGCGACCTGGGCTACGACCCCGGCCCTATCGATGGCTTGACCGGCCCCCGGACCAACGCGGCAATCGAGGCTTTCGAGCGCGCGCGCAAGCTGCCCACCAGTGGCTTGGCCAGCGAAGAGCTCTTGCGGGAGATCGAACGCGAGCTCGGCCGGCGCCTGGACGACCAGCGCAGCGCCGAAGTGGCCCAAGTTCTGACGAACCTGGGGCCGGGCCGCCTATCCGGACGCCTTTCGGGCAAGCTGGACGCGCTGGCGGTCGCCGATATCGATCTCAGGATCGGGCAGGAAGAGAGTCCAATCCTCACCGCTTCAGGCAACGTAGGGGCTCTGCGCCCCGACGCGGATCCGGTGATTTCCAGCCTGGATCTCCAAGCAAGGCTGGCGATCCCTTCGTCGCGCATCTTCGAGCCTCTGTTAAGCGACGAGCTTCCCGAGCTGACTGGTATTTCCGGGCCCGTCCGGGTAACCGGCACCGAGAACTCGCTCGCTCTGACCGACGCCAGCTTGTCCGCCAAAGGACCCGCTAAGCTTGCTGTCAAGGCGGACGGCGGCATCGCGCGGCTCGACTTCGCTCCGAAAACCGATATCTCGGGCATTGTTCTCGACATCGCGGTCAGCGCACCGGAAAGCGCACCTCTCTTCGACCTGACCGGCCTCGAATTCGAAGAGCTTGGCCCGATCGACGCGCGGGCGACGATCTCGGGCAACGAAAGCGCCTTGGCCCTGCGTGATCTCAGGGGAACGATCGGTCAGGGAGAGGTCAAGGCCTTGGACGTTACCGGAAGCGTCGGCGACCTGTTCACGCTTCAAATGGTCCGATTATCAGGCACTTTCGAAAGCAGGCCGCACCAGATCATCAAGAACGCGCCAGAGTCCGACCGGCTCGGCACTCTCTACGGCCGCTTCGATATTTCCGACGACGACGGAGCCTTGGGGATCGACAGGCTAGAAGGCGGGCTCAAGCACACGGAACTTCTGGAGCTGTCCGTCAGGGGCGTGATGAGCGACATCCAGAAACGCGACGGCTTGGATTTCGATCTCGATCTTCGCGTACCCGACGTTTCCCTCGTGGTCGAAGAATTCGGCGGCGAAGGCGGCCCGTCGCGGGCTTTACGTTTTGTCGGCGCCCTGGATGGCCGCGACGAGAACTTCAACTTCGACGGCGACATGACCATCGGCAAGTCAAAGTTGACCGGCAAGCTCTCCGGTAGGCTCGAGGGCGAGCGACCAATTCTCTCGGGCGATCTTTCCACCGATGCTTTTTACTTGGACGACCTTGGGCTGGAGCCGGAGGAAGCCGATTACTCCGCACTCGCCCAAACAAAAAGAGACGCTGATGAGCGCGTATTCACCGACACCCCGCTCGGTCTGGAGGCATTGCGCGAATTCGATCTCGCCCTGCGTATCAGGCTGGCCCAAATCCGTGGCGTGGAGATCGACATCCAGCGTGTGCGGGGATCGATCAATTTGAAGCAAGGCGTGCTCGACGTAACCCCCATGGAGGTCCTTTTCGTGGGCGGAAATGCCTCCACGGACTTGCACATCGACGCCTCACGGGAAACGCCGACGGTCCGCTTGAACTTCCTTGGCGATAACATCAATCTCGACAGGCTCCTTTCGCAAACCCGGGTGGATGCTCCTCTGAACGGCACGGTCGATGTTCAGACCGCATTGAGCGCGAGCGGCAACTCAGCGCGCGATCTGGCTTCCAGCGCGACCGGGCAATTCGACGTCGCGGTGGCCAATGGGCGCGTCCTCACCAGTCTGCTCGATCTGACCGGCGTCAACATCTGGTCTTGGATGCTGTCCGAATCCCGCCGGCGCGGATACTCCAGGCTGAATTGCCTGATCGCGCACTTCACTCTGGATCAGGGCGTGGCCAAGACCGACAGCTTCCTCATCGATACGGACAACGTTCAGGTGACCGGAACCGGCTCGATCGATCTCAAGAAAGAAATGCTCGACCTGCAGTTCGAGCCCAGGCCGAAACGGCGCCGCTTGATCGAATCCACCACCTCGTTCTCACTCGTCGGCCCGCTTTCGAGCCCGGATATCGAAGTGGGTGGAGGTGCCGCCCGCCGCGTGGTGTCCGACACGCTGGTGTCGCCGATCAACTTCCTCGGCTCCCTATTACCCTTTGTTGGTGGTTCCAGCGGCGACGAGGACAATCCCTGTCTGGAACGGGTCCGGGGCGACCCACATCCATGATCCCAAGCTTGGCGACGCCGAACGGTCAGGCTGGCTCCAGGCCACTCTTGTACTTGTGGCGGTCGAAGGCCTTTCGACAGGCCGGGCGCTGCATCACACCGGCCGCCACGTCGCGCAGCCTGGGAAAGGCCGCGTAGAGTGCTGCCGGGTCGTCGTCCCAAGAAGAGATCATGTGCATATAGATGTCGCAGGCGGAAAACCGCTTGCCTAGCAGCCATGGCCCCTCGGCCCTCAAGCGATCTTCCAGGATGCCCCAGTGGTGGGTAAAGGCCGCGCGCGCCGCCTCGCCAATCGCCGCCGTTCCCGACGGATCGGTCGTGTATTTCTGAGGGCGGTAGTAGTGGTTGTAGGCCGGATAGAGCGTGTCCGAGAGAAAGAACAGCCACTGTAAGAACGCCGCCCGCTCCGGCTCCTCAACGCCCGGCGCTAGGTCGGCCCGCCGGTGACGGTCACAAAGGAAGAGGAGGATCGCCGCCGACTCGAACATGGATCCGCCATCGGCAAAACCGAGCGCGGGAATCAATCCCAGGGGCTGGACTCTCAAGTAGCTGGGCGATTGGTTCTCACCGCCTTCGTAATCGACCCGTCGCGCTTCGTAGGGTTCACCGATTTCCTCGAGCATGGCCATAGGGGCGTATGACGAGGCCATGGGATGCCAATGGAGCGTATACATGTCTTGCCGTCTTCCCCCAGGGAGATTCCGTCAACTGCGGGTCGCGGGGATCTTCTCCGCCGATAGGCGATTTGTCCACCCGGGTTTCGGCCAAGAAAAAACCGCCCCCCGGCGTCCCAGGGCGGCGGTTCCTTCCCGGAGAATGAACAGCGCTGATGCTCCGAGACTAGCCACTGGCGCCGAGGGGGCCAGGGTATTTTCGAGCTAACTCTTCGGGTGAGCGGCGATGCCAAATGACTCTTAACTTATATGAGTTTTATTGATTTTCATTAGTTTATTGTTTTTTCCTCAATAGAGATCGAAACTTTCAACAGCTGCTCCACGTCGGCGCAGGGGCCTACGAAAACCTCGAAGACACCGGGCTCGATGGTCCGCCGCATACCGGCGTCCAGGCCTTCGAAGGCTTCCGGTCCAAGCGTCCAGCTCACGCTCTCGGAATCGCCCGGCTCCAGGAAGACGCTGGCGAAGCCCCTGAGTTCGAGCAAGGGCCGCGAGACGCTGGCAACCGGGTCACGCAGAAAAACCATGAGAGTTTGCTCGCCCGCCCGGTCACCGGAATTACGGAGATCGACGCTGACTTCAAGGCTCTCGCCCACCTTGAGGTTTGTAGCCGAAAGCCGGAGATCACTCATCTCGAAGGCCGTGTAGGACAAGCCGTGACCAAAGACAAACTGCGGGTCGTTCGGCGAATCGATGTAGCGGCTGCTGTACTTCGGGTCTACGCCCAGCGGCCGCCCGGACGGGCGCTGCCCATAGAAGATCGGGATCTGCCCGACGTCTCTCGGCCAGGAAACGGATAGCCGGCCCGAGGGATTCCAGGCGCCGGTCAAGACATCGGCCAGAGCGTTCCCCGCCTCGCTGCCGAGAAACCAGGCGGCGACCACCGCGTCGGCGCGCTCGAATATCCAGGGCACAGTCAAGGGGCGCCCGCAAAATAGCACGACCACAAGGGGCCGGCCGGTCCCGGCGGCAAAGTCGAATAGCCGCCTTTGATCCTCGTCGAGATCAAGCTTTGTGCGGCTCGTCGCCTCGCCGCTCATTTCCGCGGTTTCACCAAGGCACAGAACGATGGTTTCAGCATCCGCCATGGCCGCGCCGTGTTCGTCCTCCGACGGGAACCGCAGCTCGCGGCCGGGCAAGGCTTGCTCCAAGCCGAAGGCGAGCGAGACGTTCTGTTCCAAGTCGACCGCTCCGGCCCAAGGACCCGCCATCTCCCGCCACGCATTCGCCAAGGGCCCCGCCACGACAATCGGCCCCCCGCTTGATGCCAGCGGCAGAGTGCCGGACCGATTTGTAAGCAACACGGCGGAGCGGCGGGCCGCGTCCCTTGCGAGGTCACGCCCCTTGCTTGCGATGGCTTCCCAAGTCCCGTTCTCGCCCATGCGCCGGAAGGGATCGTCGAGCAAGCCGAGGGCGTGCTTCAAACGCAGCACCCGCACCACGGCCGTGTCCACGAGATCAATGGAAACCTTCCCGTGCTCGACCGCTGCCTCGAGGCCGGAGAGATAGGCGTTACCCATCATGTCGATATCGACGCCGGCGTGCAGGGCGACGGTCGCGGCGTCTTGCAAGTCAGCGGCAACACCATGGGGTACCAACTCCGCAATCGCCCCGTAATCGCTCAGAATCACACCGTCGAACCCCCAAGACTGGCGTAGCAGATCCCCCAAAATCGCTGCGTTGCCGGTCAGGGGTACGGCGGAATAGTCCGTGAAGGCGGGCATGATGGCGGCGACCCCGGCGGCCAGCGCGGATTGGAAGGGCGGAAGGTGAATTTCCCGGAAGGTTCGCTCTGAAAGTTCGACCGTCGCGTAGTCGCGGCCGGCGATGGATGCCGCGTAGCCGGCGAAGTGCTTGGCCGTGGCCGCCACCGCGTGTGGCGAGGCAATGTCATCGCCTTGAAAGCCCCTGACCTTGGCCTCGGCAAAGCGCATACCCAGCCAAGCGTCCTCGCCCGGGCTTTCGACCATGCGCCCCCAGCGCGGATCGCGTGACACGTCCAGCATCGGCGCGAAGGTCAAATCCACCCCGTCCGCCGAGGTTTCCCGCGCCGCATGAACCGCCGTCCTCTGCCAAAGATCAGGGTCGAAGGCACAGGCCTCGGCGATCGGCACGGGAAACAAGGTTCGATGCCCGTGCACGACGTCGAAGCCAAAGAACAGCGGAATTCCAAGGCGCGTTTCTTCCACGGCGACCCGCTGAACCCGCGCCGTGTTCTCCGCTCCCCAGAGATTGAAGACGCTGCCCACCTCACCGCGCCGCACCGCGTCGAGATCGAGCGGCGCCATCCCCGGCCCCGTGTCGGCCATGTGCGCGGTGACCATGTTCAGCTGCCCAACCTTCTCAGCCAAGGTCATGCGAGAGAGCAATTTCAGGACGGGATCATCGGATGGAGAAGAGTTTGGGCTCATCTTTTCCACATCATCGTAGGGTTTACCGCATGGCAAACTTACCCTAATTCCGGTGCATCTTGTCGATGGCTCCGAGCCGTCGTCACAAAAATGTGGTCGCTCGATCGGAGACCATGAATGCCCGCTTCCGCGGCCGGTGGCCATAGTCCCGCCCTCGCGCAGTTCCTGAGGCTTGCGCGCGCGCTTCGTGCGTCCGATTCCTGGCGCCGGGTGCTGCTGCTTGCGCTTGCAGTGCTGGCGGTGGTGATCGCGAACGCGGTCGGCCAAATTCGCCTGAACTACTGGCACGGCGATTTCTACGACGCGATCGCCCAGCGCGACCTTGGCGCCTTTGGCTGGCAGATTGTGGTCTTCCTGGCGATTGTCGGCGTGCTCTTGACCTTGGTTGTTGCCCAGACCTGGCTAGGGGAAACCTTGAAGGTGCAGCTGCGCGAGTGGCTGACGCGTGACCTGCTTGGCATCTGGCTCAACCCGAAGCGCGCTTACCGCCTGGCCTTCGCCGGGGAGATCGGCGTCAATCCGGATCAGCGGATCCAGGAAGACACGCGCCATTTGACCGAGCTTACCGCCGAGCTGGGCGTCGGCCTGGCGCAGGCGACCCTGCTGCTCGGCAGCTTTATCGGCGTGCTTTGGGTCCTGTCGCGCGATGTCACGCTGCATTTCGGGGAGTCGAGCCTTCACATTCCCGGCTACATGGTTTGGTGCGCGTTGACCTACGCCTTGGCGGGATCATGGCTGACTTGGAAGGTCGGTCGCCCGCTGATCGCTCTAAACAACGACCGGTACAGCCGCGAGGCCGATCTGCGCTTCTCCCTGGTCCGCGTCAACGAGAGCATCGAGGCCATCTCGTTCTACGCGGGGGAATCGGATGAAAAGCGCCGGCTCGTTAATACCCTCGGCGTGCTTGTCACCAGCTTGCGCCGGATCGTCTCCGGCCTGGCGCGCCTGACCTGGGTCACCTCCGGGTACGGATGGCTTGCGATCGTCGTGCCCATCTTGGTGGCGGCCCCCGGCTACTTCGGGGGTGACCTGTCGCTCGGCCAGCTCATGATGGTGGTGGGCGGCTTCAACCAGGTGCAGCAAGCCTTGCGCTGGTTCGTGGACAACTTCCAGCGCATCGCCGAATGGCGCGCAACCTTGCTGCGCGTGGAGAACCTGCGCGAGACCCTGCTGTCGCTGGAGACCATCGAGGAGGGACGCAAACGCATTCGCGTGGTGGAACATCCCGACGGCCTGCTCAAGTTCGACAACTTGAAGATCCTGCTTCCCAACGGAGAGGCCACCTTGGACGAGAAGGTGATAGAGATCGGCCATGGCGAGCACGTGGTTGTCCATGGCGAGGCGGGCGCGGGCAAATCCACGCTGCTGCGCGCCATGGCGGGGCTCTGGGCGTCCGGCGAGGGCACCATCTGGCTGCCGCCTGCCAATCAGATGATGTTCATGCCGCAGCGCCCCTACGTACCGCCGGGAAGCTTGCGCGCCGCCCTCTCCTACCCCGCCTCGCCGGAGGTCTTCGACGAAACGCGGGAGGCATTTTGCTTGGAGCGCGTGGGCTTGCCGAATTTGGTTCCGGCCTTGGACGAGGACCGGCGCTGGGACCGCGAGCTTTCCTTGGACCAGCAGCAGCGCATCGCCTTCGCCCGGCTTCTGCTGCACGCACCACAATGGGTCTTCGTCGACGACGCGGCCAGCGCCTTGGAAGAGGATCAGCGTGAAGTCGTCTGGTCGATCTTTGAGGACGAACTGAAGGATACCACCGTGCTGAGCGTTGCCCGGCGGGCCTGGGCCTCCGAAGAGGGACAGCGCATTCGCAATCTTCATTTAACCCGCGTTCCCAATGGGATCGGTACAGAAATTATGAAATCGGATCATGACAAACCCACATTGGAGGAGGTCCAAAAATGACCGCGAGCGCCGTGAGCGAACTCCACCCGGACGACGAGGCCCTGCTGGAACGGGCGCAGCGCGAGTGCTTCCGCTATTTCTGGGATTTCGCCCATCCGGTCTCGGGCCTCGCCCGTGACCGCAGCCGGGGGCCGGACGACCCGGGCGACGACACCATGGCGATCGGCGGCTCCGGCTTCGGGGTGATGGCCATGCTGGTGGCGATCGAACGCGGTTGGATCGGACGCGGCGACGCGGTTTCCCACATCGCCAACAGCCTCGACTTCCTAGCGAACGCCGAACGCTTCCACGGGGCCTTCCCCCATTTCATGGATGGCAAGACCGGTAAGGCCATTGCCTTCGGCGAGCTCGACGACGGGGCGGACCTGGTCGAGACGTCGCTTCTGATCCAGGGCCTGCTGGCCGCCCGCCAGTACTTCGACGGCACGCACCGGGCCGAGACGGAGCTGCGGGCCGCCATCGATAAACTCTGGCACGAGGTGGAATGGGATTGGTTCCTGCGTGGCGGCACGACCCAGCTCTATTGGCATTGGAGCCCACGCCATGAATGGAAGATGAACTTCCTGGTGCGCGGCTGGAACGAATGCCTGATCACCTATCTTCTGGCCGTGGCCGCACCCCGTCACGCGATTCCGCCCGAGGCCTACCACACCGGCTGGGCAACCGGGCACGAGTTCCTCAATGGTAAGGATTACTATGGGGTTACGCTGCCCCTAGGGCCCGAGTACGGCGGGCCGCTGTTCTTTACCCATTATTCCTTCATGGGCCTCGACCCCCGCGGCCTGGAGGACCGCTATGCCAATTACTGGCAGCAGAACCAGGCGCACGCCCTCATCAACTACAGGCATTGCCAGGAAAATCCGAACGGGTACTTGGGCTATGGCCCCGATTGCTGGGGCCTGACCGCGAGCGACACCGTCGACGGCTACACGGCCCACGCGCCGGACCGCGATAAGGGTGTGATCTCCCCCACGGCGGCGGTGGCGAGCGTTCCCTATCTGCCCGAGCAGTCACTCGCGGCACTACGCCGCTTCTCCGCGGACCCGCGGCTTTGGGGCCGTTTCGGATTGATCGATGCCTTCAGCGAGACCCACGATTGGTACGCCCCCACCCATCTTGCCATCGATCAAGGACCTATTGTTGTGATGGTCGAAAACTTCCGCAGCGGATTGCTTTGGAAGCATTTCATGACCGCCCCCGAAATCCGTGAAGGTCTTCGCAAGCTGGAGTTCCATGAGCCGGCCCTCGTCTGACCCCGGCGGCGAATTGGGCCTCGAGACCTGGATCGCGCGGCAGCGCGTGGTTTCGGCCAAGGAGATGGGCCGGGCGGTCTCGGCGACGAACATCGTGAAGCACCGCCCGGATTTCGGGCAACGCGTCGTCCCCCGCCCCGGCTCGGTCGTGGCCTCGACCCGCCTGGCGAACTGGGATCCGGAGCCGGACTATTTCTTCCATTGGCTGAGGGACTCGGCCTTGATTATGGGTGCGGCGACCGCGCTTGTGGTGGAACGTGGTGCCGCCACACCCTGGGTCCGGCGCTTCGAGAATTTCGTGCGCTTCAGCCTGGACCTGACCCGGCTCGACGGGCGCAAGGCAGCAAGCACCTGGGACGACTCGGCGGTCGCGCCGAAGGTTCGCAAGTTCCTGCGCCCGCCCGAGGATTTGGCCAAAGTTCATGGGGCGGCTGTCGATGGCGAGGTCCGCTTCAACCCGGACGGCACCTTGGACCGGCAACTTTGGGCACGCCCGCAGCACGACGGCCCGGCCCTGCGCGCGCTTGCCGTGGATCGCCACCTGCGCCAAATCCATCACCTTCGGCCCCGCCCCCACGGGTCCCTCGCCGAACAGGCCATGCAACGGCTTCTTTGGCACGACGTGAGGTCCGTCTTGGCACAGGCCCGAGCCCAAGGCTACGACCTTTGGGAAGAGCGCCTTGGCCGCCACTATGACACCTGTCTTGTCCAATGCGCGGCCTTGCGTCTTGGGCAGGGGCTCGCCGAAGCGGAGGGGCTGAGCGAATTCGGCCAAGCCTGCGCGGCGGAGGCAACGGCTCTTTTGGAGGAACTGGGCGGCCTTTGGTCGGCGCAGGACGGCCACTACCTCGCTCACGGCATCGGGCAGTCCAACGACAATCCCGCCCACGGGCGAGGAAACGATCTCGACATGGCGGCGATTCTGGCAGTCCTACACGTGGAGTTTCCGGGGGGTCCTCACAGTGTGCTGGACCCTCGCGTGCAAGCGACCGTCGGGCGACTTGAAGCGCATTATCGCCAAGCCTTCGCGATCCCGCCCGACAGCGCCGGATTCGCCGCCGGGCGCTATCCGGGCGATGTCTATGCCGGCGGTGGCGCCTGGTACATCACGACTTTCGCGGCCGCGGAGTTTCACTACAAGCTGGCGGAACTCACTGCCGCCGGCGGGGCTTTGCGCAGGGTGAGCGAAAACCGCGACTTCCTCGATGAACTATTGGGCGCGGAAACCGGCGTTCTTTTCGACGAGACCGGCGCCCTCGCCGCCGAAGGAAGACGGCGGGTCTGGGGCCGGGCCTTCGCTAAAGGCGACGCGATCCTGGCGTTCGCGAGAAAGACCGTTGGTACCGAGGGCCAGCTTTCCGAACAATTCGACCCCGCGACGGGCCAGCAGACCTCCGCCAAGGACTTAGCGTGGAGCCACGCCGCCTTCCTCTCCATGGCAAGCGCGCGCGATCGGGCGCGAGTCATTGACTCTTCACTTTGATCAAGTCGAAAAACGACCTACATCAGTATCCTATTGGTTGGTGCGGCTTGGCCGCGCCGAACGCTGTTTGGCAAACAAGCGGCCAAGATTTTCTGCATTTGGAGAACCGAGGAGGTGGGTATGGGTCTGTTCAGTTTCGTGAAATCGGCGGGCGAGATGCTGGGGATCGGTGGCGGCGAGAAGGAGTCCGAGTCCGAAGCCCTGAAGCAGCAGGTCGCCGACTTGGGCCTCGATAGCGAAGACCTTGAAGTCTCCGTCGAAGGGGAGAAGGTCCGCGTTTCCGGGACGGCAGCCGACCAGGAGACCAAGGAAAAGATCGTCTTGGCGGTGGGCAACGTGGCTGGGGTCTCCGAGGTCGAGGAGAGCATAGAGGTCACGAACCCCGAGCCAGAAGCAATCTTTCACACCGTGGCCTCCGGCGACACACTTTGGAAGATCGCCGAGACCAACTACGGGGACGGCAGCAAGTACACAAGAATCTTCGAAGCCAATAAGCCGATGCTGAAAGACCCTGACAAGATCTATCCGGGTCAGGTGCTGCGCATCCCCCGCCTCACTTAATTTTCCCTCCGCCCGCGGCGCGAGACCGATCAGGGCACTACATGCGGGAGAAAGAGACAATGATCAATACGCAAGATCTATTGGGCAGCTTGTTGCAGGCAGGAGCAACTCGCTCCGGCGAGACCCGCGTTCGTCACGCGATGAGCGAAGAAGGCTTGGGCGGTGCCAACGACATCCTTGGGCAATTGCTCGGCGGTGCGGGGAGCGGCGGCAGCATTCTCGGCAACCTCGGCCTCAGCGGTCTCGGGGGTAAGGCACAGGAGATGCTGGGCGGCGCCACGCGGTCGGTGAAGCAGGGAAATCCCCTTGCCATTGGCGGTCTCGCCGCGCTTGCCGGCGCCTTCCTCGGCGGCGGCAGTGGCGCCATGAAAGGTGCGCTGGGCGGCGGTGCCCTGGCGCTGCTCGGCAGTCTCGCCTACTCCGTCATGACGAAGGACCAGAACCCGCAAGGAGCGGCGCCGGCCGCCAGGGACCTACCGCTTGGCCTGCGCGAGCCGGAAGACACCCGCGAGGAGAAGATCCTGCAAGACCGCGCGGACGTTCTGCTGCTTGCGATCGTCAATGCTATGAAGGCCGACGGGGTCGTGGACGGCGAGGAATTGAGCCGCCTCAGTCAACGCCTAAACGAAGTCGGCGCCGACCAAGAGGCGCGCGACTACATCCTCGACCAGCTCCGCCGCCCCATAGATCTGGATGGCTTGATCCGGGCCGTGCCGGACAAGGATACGGGCGTGCAAGCCTACGCCGCCTCGCTTCTGGCGATTGAAGTGGATACCGATGCGGAGAAGACCTACCTCAGGGCACTTGCCCGAGGGCTAGGCCTCACCAGCGATATGGTCGCGGAGATCCACCGGCGGCTCGGCGTTACGGCGACGGTGGCCGTGTGACGGCTCGGCTCGGCTAACTGCGCGCAATGGCCCGGAAATAGCCGCCACCCGCCGGGCCGCGCGGTTCCGCCTGCGGACCTAGAAGCTTCCGCCGGTCCGGAACCCGCCGCCGCCAGAGCGGCGGGAGCCAAAGCCGCCTCCAAAGCCTCCGCGCGGCATTCGGGGCATGCGCATGCCGCCTGACCGTCTGGGGCGGCCGCCTCCTAAGCTTCCCGGAACGCGAACCCTGCGGCGGCGCTCGAGTTGATCCCAGAGCCCGTCGCGAGACATGCGGCCGTTCAAGACTTCACCAAGCAGGATGCTCAGCATTCCCATGTTTCCAAAATCGAGCGGCTGATTGGCATAGCCGCGCTGACGGTACTCGCGCCGCAAGCCTTCGAGTTCACGCTGGCGCTTCCGCTGCTCGGCTTGCAATTTCTTTTGCTTTTCCACCTCTTCGCGGATCTCGCTCTCTTCCCGCTCGATATCGCGCAGCTTGTCCACCAGGGTGTCGTCTTCCGGCAAGGGCGTACGCAGCGCGCTTTCCCTGAGGTCCCCGAGGTCTTTGCGCTTTAGGGCCGCTTCAATCAAGCTCAGCGCCTCGCGCGTGTGAGGATCCTCGCCGCGGGTTTGCTCATCCCTTTCTTCCAGAAGCGCATCGCGCCTAGCCTCAAGCGCCTCGAGTTTCGAGTCCAGGTCGGCGATCTTCTCACGCAAGCTATCGAGCAGAGCGCGCTTTTCACCGGCATCCCCGGCATCGGCCGCCGCCTGCTGCATCTCTTCCACCCGCTCGGCCGCTTCGTCGGCAAGCACGCGCTGCCGCTCGGCGTGCTCACTCAGCCGTTTTGGGATCTCCAACAGCATGGCGTAGTTTCGCCGAGCCGTCTCGTAATCGATCAAACGCGCCACGCGCCGGTCAAAAAAGCGCGCTATGAAGCCCGCGTCATAGTCGGACGTTCCATAGCCGCGCTTCCATAGATACATGAAAAGTGGATCGTCCTCGTAGGGCTTGCCCTTTGTCTCGCGGTCGCGCCGCGCGAACTCGGCCTTCTCTTCGGCGTGGCGGGCCACTTTCTCTGCCTTCTCCGCGGCGGCGGCTGCATCCTTATACTCCTGGGTTTCCGCCAGGACCTGCATCGCCGCGGCCTCCGCCGCTTCCGCCGCCTCGGCGGATTCGTCCTCCTTGGCATCCAGCGCGCGCCGCTCGGCCAGAAGGTTCACACGATCGGCCTCGGCATCGTTGAGCCGCCCGTCGAGCTCGCGCGTCGCGTCAGAACGCTCTGAGAGGAGGCTCCGGGCTTGCCGCTCCGCCGCGTCCAGTTCGCGCGACAGGGCACCATCGGCGATATCGCCAACCCTGAGGCGCGCAAGCGTCCGGTAAACGCCTGCTTCGCTTTCCCGCAATTCCACCAAGCGGCGGGTCAGGTCCGAAAGCTCCCGGTCGACTGCTTCGCTCTCCCCAGCCGATTGCCTGGCTAATTCGTCGAATGAGCCCAGGACTTCAAGCCCGCTTAGCATGGTCCGCTCACCACTCCAATATCGCGCCGCCTTGAACGGGCACTGCGTAATCCGGCTCAAGCCGGCCACGCTGTTTCTCGCCCAGCACGTTACGCTGAATGATCCCGTCGTCCTGCTTGTCCGCCGCGACCGCGTTGTAGACACCTTCCTCGACACGCACGCCCCAGATATTGGCAAGCTGGGTCGCGCCGGTCTCCTCACTGACCACCGGGACGGTCAAAGCGCCGCCCTCAGGGCCAATTGCCTCGACAATCAGATAGTAATTGCGGGCGTCCGGGTTCGCGTCAGGAATCCGGTAGACACCGCTGGGCTCTCCCGGCCGTGAAACGACCCGGATCGTGTAGGCCTGCTCCAATTGATTGCGCAGGTCCGAAAGTGCCTCCGCCTTGGCTCTCGCAGCCTCGGCGTCGCCGGCTTCGGCGGCCGCCAAACCTTCGCGCGCCAAACCTTCGGCGCGGGAGACGGCCTCGGGAACCTGCGAGACAGCCCTGACCCTGTTGACTTCATCCTCGATGAGCTTGGGCAGGGTGACGGTCAGCGCCTCCACCTGCCCGGCGATCCGGCGCTCTTCCGGCAACTTCACGCCGAAATAGTACCCGCCCACACACACAGCGAGGATGGCTAGCGCGATGAGGGCCCCCTTGCCCCAGGTTCCCCGCCGCACCCACAGCATGGCCAGCCAACGCCCGCCGCCGCTCTTCGGCGGATCGTAAACAAAGCGATCCTCGCGAAGCGCCGCGACACCTTCGTCGAGGATACGGTCCGTGACCTCGAGCCCTTGGGACTCGTAAATCTTCCTCAACCGCTCCTTCAGCTGGCGGTCCCGCTCGTCCGAGGAGAGTTCACGCTCCACCAAGCTGTCCGCGTAGCGCAGCGTGTCGACGACATCCATGGCGAGCATGACATCGTCAAGCGGTGGCTTCTTGCCCGCACCGCCCGGATCGGATCCAGAAGGTCCGGACCCAGACGACGGCGCCGCCGTCTCAGGCATTGACGAGCGCCTTCCCGTCCTCGACCAAGCGCGCCATGCGTTGCTTGCCATCTTCCACGGCCTGGCGAATCTCTTGCGAATTGCGGGTGCTCTCCTCGCGCATCTGCTCGATGATGCCTCGCGAGCGCTCCTGGTAGTTCACCACGGAATCCACAAGCTTGCGCACCGCATCAGCGCGAATTGTCGGCCCATATCCGGCCTTTAGCGCCTCTTCTTGAATTTTTCCGCCAACCTCGGACAAGGTCTCCAGGCTTTCGCTGATCCCCTCCTTCATGCGGTTGAGAGTCTGGGTGCTTTCGTGCAGCCCATGCATGCCGGTGAATGAGGCGGTCAAGGCGGTCAGGACGGATTCGTTGGTCGAGAAGAAGCTCACCGACTGCTGATAGACCCGCTCTTTGGCGTTCGTGGTCTGCATCAGCCGCGCCATGATCACCTCGGAGGTGTTGTAGCCAACGGTCAAATTGTCGCTGAGGTCCTTGGCGATCTGGTAGCGGCCCTCTTCCTCCTGGAGCGCGCGCACCGCTTCATCGCGCGCCATTTCCAAGCGCGCCCGTTCGACCGGTTCGGCCTCGGCCGCGGCGTTCACCGCCGTGACGGCCTCGTCCACCTTCTTCTTCGCGGCGGCGAGCTTGCCTTCGGCCAGTTCGAGCACCTCTAGAGCCATGACCTCGGACTCCTTGAGGGCGCCGCGGAAATCGCGGTAGGCGTCCAGGATCACCTGCTCACGCTCGATCTGATCCTTGGTGTCCCGCGAGACCTCAAGGTAGGTGTCCTTGATCTTGTCGAAGCGCGTGGCGATGTCGCCACGGGTGACCTTCTGCCATACATTCGACAAACGCTCTAAGGTGTCGATCTTGCCATCGTCCATCTGCTTGACCATGCCGCGCGCGTCGTCGCGGATGGAATCGAAGGCGTTCGCGATATCCTCGTAGCGTTCGCCGATCTCCATGGCGCCAATCTGCTCGCGCACCACTTCGTTGAAGACCGACATCTGGCTAAGGGTGCGGGCGATCACCGTCACCTTGCTCTCGTCCAGGCCGACGATCTGATCGAGCAGGGCTGTGATCGGGGCCTCCCCCGCTTCATCCTTGACCAGACCAAGGTCCCGTAAGCCATTGAGAGCTTTATCAAGATACTGCATCGGCCGCGCCATGGCGGATAGGTCGCTCATCTGTCCGGTCTCCCCGTTCATATTGGATTTCGGATGAGAACGGAAGGCGGGAAAGCCCAGGCACCGGGCTAAACTCCGCCTCCCAAAACTATTCAAACGCTACAGCAGTTCCGCTTGGGGCTACTTGTTGGCCAGCCCAACCTCGTCGATGGCCATGCTGCAGGGCGCGCTCACTTTAGATTTGTTGTCCAGCAGGCAGGTCGCGATGCGTCCTTCGCCTGGAACGGTTTCGCCGCAGATCGTATCGATGTCATCGCGGCATTGGTTGGCCACGTAGGATATCGCTTCCACGGCGCGCTCCAAGGCCGCCATGCCATCGTAGAGCGCGTTAATGCACTGCACCGACAGCTTGTCCTCATGGGCATAGAAACAGGACAGCAAACGTCCCTCACCCGGTGTCACCTGGCTGCAGTATGTCTGGACCTCATTCTCGCAAGCCTTGGTGACTTGCTCGATGATGCTTTGCGCCTGCGCCAGGTTGGGTAACGTGAGAACGAAAACGGCGACCAAGGTCAAAAGACTCTTGCGCATGGTGGATGCTCCCCTTCCGCTTTTTTTGTATCTGCCCGTAAGACGCACGGCCCAGCGCCTCGGATCAGGGCAAGCCGCACACCATGGAGTGTGCTTGAAACCGCGGCGCGAGGCAATCTTCGTTAACGGCTGATTTTGCAGCGAAGCGTTTCAGCGGAAGCAACTCCGCCCATGGTGAACTACGACCGCAGAATCTGGATGAGGCGAGAAAGCGTCTGCCCCGGCTCGCGGTCGTATCTCCAGATAAGGAAAGTCTTCACGTCCCCAAACGCCTTTGGCAGCGCGTAGGATTGCATTTGGGCGGCTTCCGGCGATCTGTCCGCGGCGGCACGGGGCACGACCGAAAGCCCCATCCCGGCGGCGGCGCAGCCAATGATCGCGTCCAGAGACCCCATTTCCGTGACGGAGACATCGGCGCGCCCGGCCGACCTCAGCCAGGCCTGAGCGCTGCCCCGATAGCTGCACCCTTCCGGAAAAGCGAGCAGCGGCAGGCCCAACTCGGGCAAATCCGAGACCTCGCCGTCGTCGCCCGCGGTCTCGGATCGCCAAAGCGCGACCAGTTCTTCGTTGAACGCGCGAACGCCGTGGAAGCGATCCTTGTCGATTGGGCCCGCGACGAAGGCCGCGTCGAGCTCGTGCCGCCACACAAGATCAAGGAGCGGACCGGTCGGGGCTGTCTTCAAGGACACTTGAGCTTTCGGGCATCGTTGCCGAAGGCTGGCAAGAACCTTCGGCAGGCGGGCCGCAGCGGTTGTCTCCATCGCGCCCAGCCTCAGGACACTTGAACTTCCCGCTGCTTCCCGCAGGTCGTTTTCCATATTGGACAGACCATCCAGAGCTTCCGAAACACGGTCATAGGTCAGCGCCCCGAAGGGTGTCGTTTTGGCGCCGCCGCGCCCACGCTCGAGAAGCCGCGCCCCGAGCCGGCCCTCCAGCCGTTTGATCCGCGCGGTCACATTGGACTGAACACAGTTCAAACGAGCTCCGGCCGCCGAAAAACTGCCTTCCTCGACAACCGCTCGGAACGTGTGGAGGAGCGTCACATCGATTGGGGTTCCGGAATTCATTTCATCATTATTAGAGATTATAAATTCCTGGAACAATCATTTTTTTCGAATCACATTCCCGGCTAGTATGTGGACATGATCGAGCCGGAAACACACACGGGCCTCACAACGGACCTCGCATTCGCCCGCTCCGTTAAATCCATGCAGGAGCAACTGGGGTCGCGCGAGCGCAAGCGGCACCTCTCCGAAAGCGGTCGCTGGGGTGTGACGATCATGGATGACCTCACCCAATTCCTTAGGTGACGGCGCTCCACCTTTCTCGGCACCGCCTCCCCGGACGGACGGTCGTACATTCAGCATCGCGAAGCTTGAGCGCGCTTTACGTGCAAGGGAACAGAATAATGAGCTCGTCACTCCTGAATGCGACTATCGCGCTTGTCGTTGGGCTTGGTATTCCGATCGGCGCGACCCTGAACGCGGGACTTGCGGCGCGAATGGGGTCGCCCGCCGCGGCTGGTCTCACCCTCTTTCTATTAGGTTCGGCAATTGCCCTCGCGGCCTTCCTCGTCGGTCGGGCGGGCAATGCCCCCAACCTCACTTTGCCGCCGCTGAGCGTTTTCTATTTCGGAGGCGTCTTCATCGCGGCCTACGTCCTCTCGATCACCTGGCTGGTTCCACGCTTTGGTATTGGCAACGCGGTGTTCTTCATCCTTCTCGGCCAAATGATCGCGGCTGCGGCTCTGGATCACTTCGGGTGGTTCGGCGTGCCGCGGCGACCTATCGATATCACGCGGCTCATCGGTATCGGGGTCATTCTGTTCGGGGTTTTCCTCGCAACGAAGGAGGGAAAATTATGACGATCGAAACGGCGTTCACTCGCACATTCGACCTTCGACATCCGATCATGTTGGCCCCAATGGATAAAGTCGCCGGGGGAGAACTCGCCGCGGCTGTGTCCGCGGCCGGCGGCTTGGGCGTAATCGGCGGCGGATACGGCGATCCGGATTGGGTGGAGCGGGCGTTTCAAGCCGCGGGCAATCAACGGGTCGGCGTGGGCTTCATAACATGGAGCGCTCAGCGCAATCCCGCCGCGGTCGAACGGGCTCTGGCGCATGATCCCGCAGCCTTCATGGTCTCCTTCGGGGACGCCGAGGACCTGATCTCGGCGGCGCAAGAACGCGGAATTCCTACGATTTGGCAAGTGCAGCGGCTTGCGCACGCCGAGCAAGCCTTGAAAGCCAGTGTGGACGTCATCGTGGCTCAGGGACAAGAAGGCGGCGGACACGGCATGGATCGCGGCCTGATGAGCCTTCTTCCCGCGGTTCGGGATTTGGCTGGCGGCGACGCCATCGTCCTTGCCGCGGGCGGTATCGCCGACGGGCGCGGGCTCGCGGCGGCGCTGATGCTCGGAGCCGATGGTGTCATGCTGGGCACGCGCTTCTGGGCCTGCACGGAAGCACAAGGATCCGAAATCGCAAAGTCCGCGATCGTCGAGGCCCGGGGCGACAACACCGTTCGCTCGAAGGTCTTCGATGTTCTGCGCGGGGTGGATTGGCCATGGCACTACACGGGGCGTGTTGTGCGCAACACGGTGCTGGATCAATGGCACGACAATATCGAGGGCCTAAAGGCCCGGGCGGAGGATGCCAGGGCGGCCTACGACGCCTCCGATCCGGACGACCTATCGACCCGTGTTCTGATCGCTGGAGAGGCTGTCGATCTCATCCGGTCGGTGGAGCCGGCGGAAACTATCATGTCCGACATCAGCGCCGAGGCGGAGCGGCTGCTCGCCTCCGCGGCGGCACGATTTACGAAGTAATAGACGAAGAGAAGAACACCCCGTTATCCCGCGAGTCTCCCTGGGCTTTCAGGCCTTCAGGGCCCCACGACCTCCAGGCGGTAGACCCCGCCGTCACCGGAATCCGTGACGATATAGAGGAAGCCGTCCGGCCCCTGGCGGACGTCGCGGATGCGCTCGTCGAACCGCTCGAGAAGCCGCTCTTCCTTGACGACGCGCTCGCCATCCAGCTCCAAGCGGGCGAGCAAGCGATACTTCAGCGCGCCGACGAAAAGATCGCCCTGCCAGGCCTCGTAGCGGTCGCCGTTGTAGAAGGCCATCCCCGAAGGCGCGATTGAGGGATCCCAGTAGTAAAGGGGCTGTTCCAGGCCCTCCTTCTCGGTGCCGGCGCCGATCCGGTCGCCCGAGTAGTGTCGCCCGTAGGAGATTACCGGCCAGCCATAGTTCAAGCCCGCTTCCGGCTTGTTGATCTCGTCCCCGCCGCGCGCGCCGTGCTCGTGGATCCAAAGCGCCCCGGTCTCGGGGTGAATGGCCGCGCCTTGCGGATTGCGGTGGCCGTGGGACCAAACCTCGGGCCGGTGCCCCTCCACGCCGACGAAGGGATTGTCCTCGGGGATGGACCCATCCGGCCAAAGGCGGATCACCTGGCCCCGGTTGATGCTGAAATCCTGAACCCGGTCCCGCTGCCCCCTATCGCCGAGCGTGATGAACAGGCTGCCATCCGGGGCGAAGGCCAGACGCGAGCCGAAATGGCGCCCGCCGGAGCTCTTGGGCGCTTGCCGGAAGATGACCTCCAGGTCTTCGACGCGGTTTCCGGCCCGGTCCAAGTTGGCACGCGCCACGGCCGTGCCGGCGCCGTCGCCGCCTGGCTCGGAGTAGGAGAAATAGATCAGGCCGGTTTCCGCGAAGTTCGGATCCACCGCAACGTCGAGCATGCCGCCCTGCCCGGAATCATAAACTTCGGGGGTTCCGGCCAGGGGCTCGCCGATGACGCCATCCGCCCCGACGACGCGGATCGGCCCGTCGCGCTCGGTGACGAGCATCGCCCCGTCCGGCAGAAAGGCCAGGCCCCAGGGGGTGTCCAAGCCTTCCGCCACGGGAACCAGCCGCAGCTCGTAGTGCTCGCTGGAATAGCTATCCGCCGAGGCGGCGCAAGCAGAGGCCCAGAGACCAAGCAGCATGATTATTCCAGCCCTGATCATATCGCTCTCCCGCGCGCTTCGAACCCTTTTGTAGGTAGGGCTGACGCGCGGTGAGCCAAGGCCGGCGAAGCCGGAAAACCGTAGGTTCGTGCCGGTGTTGGAAGGGAGGCGCTACTGGCCGCCACCCAGACTGTGCACGTAAACGGTGAGCATCTTTATGGTGTTGTCGTCGAGGCGCCCGAGCCAGGCCGGCATGACGCCATGCTTGGGCCGGCCGATCTGGGCGATCACCTGATCGCGCTCCCCGCCATAGAGCCAGATCTGGTCGTTGAGGCGCGGCGCCCCGCCTTCCATGATCCCCTCGCCGGAGTCGCCATGACAGGCCGCGCAGTTTTCCACGTAGACCGTTTCGCCGGCCGTGATGCTGTCGGGATCTCCGCCCTCGACGCCGGAAAGCGACAGCACATAATCGGCGACCTGCGCGACCTGCTCGCGCTCCAGAATGCCGTCGCCGAAAGCGGGCATCTCGCTAAACCGCGTATCCTCGCTCTCGTCCCAACGGATGCCGTGGAGCAAGGTGGCGTAGATATCCTCCGCCGCCCCACCCCACAGCCAGTCGTCATCGGCCAGAACTGGATAGCCGCCGCTCAACCCGGCGCCGCCCGCGCCATGGCAAGAGGCGCAGTTAGTGGCAAAGGCAGCTGCCCCGCCCGTACGGGCGAAACTCAAAAGCTGCGGATCAGCGAGGATCTCTTCCAAGCTGGAATCGCGAATTCCATGCAGAAACACGGCCTGACGCCCGGCCGCCTCTGTCATCTTCTCCGTCAATTCAACCCGGCTGCTCCAATCGAGCGCCCCGCGCATGTAGGTCGTGACCAGCGGCACCGAGGGATACAGCACAAAGTAAATGATCGACCAGACAATCGTCGCGTAGAAGGTATAGAGCCACCATTTCGGCAGGGGATTGTTGAGTTCCTTGATGCCGTCCCACTCGTGGCCGGTGGTCTCGGTTCCGGTGACGCTGTCCTTCTCGATCTTCGTGGGCATCTCTAGCTGTCCTTCTTGTCGCCCGCCGAACCGGTGTCGTCCGACCCCGCCTCGGCCCGCGGCTGCTCGTCGCGGAAAGGAATATTCGCGCGGTCTTGCATTTCCGCCCGGCGCCGCCGGCTGGGCCAGTAGACCCAAACGACGATGCCGACAAACAGCAACATCAACCAAACGACCCAGAGGGCCCGGAGGTTCTCGAAGATTTCCCCCATCACCCGCTTCCCCGCATCATCCCGACCGCGGTCTCATTGCACCAAGTCCGCGGGCTGGACCTTCTCGAAATCCACCATCCGCCCCAAGATCTGCAGATAGGCGACCATCGCGTCCATCTCCGTCACCCGGCCCGGCTGACCGTCGAAATCGCCGACCGCCGCCTTGGGGTAGCGCGCCAGAAGCGCTTCGTGGTCACCATCCGGGTCGGCTTGGGCGCGCAGATCGGCCATGGCGTTCTCGATCATCTCGTCGGTGTAGGGAACGCCGACGGCACGATTCGCCAAGAGATCGCCCACCATGTCGTTGCTCCCGATGTTCCGCTCCAGCAAGGCCGGATAGGGCGGCATGATCGACTCCGGCACAAGGGCCTTGGGCTCGACCAGGTGGGCCACGTGCCAATCGTTCGAGTATTTGCCCCCGACCCGCGCAAGGTCGGGGCCCGTTCGCTTCGACCCCCATTGGAAGGGATGGTCGTACATGGATTCAGCGGCCAGGCTGTAATGGCCGTAGCGCTCGATCTCGTCCCGGAAGGGCCGGATCTGCTGAGAGTGGCAGGTATAGCAGCCCTCGCGGATGTAGATGTTGCGGCCGGCCAGCTCCAAGGGAGAATAAGGCCTGACACCCTCTACTCGCTCGATCGTGCTCTCAATCGTGTAGAGCGGAACGATCTCCACCAAGCCGCCGATCGAGACGGTGATCAGCACCAGAACCAGCATCAGGATGCTGTTTTTCTCGATTCTGCCGTGCCAACTCCAGTTCATGGCCAGCTCCCGTCCATAGCTCGATCTCCGCCTATTCCGCCGGTTGCCCGGCCGTGGAGGGCCGCGCCGGCACGCGCGTGCGCAGGACGGGTATCTTTTCCGCCCGGGTCTCGTGCCGCGCCGTGCGTACCAGGTTGTAGACCATGATCAGCGAGCCGAGCAGGAAGAGGACCCCGCCCAGTGCGCGGATCACGTAGAAAGGATGCATCGCCTCGACAGTCTCGACGAAGGAATACTGCAGGAAGCCGAGCTGATCGTAGGACCGCCACATCAGACCTTGCATGACACCGCTGATCCACATGGCCGTGATGTAGAGCACGATGCCGATGGTGGAGATCCAGAAGTGATAGCTGACCAGCTTCAGGGAATAGAGGCGGCGGGCACCCCACAGCTTCGGCACCAGGAAGTAGACCGCGCCAAAGGAGATGAAGGCCACCCAGCCTAACGCGCCGGAGTGGACATGGCCGATTGTCCAGTCGGTGTAGTGGCTGAGCGCGTTGACCGGCTTGATCGACATCACCGGCCCCTCGAACGTGCTCATGCCATAGAAGGCGACCGAGACCACCAGGAAGCGCAGCACCGGGTCCACCCGCAGTTTGTCCCAAGCGCCCGACAGGGTCATGATACCGTTGATCATGCCGCCCCAGGAGGGCATCCACAGCATGATTGAGAAGGTCATGCCCAGGGTCTGCGCCCAATCCGGCAGTGCCGTGTAGTGCAGATGGTGCGGCCCAGCCCAGATGTAGAGAAAGATCAGCGCCCAGAAATGGATGATCGACAGGCGGTAGGAATAGACCGGCCGCTCGGCTTGCTTGGGAATGAAATAGTACATGATGCCGAGGAAGCCGGCGGTCAGAAAGAATCCCACCGCGTTGTGGCCGTACCACCACTGCGTCAAGGCATCCTGCACGCCGGAGAAGAGCGAATAGCTCTTCGTGCCCAGGAAGGAAACGGGCACCGCCAGATTGTTTACGATGTGCAGCATGGCGACGGTGACGATGAAGGCTAGATAGAACCAATTCGCCACGTAGATGTGCGGTTCCTTGCGCTTCATCAGAGTGCCAAGGAAGACCAGCAAGTAGACGACCCAAACGATGGTGAGCCAGAGGTCCACGTACCACTCGGGCTCGGCGTACTCGCGGCCCTGGCTGATGCCGTTGATATAACCCCAGGCCGCCATCACCAGGAAAAGCTGATAGCCCAAGAAGACGAAGAAAGCCCCCTCCTCGCCCATGAACAGCCGGGCCCGGCAGGTGCGCTGCACCACGTAGAACGATGTGGCGATCAAGGCATTGCCGCCGAATCCGAAGATCACGCCGGAGGTATGGACCGGGCGCAAGCGGCCGAAGGTGGCCCATTCGGCAAAGTTCAACACGGGAAAGGCCAGCTGGAAGGCGATGATCACGCCGATCAAGAAGCCGATCACGCCCCAGAACATGGTCGCTATCACGAGCAGGCGCACCGTGTGCTCGACGTAGCTTTCGGACGTATCGACCCGTCCCGCCGCCAGACTCTCGGCCATGAAAGCCCCCTTCCCTTGCGGTCCCTCGCGCGATCGGTAGCCGACCCTCACTCGAAGCGAGCGCTAAGGCCTCGGCTCGCGGCCGGGCGCCCCGCGCTTCGCGATCGACTCCAACTTCGACACACAGAAAGCCCGAACTGGCGGAATCTCTCATTGATCTGAATCAATGCCGCGAAGCGTCGTAGGGTCCAGACATAGAGTCTCGGACAGTGGGCGTCGCTTGCGCCCAGGTTCGCGTGTGGGCAAACTTGTCTGAGCAACTTGGCTTGCAGAGCCACGAAGAGGGCGGGAGAAGCGACGATGAGCGACGAGACGGTTCCGGTCTTTAGCGAGCCCCTGCCCCAAATCAATCGCATCAAGGCGGACCGGCCCTGGGTCTGGCTCGCCAAGGGCTGGAGCGATTTGCGCGCCGCGCCCAGCGTGGGCATCGGCTACGCGGCCATCTTCACGATCTGCGGCTTCGTCTTGCTGGCGGTGATCTGGTCGTTCGAGTCGTTTTACGCGGTGCTGCCCCTCACCGGCGGTTTCCTGCTGCTGGCCCCGGTGCTGGCGGTCGGCCTTTATGAGACGAGCCGACGGCTGGAAGAAGGCGAACCGGTCAGCATGCGGCTGGCGCTCACGGCCTGGACCCGGAACTTCGGCCAAATAACGCTGATGGGCGTTGCCTTGCTGCTGTTGTTCATCGCCTGGATGCGGCTTGCCTTTTTGATCTTCATGCTGTTCTTCGCCGACAACCCGCCGAACCCGGAAACCTTCGTGAACGATGTTTTCTTCTCGGCCAGTTCGATCCCCTTCCTCTTGACGGGAACCATCGTGGGAGCGTTCTTGTCGGTTCTGGCCTTCGCGATCAGCGCAATCTCGGTGCCGATGCTGATGGACCGGGAGGTCAATGTCATCCTCGCCATCGCGACCAGCGTGGAGGCCGTGCGCCATAACCTCTGGCCCATGCTCGTCTGGGCGGCTTTGATCGCCTTGTTCACGGCGGCAGGCCTTGCGACCTTCTATTTCGGCTTGATCATCACGCTTCCGCTCATAGGGCACGCGACCTGGCATGCCTACCGGGACCTGGTGGCGCCGGCGGCCCCTCCGCAAGAGTAATCTAGAGCCGCTCTTCCGCCTGTCTTGCCACTTCCTCGGCGCCGGCGGATGAGTCCAAGCGAATCCAGTCGATGTTTCCGGTTTCGTAGCCGAGTTGCCGCTCCACGACCTGGGGTGTGGCATCGGACGCATCTCCAGTTCTCTCACCAGCACGCCGCTTCAGCACCTCCGCCGGTGCGTCGAGCCAGAAGCCGGTGAATGCGACACCTTGGCGGGCGGCGAGCTTCGCGACCGCCTCGCGCTCCTCCTCTCGCGCGAAGACCGCGTCCACGATCACCGCTTGACCGGCCGCTAGAGCTGTCTCCGCCTCCTCCCCCATCAGGGCGTAGACCCGCGCGGAGACATCCGCCCGATAGGCTTCGGGCGGCAGCGGGGTCTCGGGCGGGACCGCGAACAGGCGCTTGCGCAAAACGTCGCTGCGCAGGTGCAGAGCGCCCGGCGCCCGCCCCAGGCCAGGCGCCAAGGCGCGCCCAAGAGTGGATTTTCCGCTGCCCGACAAGCCGCCGACC
Organism: Pelagibius litoralis; assembly: GCA_029287455.1. Classification (GTDB taxonomy): domain Bacteria; phylum Pseudomonadota; class Alphaproteobacteria; order Kiloniellales; family DSM-21159; genus JARFRB01. The sequence continues at coordinate 526 of JARFRB010000092.1, read as the reverse complement.
GCTATCAGGCGGGACGGCACCGGCTTCAGATAGCCTCGCGCCGCCGCGAAGAAGGCCAGGGCGCTTCGCCGCAGCTTCTCGGCCTCCTCCGGCGAGGATTGAGTGCCGATCGCCGGTGCCGCGACTTTCGCCCGGATCGCCGCGCGCAGCGCCAGCATCAAGGGCAAGGCCGCCAAAATCTCCACCCCGCCAGCCCGCCCGAAGAAACGGCTCATGGCCAGGTTGGCGAAGCCCCGCAGGCCCCGTGAATCCAGATCCATCAGCAGAAATGCCAAGTCGTAGGCCACGTCACCAGCGGCGAAGCGCAAATCGAATTCGATGCAATCGAAGGGCGTCGGACGCCCCTTCCACAAAACGACGTTGGCGAGGTGCAAATCGCCATGGCCGTGGCGCACGCAGCCCAGAGCGAGGCGGCGGTCCAGCAGGGGAGCAAGAGCAGGCCACGCGGCCCAGGAGTCTACGTCGTGGCTGGTCTCCTCGCTCGGGGGCAACAGCTCCGGCCATTCACCAAGGTCGGCCGTGTTGT
>JARFRB010000074.1 GCA_029287455.1 Pelagibius litoralis | reverse complement strand
AGTTAGGAGTCCCTCTGGCAATTCGCTTGGAACTAAGGAGAACATCGGTTAATCTCGATCTGGCCCGCCATCTAAGATTTTGGAATCGCTTATTTTTTTGATAAACTTGCCGAAAATATCAAACGGATTGGCGAGATGGCGAGAGGCGGATTCCGATCGGGAGCCGGTAGGCCCAAAGGTGCAAAAAATCGGCGCACGCGGCTGCAGGAAGAGGCTTCCAAGCAGGCTTTAAAAGGCGGCATCACGCCCCTTGAGTTCCTGCTGGGCATCATGCGGGACGAGAATGAGGCGAAGGGAGTGCGCATGGCTGCCGCGAAGGCCGCCCTGCCCTATTGCCATCCCAGGCTCTCAGCTTCTCATGTCACCGAGGACGAGAAACCGTCTCACGAAGACTGGCTGATGAGGTTGTCTGAGGGCCTCGGAGAGGAAGATCTCCAACCCGCCTGATCGGTGAGACGCTTTTCGGGATCGCCGCAAACAGAGCTCAACCTACCCCGCAAAGCAGCGTGTTGGTTGCTAATAGGTTGCTAACTAAACGCGATGCAGCGCCAGTGTTTGGCTAACTTATTGGAGTTATTGGTGAGCCCGGAAGGGATCGAACCTTCGACCTACTGATTAAAAGTCAGCCGCTCTACCGCTGAGCTACGGGCCCCCAAAACGAGCGCGACCATAGTCGCAGCCGAAAGTCAGGGTCAAGCGGTGTGACGCCCCTTTCAAGGCATGGGCTCGCCGCTAAAGCTGGCGGTCAGGCGGTCGGCGACGCGGGGGCTAACGAAGCTCGAGATGTCGCCGCCCAAGCGCCCAATCTCCTTGACGAAGCGAGAGGAGATGAACTGCTGGCGCTCTGAGGCCATGAGGAAGACCGTCTCGATCCCCGGGTCCAGCCGGGCGTTCATCCCAGCCATCTGAAACTCGTACTCGAAGTCCGACACGGCTCGTAAGCCGCGCACGATGACCCGCGCGCCGATCCGCTGACAGAAATGCATCAGCAAATTATCGAAGTCGCGGACCTCAACCTTCACGCCGTTGGTGTCCATTTGAGCCAGTTCTTCCCGCACCATCTCTACCCTTTCGGCGCTGGCGAACAACGGGGCTTTGCCGGCATTGCGCGCGACCGCGACAATGAGATGGTCAACAACCTTGGTGGCGCGATGGATGATGTCCATGTGACCCAGGGTTATCGGATCGAACGTTCCGGGATAAACGCCGACCAGGGGGCCGCGACTTTCAACTTGGCTCATCGTCCGCTACCTCGCTGCAAGTCCTTTGCCGCAAAGCTTCATAGCTTCCGGTCGTGTGACGGCCGCCGATTCACCTGCCAAACCCGCGCACCCATACCCCGCGCGGGAGTCATAAAGAAGTTCTATTCCGCTGAAAAGCCCAAGTGCCGTGACCGAACGTCGGGTCACGCGCCATCCGGCTCGTCCGTGCCCGAATCCTCGTCCCCCGGCTCATCCGCTTCCGACCCCTCGTCCTCGGGCTCCGCGCCGTCCAGTTCGCCCTCTTCCTCCTCGTCGGCTTGCTCGAGGTCGGCGAGGTGGGCGACCGAGACAACCCGTTCGCTTTCGTCAACCTTGAACAGAGTGACGCCCCGGGTGGTGCGGCCGGCAATACGGATATCGTCGACGGAGGTGCGGATAAGCTTGCCCGCGTCGGTCATCAGCATGATCTCGTCGCCAGGGACGACCGGGAAGGCAGCGATGACCCGCGTGGATCCCTCGCCACGCGTCAAATCCATGTTGCCGATCCCCTGCCCGCCCCGGCCCGTCACCCGATACTCGTAGGCGGAAGTGCGCTTGCCGAAACCGTCCTCGGCAACCGAGAGGATGAAATCCTCTTTGGCGGCCAGTTCCTCGACCCGGTCGGGCGGAAGAAGCGTGGCGTTGTCCTCGGCCAAAGGCTCTGGAGAGTCCTCATCCGCTCCGTTCGCGCTCTCTGCCCGGCGCAGCGCGCTGGCATGGCGCAGATAAGCATCCCGCTCCTCGCTGCTTGCCTGACTGCGCTGCAGGATCGACATGGAGATCACGCTGTCGTCCTCGGCCAGACGAATTCCCCGGACCCCCACCGAATTGCGTCCCGCGAAGACCCGCACGTCCTCGACCTGGAAGCGGATGGCCTTGCCGGCGGCCGTGGCGAGCAGCACATCGTCGTCCGGGCCACAAGTCAGCACGTCCACCAGTTGGCCGTCGCTTTCTTCCAGCTTCATGGCAATCTTGCCGTTGGCCATGACGTTGGTGAAATCGGAAAGCTTGTTGCGCCGCACGGTTCCGGCCGTGGTGGCGAACATCACGTACATCTCCTCCCAAGCGCTTTCGTCTTCCGGAAGGGCCATGAAAGCGGTGATGGTCTCTCCCTCGCTCAGCGGCAGGATGTTCACCAAGGCCTTTCCGCGCGCCTGCGGGGCGCCAAGCGGCAGGCGGTAGACCTTCATCTTGTAGACCATGCCGCGGGAGGAAAAGAACAGAACCGGCGTGTGAGTATCGCCGACGAAGATGCGGTTGACGAAGTCGTCCTCTCGCAGGGACAGGCCCGCCCGGCCCTTGCCGCCACGCTTTTGCGCACGGTAGGTGGATAGAGGGACGCGCTTGATATAGCCGCCATGAGTGACCGTGACGACCATGCCCTCGCGTGGGATCAGATCCTCGATGTCATGCTCGAACTCGGCATCTTCGATGGTGGTGCGCCGAGGCGTCGCGAAACGCTCCTTCACCTCCAGGAACTCGGCCCGCATCACCTCGGTCAACCGCTCTCGCGATCCAAGGATTTCCAGGAAATCCGTGATCTTTTCGGCCCAGCCCTTGAGCTCCTCCCCGATCTTATCGCGCTCCAGCCCCGTGAGCCTTTGCAAGCGCAATTCCAGGATCGCGCGCGCCTGAGTTTCCGAGAGGCGGTAGGTGCCGTCCTCAGCCACGCCTTGGCCGGGCTCATCAAGCAAGGCAATCAGCGGCGCCACGTCCCCGGCCGGCCAGGCTCGGGACATCAGCTCCTCGCGCGCTACCTGAGGGTCGGGCGAGCGCCGGATCGTCGCGATGATCTCGTCGATGCTGGCCACCGCGATAAGAAGCCCGACCAGGACGTGCGCCCGCTCTCGCGCCTTGCCCAAGTCGTGAACGGTTCGCCGGGTGACGACGTCTTCGCGGAATTTGATGAAGGCGACGATCACGTCCCGCAGGCTGAGCAACTCCGGCCGGCCTGCGTTGATTGCCAGCATGTTAACGCCGAAAGAGGTCTGCAGAGGCGAATAGCGGTAGAGCTGGTTCAGCACCACGTCGGCCATGGCGTCGCGCTTCAGGTCCACCACCACGCGCAGTCCGTGGCGGTCGGATTCGTCACGGATCTCGGCAATTCCTTCGACGATCTTCTCACGCACCACTTCGGCGATGCGCTCCAACATCCGCGCCTTGTTGACCTGGAATGGGACCTCAGTGATGACGATGGATTCCCGGTCCTTGCCGTCCCCCTCGATCGTCGTGCGGCCGCGCATGATGATCGAGCCGCGGCCGGTGTGGTAGGCCGAGCGCACGCCTGCCCGCCCAAGAATGATGCCGCCGGTCGGAAAGTCCGGAGCCGGCACGATTTCCATCATCTCATCAACGGTAAGACCCGGATTGTCGAGGTAAGCGCAGCAAAGATCGATCAACTCGCCCAAATTATGCGGCGGGATATTCGTCGCCATGCCGACCGCGATCCCGCCGGCACCATTTGCCAGCAGGTTCGGAATGCGCGCCGGCAGGAGCGTCGGTTCCTTGCTCTTCTCATCGTAGTTCGGAACGAAGTCGACCGTGTCTTTCTCGATATCCTCGAGCAGGGATTCGCTTGCCGCGCGGGTCAAGCGCGCCTCGGTGTAGCGCATCGCTGCCGGAGGATCGCCGTCCATGGAGCCGAAGTTGCCTTGGCCATTCACGAACGGCAGGCGCATGGAAAACTCCTGCGCCATGCGAACCATCGCGTCGTAGATCGCCGAGTCGCCGTGTGGGTGGAAGTTACCCATGACGTCACCGACGATGCGCGCCGATTTCGAATACGCCTGGTTCCAGTCGTATCCGAAGCTTTTCATCGTGTAGAGGATGCGCCGGTGGACTGGCTTCAGGCCGTCGCAGACATCCGGCAAGGCTCGCGAGACGATCACGCTCATCGCGTAATCGAGGTAGGAGCGCTGCATCTCCTCCTCGATGGTGACGACCGTTACGTCCCGGTCGCCAGGTGGCGCCCCCTCGCTGAAACCCGGATCGCCACCGCGATTGGACCCGGAGCCCCCGGCATCCGGTGCCAAATCTTCATCTTGATTGTCAGGTGTCTGATCTATGTCGCTCAACTAGATGCCCGAACTCAATTGTTCGCCAAGCCGATTGCCCGCTCACCCGCTTGGCCGAATCGATACGCGCCGTGACCCATATTCCTAGCAGAATTGGGCGCCTCGAACAAATCCAGGCTGACCCACAGCTGACACTGATCCACCCCAGTGATCGGGTTCCGCCCTGCCCCGGCGGCGCCTCAACATCAAGCCCAGGGAGAACCCGAGGAGCGACCTAGCGCTTCGGCCTCGGGCGAAGACGCGAAACGGCGTCCACCCCACCTCGATCGCAATATCGGGATAGCCGGGATTTATCCTTCATTTTCCAAATATTGCGCGTTCTGGCTTCAGCGCCAGGATATTCCAAAGCAATCGGTATAGTAGAGTTATGGGCGGTAAAAACCCCTATAACGGTAAGTCGTTGTTTAGAATTCGCCCCCATTCTTTTCTCGCTAAACGCGAATTAATCGGGCCAATGGCTTCACACTGTCGCTGAGCCGGTCGCACCGCGGAGGCTGGGGCAGTCGCCCTGAATGAGTATGGCGCATCAAGATTCCGCTGAAAACAAACGTTTTTCGCGCTGGTGAGCCGCGCCCTGAGCAATGTGCCGTGACTTTGCGGCGATTCACGCGGGACGAGAAGGACCGCAAGATTGGAGTGCGTTCAGATGCTTCGACTTTCCATAGCTCTCGCCCTCTGCCTGGGGTTCTTGTGGCCTCCCGAGGCGGCCATGGCTCAGGACATAGGTAAGGATATCCAAGTGGTGGGGCGTGCGCTCGGATTCTTGGAATCCCCGCCCGCCGGCACCGTCAGTCTTGGCATCGTTTTCGATCCCGGGAACGGCGCTTCGGTCGAACAAGCCAAGGCGCTTGAAAGCACTTTATCGGGCGGGCTGAAACTCGGCTCGCTCACCCTCAAGCCGCAATTGGTTGAGGTGGGCGCGGTTGGCCAGGCCGGTTCGGTCGCGGCCTTGTTCGTGACGACTGGAATGTCCGGCCACTACGCACCGGTTTCGGCGGCTGCGAACGCTCAAACGCTTCTGACGATCGGCGCCGACATGGACTGTGTCGAAGGTGGGCACTGCGTCATGGGCGTGGCCGCCGTGCAGGAATCCTCCGAAGGTATCTCCGCGATCACGCAGCTTACCAACGACGTTGGCAGCGCCTCGGACAGCTTGGGCTCCCTAACTGAAAACCTGACCGGCCGGGCCGAGGAACTGCGCAGTCAGGTCGAGCGGTTTCTGCAAGAAGTGCGCGCCGCCTAGACTGCCAGCCAGGGGTAAGGGTCAGGCGACCTAGAAGGGGATATCGTCGTCCAGGTCGTCGGCGGCCGGCGCGCGCCGCTCGGCTTGAGCTGGCGAGCCGTAGTCGCGTTCGCCGCCGCCGTAGTCGCCACCCCCTCCGCCTTCGCCGCGGCCGTCGAGCATGGTGAGCTCGCCCCTGTAGGGCCTGAGGACGATCTCTGTTGTGTAGCGCTCCTGGCCGGATTGATCCGTGTACTTCCGCGTCTCGATCTGGCCCTCGATATAGATTTTCGAGCCTTTCCGGAGGTAGCGCTCGCATACCGTGACTAGGGCGTCGTTGAAGACCACCACACGATGCCATTCGGTCTTCTCGCGGCGCTCTCCACTTTGCTTGTCACGCCAGGTCTCCGACGTCGCGAGCGAGAGATTACACACCCTTCCGCCGTTCTGCATGGTCCGGATTTCCGGGTCCCGGCCCAGATTGCCGATTAAAATCACCTTGTTGATGCTGCCAGCCATGACCGCTCCCGTGGCGTTACCGTTTTTCGAATCCTTGGAGAAACCATAGCGTTTCGTCCCATGGCTTGCCAGCCACGCAAGACCGGGGTTTCCCACAGCCAATTGCCCGCGCCTCGGCCTGTCGGGGCTCGCTTTCGGGCGGTTGATCCACCATATTGAAGCCGTGCTCAGTAATTCTCGGACAGATTAAGACGCAGCGATGCCTTCCGGCCTGGACGGACCCAAGATCGACGTTCGCGGCGCCCGCGAACATAATCTGAAGAACGTGGACGCGGTTCTGCCGCGCGACCGCTTGGTGGTGATCACCGGGTTGTCCGGCTCGGGCAAGTCCTCCCTTGCCTTTGACACAATCTATGACGATGGGCAGCGGCGCTACGTGGAGTCACTCTCGGCCTACGCCCGGCAATTCCTGGAATTAATGCAGAAGCCCGATGTGGACTCGATCGAGGGCCTGTCGCCGGCGATTTCCATCGAACAGAAGACCACATCGAAGAACCCGCGCTCCACGGTCGGCACTGTAACCGAAATATACGATTACCTTAGGCTGCTCTTCGCCCGCGTCGGCGTCCCCTACTCCCCGGCCACCGGCCTGCCGATCGAAAGCCAGACGGTCAGCCAGATGGTCGACCGCATCATGGAAATGAGCGAGGGCACCCGGCTTTATCTGCTTGCCCCTATCGTGCGCGGCCGCAAGGGCGAGTACCGCAAGGAGTTGCTGGACCTCCAGAAGCGCGGTTTCCAGCGAGTCAAGATCGACGGCACTCTCGTGGAGATCGACGAAGCCCCTGCCCTCGATAAAAAGCGCAAGCACGATATCGAAGTGGTGGTGGACCGTGTGGTGGTGCGCCCTGGACTGGAAAGCCGACTGGCGGATTCACTGGAAACCGCGCTCGGGCTGACCGACGGCCTGGCCTTCGCAGAGAACGCGGATAATGGGGAGCGGACGGTCTTCTCGGCGCGCTTCGCCTGCCCCGTATCGGGCTTCACCATTGATGAGATCGAGCCGAGGCTGTTCTCCTTCAACAACCCCTTCGGCGCCTGCCCGACCTGCGACGGGTTGGGGGCGACAATCTACGTCGATCCCTCCTTGGTGGTTCCGAACGAGCGCTTGGCGCTGGCCAAGGGAGCGGTGGCGCCTTGGGCCAATTCAAGCTCCCAATACTACGATCAGACCCTGCGAAGCCTGGCCAGGCACTTCGGCGTTTCCATGCATGAACCCTGGCGCGAGTTGCCGGAGGAGGTCCGTGGGGGCATCCTTTTCGGGACCGGCGGCGCGGCGGTGGCAATGCGCTATGATGATGGGCTGCGCAGCTACGAGACCCAGAAGGCTTTCGAAGGCGTAGTCCCCAATATGGAGCGCCGGTGGCGGGAGACCGACAGCGACTGGGTGCGCGACGAAATTTCCCGCTTTCAATCCAGCCGGCCTTGCGAAGCATGCGGAGGAAACCGACTGAAGCCCGAGGCGCTTGCCGTCAAGATCGATGCCTTGCACATCGGTGAAGTGGCCCGAATGTCAGTTGGGCAGTCGCTTGCTTGGTTCCAGACGCTCGCGGACAAGCTGAAGCCCAAGGAGCGCGAGATCGCCGCGCGCATTCTCAAGGAAATCAACGAGCGGCTCGACTTCCTGAACGACGTGGGGCTGACATATCTCACCTTATCGCGGGCCTCGGCCACGTTGTCCGGAGGGGAAAGCCAGCGGATTCGCCTTGCTTCCCAGATCGGGTCAGGTCTGACCGGCGTGCTCTACGTGTTGGACGAGCCGTCCATTGGCTTGCATCAGCGGGACAATGCGCGGCTGCTGGAGACCTTGAAGCGACTGCGCAACCTTGGAAACACCGTGATCGTCGTCGAGCACGACGAAGATGCCATCCGCTCGGCCGACTACGTGATCGACATGGGGCCAGGCGCGGGGCAGCACGGCGGACAGGTCGTGGCTTACGGCACGCCAGCCGAGATCGAGCAGTCAAGCGAAAGCCTGACGGGGCAATACCTGACCGGCATGCGCCAGATCGAGGTGCCGGCCCAGCGCCGGCAGGGACATCCAGGGCAGCGGGTGGTCGTTCGCGGCGCTCGAGCGCACAATCTCAAGGGGTTGGATGCCGAATTTCCCCTGGGGACCTTCACCTGCGTGACCGGCGTGTCGGGCAGCGGCAAGTCGACGCTGATCATCGAGACGCTTTACAAGGCCTTGGCGCGGCGGCTGCATAACGCGCGCGATCATCCGGCCGACCACGACGAAATCGAGGGGCTGGAATTTCTCGACAAGATCATCGACATCGACCAATCGCCTATCGGCCGCACCTGTCTCTTATACACATCTGACGCTGCCGACGAATCGAGTCGCGGGGGGGTGGGGGGGGGGGGGGGG
>JARFRB010000130.1 GCA_029287455.1 Pelagibius litoralis | reverse complement strand
CTCCGCAAACGTGGCGCTCAATGGCGACGCAGAAGCGATCTCTATGTGGTCGGGTCAGAGCGTGGGCCTCGTCAAAAGGGTCCAGCCTGCGGCAGAGATTGTGCGCGAGATCGTTGACCAAGCGCGCTCCATCCTCCGCTTCTGAAGCTTGACGGCGCCCAGGCGCTCATTCGAACGCCGAAGTGTGAGGGTCGGCCGCCTGAAAGATGAGCTCGGGGTTGCTGAGATACTGCCGGCCCCAATCGCGAGCTTGCGACATGTTCGGCCAAACACCGGTGATCGGCTTAGGCAAATCGCGGCCGTGAACGAAAGCGCGGTATTTGGTCACGCGCTGCCCTCTGGCGTTCTTCCGGGTGAGCTTCTGGATTGTCAGGTGTAACGGGTGGTTCGCCATTATGCATGGCTTCGGTTTCTGGAGGCCCGAAGTATGGCGAGGATCGGGAAAGGCCCCGATTAACCAGCCCTGCAAGGCTTCAGGGCGCCTTGCGGCAGTTCGCCGGGCGGGTAGTGACGGCTCCAGTTCAAAACGCCGGCGGATTTGCCGTTGGTGTTGTTGAAGCGCCATTTGAGGCCGTCTGCGCCGATGCGCACGAGCCGGCCCCGGTCGGTCTCCTCCACGTAGGCGTCGTCGTTTGGCAGGATGTCCAGAAGGCCCTGGGTTTCCGTTCCCACCTGCGCAGCCGCCATTGCCTGCGTATAGGGTGTGCGAATTACTTTGTCTCGCCCAACGATATAGATATCGCTGTGGCCCTTGATCAGGCGCCGGGGCTCCACGTCGATGGTGTCGTTGCCGAAGACGCTCAGCGTGCCGTCGGCGTTGAAGTCGGGGTCGTGCTGTTTCTGCCAGGGTCCGACGCTGTGCCAGACGATCTCTCCGGTGGACGGGCGGTAGATCATCACCAGATTGATCACCCGCAAACTCAGCGCCAGGTCCCCAACTCGCCAGAACGGCCCATCATGGCGCGCGACCTCCACATCGTTCAGGTGCACGGCGTCCTTGTTATAGGGAAAGTTGGCGTTCAACAGATGCTCAAGCCCGTTGTCGATCATGATTTGGGCCACGGAGGTGCTTTCGAGCTTGTCGCCGTCCAGGGAAAAGCGCGCGATACTGTCGTTGCGTAAGCTCTCGTAGGGCGCGGGTAGCGGGGGGTCGACGCTCGGCCCGATCAGATTGCCTTCCAGGTCGAGCTCCAAGGAGTGATGTTGATGACCCTCGGCGATCCAGACGATCTGGGAGCAAGCGTCGATGCGGACAAGCGGCCCTTGGTTGTCGATGAAGATCAAGCCTCCGTCGGCCATGGGAATGGGGCTTTGAGGCTCGAAACGGTCCGGTGTCTGCAGGGTGCTGTCCGTCAGATCGCGGATTTCATAAGGATCGGGGGTCCAGGCCTTCAAGGTTTCGCCGCTGGAAAGGTCGATGAGCCGCAGGCTCACCGCTTCCTCGTCCATGAAGAAACCGGAAACGAGAAGGTGGCCTTCGGCGGCGCTGGGGTCGAGAACCTCGAGGCCGAAACCCCCGTCATAGCGCCAATCCGTCGTCAGCGGGTGCGTCAGCAGGTCCTGGCCCATGATGTTCGCCGCCTGGGCCACGGGCTCCAATTCTTCCCGGAAGATAAACCCAAGCCCGATGCCGTTCAGAAGCAAAAGGTAGGCGGCGGCGAAGAGCCGCACCTTCTGCGTCCAAGAGAGTTTTCCGAGTGATTCCGACATTCCGCCCCTCGCACAAGCGCTTGCTCGCCGCGATAGCGGTAAACCCTCCTTAGTTAAGCATTCCTAAACGGCGATGATCCTCGCGGGCCTCGAAGGTGCGCCCCGGCCCCTATTGCGCGGGCTTTTCCTCTTCTTCCGACCAATCCACCAGGAAGCCTTTGGCGTCGTGAAGCTCGTCGATCATCTGGCGCCCCAAGAGGCGGCTTAGGCCGGACGTTCCGCGTGATACTGTCTCGAATTGCACACGCGTCACGGTTTCCGTTCGGCGCTGAATCCGGACCCGTAGGCGCGCGCCGGTATCGTCCGATAGCTGTAGTTCAACGCTATCATCCTCGGTTTCCTGGCTGTCGATCGTAAGGGAGAGCTGCTCCGCAGCAGCTAGAGCAGCCTTGACCACACCGTCATACTTCGCGAGCCAGAAGCTATCGCCCTCTCCTTCCCCGATGAACTGGCCAACCACCGGCGCGGATCCAGTGGCCGCCGGGATCGCCGCCGCGCAGCCGCAACAGGCAAGCAAGGCCAGAATGGCGGCAAGATTGGCGAAGGGCTTCAATTCGCGTCCTCGCCATCATGAATAGCTTTCTTCGCGCTTCTATCTGCCAATGCATGCTTTTGGCCCCAATCTCGCAGCGCCACTAGGACGGGCATCAGCGACTCGCCTTTTTTCGTCAAAGCGTACTCCACCTTCGGTGGCACGACCGGATAGACGGTACGGCTCACCAACCCGTCCGCCTCGAGTTCGCGCAATTGCTTGGTTAAGCTGCGCTGCGTCACGGTTCCGGCCAGGCGCTTCAGTTCGTTGAAACGCTTAGTGCCGTCGGACAGGTGAAAGAGCGCGACTCCCTTCCACTTTCCGCCGATGAGTTCCAAGGCTGCCTCTACCGGGCAACCGCTCGAACAATCGTAAGCCGCGAAACGCTGCGCGCGCGCGCCGTTGGCAGTCTCGACGGGGAGCTTTTGCACAGGAGGGGTCATTCTGGGCTCCTAGTTCTTTTGGTATCCATTCGGTGCCTATGTGTCCAGTTTGTGCCTACTTGCGGTTTTGGCGGCTATTAGCAATGTATTGCCTGTAACCGACCACGACCAGGGGATACAAAATGCCACTCACCATTGTCGCGAACATCCATGCCGCTCCGGGCAAGGAGGATTTGGTCCAGGCCGAGCTCGAGAAACTGGTGGCTCCGACCCGCGCGGAGCAAGGCTGTTTGCAGTACGATTTGCATCGGGATAACGAAGATCCCGCGCATTTCATGTTTTTCGAGAATTGGGAGACGCGGGAGCTTTGGCAAGCGCACATGAACGCCGCGCACTTGGCTGCTTACATGGAAGCGACGCAGGGGGCCGTCGAACAATTCACGCTCTTCGAAATGACCAGGATTGCCTAGGCATTTCCCCAAGGAGAAAGGATCGGCATTCATGCGCGCCATTGGCTACTCCAAGAGCTTACCGGTAAGTGATCCGGCGTCTCTCGAGGATATCGAATTGGCGGACTACACCGCTTCCGACCTCGGTCCCCGCGATCTATTGGTCGAAGTCGAGGCAATTTCCGTCAATCCCGTCGATACCAAGGTGCGGATGCGCATGGAACCCGAGGCCGGGCACAAGGTGCTGGGCTGGGATGCCTCCGGAACCATCAAGGCGGTCGGCCCCGAAGTCGCTCATTTCAAGCCGGGCGACGAGGTTTTTTATGCCGGTGCGCTTGGACGCCCTGGGACCAATAGCGAACTCCATGTCGTCGATGAGCGGATCGTCGGGCCGAAGCCGGCGAGCCTCGGTCATGCGGAGGCCGCGGCGCTTCCGCTCACCTCGATCACGGCGTGGGAGCTCCTCTTCGATGGCATGGGCGTCCGGGAGGGGCATGGCGAGAACGATGCGCTGCTCGTTATCGGTGGGGCCGGCGGTGTCGGCTCTATCCTGATCCAGCTGGCGAAGGCCCTGACGGGTCTGACCGTGATCGCGACCGCTTCTCGGGAGGAGACGCGCGACTGGTGCCGGCGCATGGGCGCGGATCATATTGTGGACCACCGCTGCGGCTTGAAAGACCAACTGGACGAGCTCGGCATTCGGCCCCGCTACGTCGCGAGCCTGACCGCGACTGACAAGCATTTCGACGAGATCGTGGACCTGATCGCGCCGCGTGGCACGATCGCGGTGGTGGATGACCCGCCGGAGCTGGACGCGCTCAAGCTCAAGCCCAAGGCGTTGACCCTGCATTTCGAGTTCATGTTCGCCCGCCCCATGCATGCCGCCCCGGATCTGATCGAGCAGCACCGCTTGCTCAACCGCGTTTCCCAGCACGTCGACCGGGGGGCGATCGTCACCCCGGCGAACTGGGAGGGGGGCAGCATCTGCGCCGCCAATCTGCGCGCGGCCCATGCACTGCAGGAAAGCGGGCGTGCCGTCGGTAAGACAGTGCTGGCGGGATTTGCCTGAAGTCTTGCACGGCCTATGCCGTAGGAGTCGGAGTTTCTACCCCTAAAGAGAAACCGATAGCACAAATGAGCCGCCGCCGAAGCTCACAATAGTCAAAACTTATCGGGCGGAATTTCTCCTAAGTTTCGATGTCTCGCGAATACGTCCTGAAGGACAGTGCCTTCTAACGATTTACAAGAAACATCAAAGCTTCAGGTTCATGCTCAGTCTCTACAGTGAAACGAACATACACGACCCTTTGTCCATGGCGAGTCGGCTGCGTGCGCGAAGGTTCCAAGTATTCGAAGCGCTGATTGCCGGTTTTCCGCGCCCGTTGAACATTCTCGACATCGGCGGCACGAGGGAATTTTGGGCGGCTCAAGGATGGATTGGCCGCGAGGACGTTCACATCACGACGGTGAACCTTAGCGGGCCGCAGGTGGTGGAGGCGAACTTCGAAGCGCGTGTCGGCGATGCGACGGATCTTTCGGAAATCGCCGACAACCAGTTCGATATAGCTTTCAGCAATTCCGTGATCGAACACCTCTTCACCTTCGACAAACAGAAGAAGATGGCCGAGGAAACGCGGCGCGTGGCGAAAGCCTATTGGGTGCAGACGCCGAACTACTGGTTTCCCATCGAGCCGCATTTTCTTATGCCGGGCTGGCAGTGGTTGCCCCGGGAGCTGCGCATCGCCATTGTCCGGCGCTTTCGTTGCGGGTGGGAGGGGCCATACTCGGAAATCAAGGAAGCGACGCGCGCGGTTGATTCGATCAGGCTGCTGAGCGGTGGTGAATTGCGCGAGCTGTTCCCCGGCGCGCGGATTTGGAAAGAGAAATTTGGGGGCTTGACCAAATCCCTGGTTGCCTTCGATGCGCCTGGGCTTGGTTTGGGGGCAAACATCGCGCCGGAGAGACAAAGCGAACCGAGTTCGGCCGTCCGCGCCCCGAGTCCACGCGGCTTCGGATTCCCTTCGCCGGTTCACAGAAAGTCACCCGTCACCCGGTGATGCCGTAAGCCGGCTTTCCGGCTCCGGTCACTTTGCCTTCGCGAGGCGGCCGCAGAGGGTTTCCAGGACTTCAACGCGCGCTTTTCGCTTGTCCTCAGCCGCGATCACGCTCCACGGCGCCACGGTCGTGCTTGTCCGGTCGATCATCTCCGCCGCGGCGACTTGATAGTCTTGCCAGCGCTCCCGGTTGCGCCAATCCTCCGCCGTGATCTTGAAGCGTTTGAAGGCAGTCTGCTCGCGCTCGCGAAACCGGCTGAGCTGCTCGTCTTCACTGATTTGTAGCCAGAACTTCACGACCACGAGCCCGGCCTCGGCCAGTTCGGTCTCGAAGTCGACAATCTCTTGGTAGGCGCGCTGCCAATCGGCCGGGGAGCAGAACCCTTCCACACGTTCCACCAGCACGCGCCCGTACCAGGAGCGGTCGAAGATCGCAAGCTTGCCGCGTGGCGGGATGCGGCGCCAGAACCGCCAGAGATAGGGGTGCGCGAGCTCTTCGTCGCTAGGTGCCGCGATCGAATGCACCTGATAAAGACGCGGATCCAGCACGCGCACCATGCGGCGAATGCAGCCACCTTTGCCGGCCGCGTCCTGGCCCTCGAATACGGCGACCACACCCTTCCGGGCGAAAGCGGACTGCTGGGTTAGCGCGTGAAGGCGCGTTTGCAGGGTTTTCAATCGCGCTTTTAGCCCGTCCATCTCCGTCGATTTCTTGAAATCCAGGGTATCGAAGATGGTCGGTGCCTTAACGCCCTCGATCTCCGGCTCCCGAGTCCCAATGTCGGCTTTGGGGGCGGCGGAGTTCTTCTGGCTCTTAAGGCATTCCAGAAGCACTTGGCCGGTCAGCACGTCGCGATAGTTCGCATCGCCGCCAGGAATAACGACCCATGGGGCGACAGCGCTGCTGGTGATGCGCGACATGGTTTCCACCGCCTCGCGCGCCACCTCGTAGTCGAGCTTTCCGATGTCGCCCCATTCGCGCATCCGGACGCGCGCTGACGCTTTGGGCTTCGCCAGCTTGCCGTTCTTTTCGCGCTTCTTGCGCGGCAGGTGGAGCCAGAGTTTGCGGATGAGTTGGCCTTCGCTGGCCAGCATCGCCTCGAAATGGGCAATTGCATGCATCTCTTCCTGAAAGTCGGCGTTGCTCAGTTTGCCGGTAATCCGCTCGTAGAGGGGGCGGTGGTACCAGGAGCCGAACACGATGCACATACGACCCTTGGCGGGTAGGGCCGCCCAGTATCTTTGCATTCGTGGGTACCCCTGCTCGACCTCGTTCGGGAGATCGAAGGCCTTGGTCGCGATGTGCCGCGGATCGAGCCATTCGAGCAGGCGTTGCGCGACGCGCGCCTTGCCCGCGCCGTCGATGCCGGCGATCAGCAGGATAACTGCCCGGTCGCGCTTCTCCGCGAGGTCGAGCTGGGCGAGCAGCAGGTCCGTGCGCAGCCGGGGTTCGACTTCCTCGAACTCCTTCTTGCCGAGCTTGCGCCCGATTAATGCGGATTCAAACATTTCGTAAACCTGAGTCTATCGTAAGGGCCCAAATATGGTGGCAGAGTATACCGTCGCTCACATGGCGGCTTCATCCTGATTAACTTTGGCTGGGATACCTCTATGCGCCTCACGCTTCTTGGCACTGGATGCCCCTCCGTCTCCACCGAACGCTATGGACCCTCGCAGTTGGTTCGTCATGGCGATCGCTCGGTGCTGATCGATTGCGGCTCTGGCGTGACGCAGCGCCTCCTGGAGGCTGGAAGCTCGGGGCGAGAGATCGACGCGCTGGTTTTGACCCACCTGCACAGCGACCACATCGTGGATCTTTTCCAGCTGATCATCTCCGCCTGGCATCAGGGGCGCGAGGTGCCGCAGCGGGTTCACGGGCCACGTGGGACCCGGGGCTACGTGGAAGGATTGATGGCGCTTTGGCGCCCCGAACTCGAGCAGCGAATCGCGCACGAGCGCCGGCCCTCTACCAGTGGCTTGGAGGTGGAAGTCACTGAATTCGAGGAGGGTCCAATCCTGCGGCTTGATGGCCTCGCGATCGACGCCTTCGCGGTCAGCCATGAGCCGGTCAAGAATGCTTACGGCTTTTATTGCGAAGCGGCGGGGCGAAGGCTGGTTGTGTCCGGCGACACGCGGCGATGCCCTGCCGTGGTAGAGGCGGCGAAGGGAGCCGACCTGCTGCTGCACGAGGTCTTCGTGCACCAGGACATGCCGGTCATCCCGGGTGTTAGGTCGGCCGAGACGGTGGAGCGCGTAGCGAGCTATCACACCCTCTCCGCGGAGGTTGGGAAGATCGCGCGAGAGGCCGGTGTTGGGGCCTTGATGCTGACTCACTTCGCGCCGCCCGCCGCCGATCGGGACCGGCTTCTCGCGGAAGTCTCGGCGGATTTCCCGGGGCCTGTGATTCTGGGCGAGGATCTCATGAGCTACGATCTGGAGAGGGCCAGCCTCACCTATCGCCAGGCGCGTGTCAGGATATCCCAGGGCGATGGTTTTGCCTCTTGAAAGAGAGGGCCAGCTCGACTTAGCTGTTGATCGGAAACCGCTTTAGCGAGGTCGGAATGCAGGATTATTCGATTTTCGCGGAACGCGAGCGCAGTGGCTGGACGAACCCGAGCATCGTCGAGGCTTACGTTTCGCTCTTCGGCCCGGTCACCGATGAAGTCGGGGCCGCGATCGTGGATCGTGTCGGGAAGACTGGGCGAGAGGTTCTCGATCTGTGTTGCGGTCAAGGAACCTTGACGAGAATGTTGAGCGACGCGGGGGCAAAGGTTACCGGTTTGGATTTCTCGCCGGACATGCTGGCCCGGGCGGCCAAGGTGGCGCCGGCCGCCGAGCTTCATCAAGGCGACGCCGCCGCACTTCCGTTCGAGGACGATCGCTTCGATGGGGTGGTTTGCAATTTCGGCATGATGCACCTGCCTGACCAACCGAAGGCATTGGGCGAGATCCGTCGTGTCTTGAAGCCCGAGGGAACATTCGTGATGGCGACCTGGGTCGGCCCCGAGGCGTCGCCCGCTTTTGGAGTGGTCTTCGGAGCGATCAAGGCCCACGCGGATTTCTCCGCCGCACCGCCTCAGCCCGACCTCTTCGCTTTCGCCCGCCCGGAGACGGCAGGGCAGATGATGGCCGAGGCCGGCCTCGAGATGGCCGCGCACGAGGTCGTGACGCCAGCCTGGGAGCTCTCGTCGCCCGAGGAGCTTTTCGAGATTTTTCTGAATGCCACCGTTGGCGCCGCGATGCTGATCAAGAGCCAGACACCGGCCGTGATCGAGGCGATCAGGGCACAAATCACTTCCGCCGTGGCCGGTGGCTTCGCCGAAGGGGCGGGCTATCGGGTGCCGGTACCCGTGGCCCTTATCACCGCGCGCCGCGCCTGAAGCTTTCCTTGGCTGACTGAAGGGAGGCTCGGATGCGTGCGATCCTGGCGCGCGGCTCTCACCGCGAAATCGGCCGGGCCTTGGGCGAGGAGGGTGGCAAGGCCTTCCGGGAGTCGGTGCTAGAGAGCGAGCGCTACCTCGGCTTGCGGCCTTGGCTTGGAAGCGACCGGGTGGCACCCATCTTGGCGGCGAGCCGGGATGCCTGCCCTGCCTTCATTGAAGAGATCGAAGGGATCGGCGAGGGGGCGGGAGTCCCGTTCGAGCAAATCTTCTTGTGGAACTGCCGCGGCGATCTGCCATCGCCCAGCCATGGCAGCGAGGGCTGCACCTCGATCATGCTGCCGCCGGCTGCGTCCCGGCCCGCGACCATCGCCCATAACGAGGATGGTGGCGCGAACCTGGCGGGGCAGGGCTTCATCGCCCGGGTCGAGCCGGACCGGGGGCTGGGTTTCACGGCGTTTTGCTATCCCGGCATGCTGCCCGGACATGCTTTCGCTATGAACGACGCGGGCCTGGTGCAGGCGATCAATAATATCTCTCCGCATGATCTCAGTGTCGGTATCGCACGCCACGTGGTCTGCCGCGCGGTCCTAGCCTCTGGCAGGCTCGATGAGGCGCTTGGTTGGCTGCGGAGAACCGATAGAGCGGCGGGCTTCCATCATAACCTTGCATCCGCGCGCGAGAACCGGCTGGTTTCGGTGGAAGCCCCGGCGAGCGGGTGTGTGGCGAAGCCGGTCTTGGGGCCCATGGCTCATGCCAACCACCTCATATTCGGGGAGTTTTCGGATTTGGCGCAAATCGTGCCTCCCTCGACGGCGGCGCGCCAAGCCAGAGCCCAAGCGCTCTTGGCCGAAACCGAGGATCCACTTGATATCCTGTTCGACCGCGCCAACGAACGCCTGCCAATTCTTTGCCGGGGCGAAGAAGAAAGCGGCCGGTCCTACACGCTTGCAACTGCTCTGTTCCGCATAGAGCCATCGGGGATAGCCCTTGATGTGTTCGAGGGGCCCGAAAGGTCTCCGGTCTACTCCTCCGCCATTGAATTGGGCGCGGAAATCGGAGCAGAGGTCTCCAGGGCGTAGCGCCGCGTCAGGCGGGGCCCGCCGTAAACCGGGTTCAGGGCGCCCAGAGCGCCGGGCGGCGCCAGGGCCGCGGCACGGAAAGCTCGCCGCCCAGCGGTGCCGTTCCGTCCAGCAATCGCTTCGACTGCCACGCCTCTTTCCATTGTGCAGGAAGGGGATAGGGCGGCGCGACGCCGCGCTCCGGCATGAAGCCAAAGCGCCGATAGTAGGCAGGGTCACCCAGCACGAAGACCTGGGCGATGCCCGCGCGCTCCAATCGTTTGAGCCCTTCGCGAAGGATAGCGCCGCCGATACCCTGCCGTTGCGCGGAGGGGGCGACGGCGAGCGGCCCAAGCAGCGCGACTTTCTCAAGGTGGCCTGGGCGTTCGCCTGGGGCCTCGCAGTCCGTGAAGACGATGTGGGCGGCCAGCGAGGATGCAAGGCTCGCCACCAAGGAGAGTGTCGCTTGCGGTTCCCGCAGCAAGTCTCGCACTAAAGGCAACAGGTCCTCCTCGGGAAAGGCCTCGCGATAGACCTCTTCGATCGCTGCTAGATCGCCCGGAAGGCTTTCGCGAATTTCAACTGCGTCCGTCACTTCATGGCCTTAATCGAACGCGCTGCTGGCCGGATGCGTGGCAGCCGACTTTAGCCGTTCATCCTATTGCGCATCGCCGGGATACTTGAACTCCCGGCCGATCACCTCGCTGGCCTCCTCGTAGATGACCCGGTTGACGTCGTCCACGGGGGTCCAGCGGCCGCCGGCGATGAAGTCGGAATTGGTCATCTGCTCCACCGGGACGCCGGTGTTTTCGCTGAAGTTTTTCTGATCGTTCTCACCCGGAAGCTGAGCTTCGCCGGTCAGCGGCGGCGCCCACGTAGCCTCCTCCACCACGGCCATGCGCACGGTAATGTCGTCCTTGGTGACGTTCCAGACCATGAAGTCCTCGGCGAGACTCAACGGGCCGTCGTAGGTGGTGCGAATGCGGTCGTTGATCTCGGCGGTGGTGTCAAAGTCCTTGAAGAAGTGATAGGCGACGGCCATGCGCGGCTGCACCTCCGCCATCACCTTGCCGAAGGCTTCCGGCGCGGTGTGGATCTGGGTGCCCACCGTCAAGGCTTGCTCCGGCGTGAAGCGCATTTTCCGCACCAGATCCGGCACCGCGATAAAGCATTCATGGATGGCAATGTCGGCGTCCTTTGCGTACTCGACGAACCACTTGTTGGGATAGGAATCGGAGCCGTAGACGAACTTCAGGCCCTCCCATTCCAAGCTGAAGCTCACCGGCCCGTCGATCGCGTGAATTGCCGGGAAGGACCGTATCACCACGCCATTCTCGTCGTAGATCACGGCGTTCTCGCCCTTGTAGTCGAACTCGTTGACCTCGAGCTGGAATCCCCGGAAGTCGATCATGCCAACGCGGCCCGCCAGGTCCCATTTGTACATCTGCTGCATGCCCTCGATGGCGTGCGCCGTGCCCAGTTCCTCCACCGGGCCGCTCGGCCCCCAAACGCGCAGCGGCTTTTGGCGGCCCATGATGCCGCCGCCGATGAAGAGTTCGCCGAGCGATCCGAAGTGATCCGCGTGCAAATGGCCGATGAAGACCTTGTCGAGGTAGTCGTAGGGGATTTGCAGGGAGGAAATGCGTTCGGCCGAGCCGGTGCCGATATCGAAGAGGAACTTGTCGCCGTTGCCAAGCTCCACCAGGAAGCAGGCCGCCGCTTGCGCGGCCCGGGTCGTCGGCATGCCCGTTCCGCAGGCGATCACCCGCATCTCGTCGGGGGCCAGGTCCTCGGAGTTTGGGTAGTAGGTATCGCGCGGGCGCGCCAGGACCGGTGAAACCTCCGCCGCCTCCTGCGCGTGCGCGCGGCTCATCGTCAGAAGGCGGTCCGTGGGCGAGGTGGCGAAGGGGACGCTCCCCATAAAGAGTGCCGCGGCTGTGGCCAGAACGATCGTCCCGTGCATAGTGCTAATTCCTCCCGGTTCACCATTTGTGAGCAGACTTTCCCGATGAACTAATCATTCTGTGCGCGCTTGGGTTCCCGCCGCCGAGACGCAAGCGCTAGCGAAGCAAATTTCCCCGCGCCTTGTGAAAGCCGCCGGGCCTTGCTTTAGTCATTACATGAGCACTCCTCTTCGCAGTCCGTTCTGGAAGGCGGTCGCGCGCATGCGTGGGGACTTGCTTGCCTATGCCCGCTCAATCGCCGATTCCCCGGAGGAGGCCGAGGATTTGGTGAGCGACGCTCTCGAGCGGGCAGCCAGGGCGGAAGGCCGCCCGAGAGATCCGGACGCTCTGCGACCTTGGATGTTTCGCGTCATCCGCAACCTCAACGTGGACGAATTGCGGAAACGGCGCATTCGCAGGGAATATTCGCTGTCCGCCACACGTCTTGACGATAGAGGCGCCGCCGTTGGAAACAGCGTGGAGGACGCGATTTTCCTTCGAGAGGCCTTCGATGCCTTGGAGCCCAAGCAGCGGGAAGTGTTGTTTCTGGTGAACATCATGGGAATGACCTACAAGGAAGCCGCAGCCGTCATGAATGTTCCCCCTGGCACGGTCATGAGCCGCGTTTCCCGGGCGCGGGGCTCTCTTTTGTCTCGCATGGATTCAGGGCAGGTCATTTCCCTCAAGAAGGGCAAGCAACGAGAATGACGAGATCGATTTCGGAAAGCGATTGGGGGGCTTTGAATGCCCTGGCGGATGGCGCGCTTGGCCGCCAGGAGGCCAAGGCACTGCGACGCCGGATCGATATCGACCCAAACTTGGCCGCTGAGTTCGACCGGATTCTGGCGCTGAAGCAAGCTCTCCAGAAATTGCGCGCTGCCCCACAAGAAGCCGCGAACGAGAGCGCTGGGCGGCGTTCGTGGTCCAGGCTTCGCATGGCGGCCGCCGCGTCCATCGTCTTCGTCATTTGCGCTGGCTTTGCCCTAAGCAGCTTGATCTTGAGCGGAAACGGAGAGGAGACCGTCGCCGAGATCCACAAGGCGTTCTCCGAGGAGACCTACATTCTGAATAGTGGCGGCGGACTGACGCTTTCCTCCGGCGCGGGCATCGGGGCGTTAAATGCGCCCGACCTTACGCCCTCGAACCTGACGCTCGTGGATGTCAGAGCCTATCGCGGCGATGCGGGCGAGAGGGTCGCCATGCACTACCGGGGGCGCCGGGGGTGCCGGGTTACACTCATCGCCGACACGCTGTCCCTGCCGGTCGAGGAAGAAATCCCGGGCGTCGGTCTCGTCTATCGCTGGGGCACCAGCAACACCCGCTTCGTCTTGCTCGCCGACGGCATGGATGAAGACCGCTTCGCGGCGATCGGCGCCTTTGCCGAAGCGGCATCTCGTCTCTCCGAGGAGCGGGAGGAGCGGCGGGTGGCCCTGGTCGATCGGACGGCTAGAGCCCGACCCTGCGCATAAGGCCCACGGCCCGCCTATTGGAGCTTTGGGAAGTTCGGGCGGTCTTCGTTGTAGTGGGCGGCGAGATAATCGAGGATCACTTGCCGCTCCTCGCCCTCCAGTTCCACCATCCCCTGCTCTTCGACCATCCAATCCAAGAGTTCGTCCCACCCGGCTCGGCTGAGGCCTTGCTGAGCGACGATCATCTCGGAATGGCAGGGGGTGCAGGCGTAGAAGGTGTCTTCCACGCCGGGGGCGACGTGAAGAACCCCGAACTCGCTGTCCTGAGCCGCGGCCGGTGCCGCGGCGGAGATCGCGACCGCGAGGATGGGGCCACCGATTAGGCGGAGAGAAGATTCCATTCCGTAACTCCAAGAGGGGTGGGGGGCGAAGGCTCCTCGCCCCCCATGGGCTCAACTCACGCGAACCGCGATACGGTGCATGGTGTTGTTGAGATAGCCTTTCGGGTTCCAGTTGATGGCGAAGGGCTGCATCTCGCCTTCGCTATCCGCTGCCCGCGCCCAAATCTCGTAGTAGCCTGCCTGCGGGAAGGTGACTTCCGTCCGCCAGTTCTGCCACGCGCCCTCATTGACCGGGCTGTCCAGCGTCGCACGCTGCCAAGTCACCCCGAAGTCCATGGAGATGTCCAGAAGCTCGACCTCGCGGTCGCCGGACCAGGCATGGCCGCGCACCTCTACGGTCTTGCCGACCGTGGCGCCGGTCTCAGGGCTCGTGATGAGGGATTTCACTGGCATCCGCTCGATAATCACGAAATCTTCCTTGGCAACCTCTTCGCCGGGCTCGACCGGCCGATTCGGCACGCGGTAGGCGGTTCCCGTCATCTTCGGGCCGTCATGCACGATGTCCCTGAGATAGATCCGGGTCAGCCATTTCTGCGAGCACGACCCTGGCCAGCCCGGCACCACGAGGCGCAAGGGCGCGCCGTTCATCAGGTGCAGCGGACCCCCGTTCATCTCGTAGGCGATCAGGACATTGTCCGTGAGCGCCTTGCCGATGGGCAGACCACGGGAGATCGGCAGCTTCTCCGGGTCTCCTGAGAGGTGCGCGTCCGCGCCCACATGGGCGGTGTAGACCACGCCGGATTTCACGCCGGCCTTGTTCAGAACGTCCTTCAAGCGAACGCCAGTCCAGTTCGCGCAGGCGACGGCGCCGGTGGTCCATTGATTGCCTTTTGCGGGCGGGTCGAAGGCCCAGCGGCCATTCCCGCCGCATTCGATGATCAGCGCCATGGTGACCGGCTCGAACTGGGACTTGAGGTCGTCGATGCTCATGGTCATGGGATTGTCGACCATGCCGTCGATCGTCAAGGTCCAATTCGCCGGGTCGACCTCCTCGGGCGGAATGCCGTTATTGCGGATGAAGTGGCGCGCCGTCGGTGTGATGGCGTCGTCCAGCAAATGCGCCGGCGTCTCCGCGTTCACCGGCCGGTCGTTCAACAGAGTCAGGCCGTCCTTGCCCACTAGAACGTCCTCGGCGGCGAAGGCGGCCGGGATCAAGCCTTGGGGCATATTCCGGTGAAAGGGAATGCTCATGCCCAGCATGGCGCTCATGGTGGCGAGGCCAGCGCCCCGCAGGAAGCCGCGCCGGTCCGCGTGGGATTCCCTGCCGAAGAAAACCTTGTCCGCTTGCGCCGGGTCTTTCGCGAAGAACTCCCCGATCATGTGCCGTTCACCATCTCGTGGCATTTGATCCCTCCCCTATGCCGCTTATCCATAGTTCTTCTAGATAGACGGATGAGGGCGGCGGATTATTCCGGTGTGCTCAAATGAATCGGACCCACGCTCCTCGCAGGCCGGCGTGTCCTCGTTGATATGGCGGAGCTCGCGGGCGCACAGGTTTGTCTTCCGTGGCCGGATGCTTCATCCTTCCCCAGCGGCATGATGACGAGGGTGATGGCTTTGGTGACGGCGAGATCCTACAAGCGCAAGGTTCTAGTGCCCTTGCGGTGTTTGGTGCGCAAGGTGACAGGCGGCTGGCGAATCTATCGGGAAGTTCCGATTTCCTCGGAAGACCTGATGAACGCGATGCGCACGAACGCGATTCCATCGCGAGGATTCTTCCTGATGCTCGCGCTCAGCGGTATCATCGCGACCCTTGGCCTGATCGCGGATTCCGCGCCGGCCATTATCGGGGCCATGATCATTGCGCCCTTGATGGCTCCCATCGTCAGCGCCGCTTACGGGATCGCGTGCACGGACCGCAAACTGGTCCTGCTTTCCATGATCACGGTGCTGGCGGGCTCGCTTCTGGTGATTTTGATTGCCTTCCTGGGAGTGGTGATTATCGGGGTGCGCATTGCCGGCGAGGAAATCATCGCCCGCGCCTCTCCCTCCATGCTTGATCTCGGCGTGGCGCTGGCTGCCGGTTGCGCCGCCGCCTTCGCTCAGACACGGCCGGGTATCGCAAGTTCCATCGCGGGCGTGGCCATCGCCGTGGCGCTGGTTCCGCCGCTGGCGGTGACGGGGATCGGGCTCGCGCTGGGCAGTAAGGCCACCAGCGAGACCGGCCTGTCCTTGGGCGAGTTCGGTCTCTACTCGGGTGGCAGCGATATCGCGGCCGGGGCCTTCTTGCTGTTTTTGACCAACTTGATCGGCATCCTGGTGATCGCTGCCGCGGTCTTCGTGGTTTTGCGCTACGGCGATTGGCGCAAGGCGACCGTGACCTTGGCGATCGTTACCATCGTCTCGGTTTTCTTCGTGCCGGCTCTCAACGAGGCGCTGCACGAAATCTACGTGAAGAACCGGGTGATCCGTCTCCACGTGAAGCGCGCTGGCGCGCACCTGAACAGCGCCTTTCAAAGCAGCGCCGTCAAGATCGAGCGGGTGAACGTCGCCTACCGGGACGATATTCTGCACGTGAACATCAAGATGTTCGTTACGCGCAACCATCTCGAAGGCGCGCAAGAACGCCTGGACGTGTTCAGGGCCCTGCTCTCCCACGAGATCGGCGAACCGGTGGTCATCGAGATTGGGGCGATCCCCATCGACTACATCGAGTTCCGCTCGGCGCCAAAAATCTTAGAGTGATCGTTCGCCGAAGCTTCACCCCAGGATCAGGCTCTAGTTCGGCGCCGGAATGTCGGTCCCGAACTGCGCGTTCGTCTGGTCGTAGATGGTTTGCACCACCTCCGTGAAGACCTCGCGGCCGTCCAGCAGGAACTGGGTGAAGCCAACGCGGTCTTTCGGATCCGCCGGCAGCTTCTCGGTCACGGAGGGCAGGGGCCAGGCATCGTGGTTGACCACGGCCATGCGCACTCGGATATCGTCCTTGGTGACGTTCCAGACCATGCAGTCTACCGCCAGCGACAGCGGGCCGTCGTAGGTCGAGCGGATTTGCTGCTCGACGATTGGGGCCGTGTCGAAGTCGTTGTAGAAGTGATAGGCCACCGCCATACGCGGCTCGGTCAGGCTCATCACCTTGCCGAACATCGAGGGGGCCGTGTGCACCTGGGTGCCCACGTTGAGGGCGTCCGCCAAGGGGAATTTCTGCTTGGTGACCAGCAGTTCCGGCGGCAGGAAGCATTCGTGAATCGAAATGTCCAGGCCCTTGGTGTGCTCGATCCACCATTTGTTGGGGTAGGTGTCGCTGGAGTAGGCAAGGGTCAGGCCATTCCATTCCAGAATGAAGCTGACCGGACCGTCGAGGGCGTGGATGGCTGGAATGCTGCGGATTGTGACGCCGTTCTCGTCGTAGATGACCTGGTTGACGCCCTTGTAGTCGAACTCCGTCAACTCGAGTTGCTGGCCCTTGACGTTGACGTTGCCCAGGCGCGAGGCCGCGTCCCAGGTCAGCATCTTCTCCATGTGCTCGACGGCGTAGGCAGTGCCGTATTCAGGCTCGGCGCCGTTGGGGCCCCAGACGCGCAAGGGCACCTGGCGGTTTGAGATCACACCGCCGACCCAAAGATCGCCCAGGTCGCCGAAATGGTCGCTGTGCAGGTGGCCGATGAAGACCTTGTCCAGGTAGTCGAAGGGGATGGCCAGCGCCGACAAGCGCTCGAAGGAGCCGCTGCCTTGTCCCCATTACCGAGCTCCACCAGGAAGCAGGCGGCCGCCTGCTTGGGCCGCGCGCTGGGCATGCCGGTGCTGCAAGCGGTCACGCGCATCTCGTCGGGTGCCAAGTCCTCGGTGCCGGGATAGTAGACCTCGTGCACGGACAGCGCTTTGACCGGCGAAAAGCTTTCGCCCGCGGTTTGCGCCTGTGCCGGTGCCGGCACCAGCCAAGCGTCCACCGCCTGCCCAAGCGCCCGGACCTTCTGCTCCGGCGCGGCCATCCAGGCCCCGAACACCAGCCCTGCCCCGACCAGAGTCAAACCATAAAGCGTTCTCTTGAATCGCGGCATTTCCCTGCACCTGGATTTCGTTAGCTAGCGCGGTGGTGGCGCCTTTTCTGAAGCGCCTTGTCCGGAACCGCTTCCAGCATCTTTATCACATATCTGGGCATGCGGTCACGGACCTGACGGCTCAGTTTCTGTCCGATCTGTCTACCCGAAACACTGGCAAACACCGGCAAACACCGTCAGGTGCAAATCGTGTTAAGATTACAAATGGACGCCATTCGGACGCCAGCCACCATAGGTAAGCATGCTGATTTGTTGAATGCCATGCTCCGCGTGGAACTCACCGCGGTACATCAGCAGTTCATCCATATCCTCGCGCTCCGCGTCTGGAAGGAAGACGCGATCGCGGAGCGGATCGCGGAGGTGGATCGTGTCGATTTTCCCGTTGCGATGCGGGTTCTCGATACGATGGTGAGCCGCGGCGTCGATCCCAATCCCGGCCCTGCCAGCTTTGCGCCCGGTGCGAACCCAATGGAGATGTTGCTCGCAGAACAGTCCATGGAGCGGCAGCTCTCGCCAGCTATTTCAGAGGTTCGCTCCGCGAATGTAGGGGTCGAAGCCATCGCGGACGCCGCTATGGCGCCAAGGGCCGCCTATGCGGATTGGCTGGCGGGGCGGTTGAGTGAGATCGTGGCTTCTGCCGGACCGCGAATACGCCCAGCGACGCAAATCTCACCGGTCTTCGACCAAGCCATCGTTATGATCGAGGAGGCCTTGGCCCATGCCTTCGTGCACTGGCATCGGGGCGAAGCGAAGGACGCGGATGCCGCTTGGGCCACGAGCGGCGCGGCGATGGTTTTCCTGACGGCGCTTACCCAGGCTGAAGCGGCACGAGGCGGGATTCCGGTTCCTGGCGAGGTGCCGGCACCGCGCATCTCTTTCGGCCCGGAAACAGCGCTGGCCCGCGAGCGGGAACGGGCGAGGCTTTGCGCGGAGCGGGCTGGGGAAGCGGCCGAGATCTGCGAGGACAAGGAAATAGCCCTGGTGTGTCGCGAGTTCGCCGAATTTGCTGCTAAGCTTTCTGACTGGTCGCCTGGGCAGCCGCATCCGGCTAGCGGAAGTAATCCTGCCGCTTTCAAGAGCTTCCAAAGGGTTTTGCGTCTTTATGTCTGGCCTACAGCGCCAGCGACGGTTGAAGGGACAACATGAGCGTGAGCGGCGCTGTATTCCTATACCTAAGCGACGAAACCCTCGCGGGCCTGGGAATCTCGACCGCCGAGGTTGTCCAAGTCATCGAAGAGGCGGTATTGGCGCAAGCGCAAGGCGCGCTCTGGGCCTCCCCGAAATCCGCCCTGCTGCCGGGCGATGGGCGCTACATGATGACGACACTCTCGGCGTCCGACGACCCGGGCCTGACCGTGGTCAAGGCGGTGATGGTTAGCCCCCGCAATCCGGCGCGCGGCTTGAGCGGAGTCAATGGCGCCATCATGCTGCTCGACAGCGAAACCGGTGAGCTGCGCGCGGTTATGGATGCGAACTGGGTGACTGGTGTGCGCACCGCTTGTTTGAGCGCCGTTATTGCCAAGCGCTTGGCCGATCCGGGCGCGGCCAGCGTCGCCTTCATCGGCTGCGGCGTGCAGGCGCGCAGTCACCTGGACGCCTTCGCCGAGCTTTTTCCTCTCGCGGAGATTCGTGCCTTCGGGCGGGGCCAGGCGAACATCGAGCGGCTTTGCGACGCGGCCCGCGGTAAGGGGCTGGCGGCGCGTGCCTGTGCGACTGCCCGGGACGCCGTGGACGGCGCGGATTTGGTGGTGAGCTCCGTTACACTCTCCTACGGTGTGGAGCCTTTCGTCGATGCCCGCTGGCTTAAGCCTGGCGCCTTCGCGGCGATCACCGATCTTGCAATACCCTGGGTGCCCGAGGGCATGGGGGCCTTCGGTACGGTCATCATCGACGACCGCGCGCAAGAAGCGGCAAGCGAAAGACCCATGGTCGCCGGTGAGTTGATCTCCGGTGATTTGACCGAGATTGTGAGCGGGCGACAATCAGCGGAATTCTCGCCCGAGAAGCGGAGCGCTTTCGTGTTCCGGGGTATCGCCGTCGGCGACTTCGCGCTTGCCGCGCTCGCCTACGAACGTGCGAAGGCGGACGGAAGGGGACAGGCGGTCTCGGGATAGAGGGGCTTCTGTCCGCCGAGTCCCCGGCCTTTCCCGCTCACCGATCAAAACTCGTTCGCGGCTGGGATTTCTGTTAGCCTTTCCTTGACGTCGTTCATTTCCAATCGGCATTCCGTTTGGCGCATGGGTCCAGAAACCAAGTTCACGAAGAGCGGCGATGTGAATATCGCCTATCAGGTTGTCGGACACGGGCCGCTCGATATCGTGCTCGTGCCCGGCTGGATCTCCAATATCGAGTTCGCCTGGCAAAGCCGCGCCTTCGCCCATATGTGCGAGCGCCTAAGCTCTTTCGCGAGGCTTATCCTCTTCGACAAGCGCGGGACCGGACTATCGGACCGGGATGTTGGCTTCCCGACGCTCGAGCAGCGGATGGACGATGTGCGCGCCGTCATGGAAGCGGTCGGCTCGGAGCGGGCGGCCCTCTTCGGCCACTCCGAAGGGGGCAACATGAGCGTTCTTTTCGCGGCGACCTATCCGGCCAGGACGGCAGCCTTGATCCTTTTTGGGACTTTCGCGCGCCGGCTTTGGGCGCCGGACTATCCCTGGGGGCCAACGCCGGAAGCACGGGCGGCCTGGATAAACTCCTTCGAACGCGAATGGCGCGAGGGCATGGATGTCACCCGCTTCGCGCCAAGCCGGGCTCACGATCGCGCCTTCTCCCAGTGGTACACGAGCTACAATCGGAACTCGGCGAGCCCCGGAACCGCCAAGATGCTGGGGGAACTGAACTCCCAGATCGATGTGCGCGCCGTCTTGTCCGCTGTTCGGGTCCCAACCCTCGTGCTGCATCGCGCGAACGATCAGCATGTCAAGGTCGAGGAAGGGCGCTATCTGGGGCGGCTTTTGCCCAACGCGAAGTTCGTCGAGCTGCCTGGCTCCGACCACACGCTGTTCGCGACCGAGGCCGACGACTTCGTGGACGAGATCGAGGAATTCCTGACCGGCGTGCGCCATCACAGCGAGGAGCAACGGGTTCTCGAAACCCTTTTGTTCACGGACATTGTTGGATCGACGGACCTTGCGGTGAAGCTTGGCGATCAGCCCTGGCAGGATCTGCTGGCGCGGCACAATGCCCTCGTGCGGGAGCAACTCGCTATCCACAGGGGCCGGGAGGTCTCCTACACCGGCGACGGTTTCCTGGCCGCCTTTGACGGGCCGGCGCGGGCGATCAAGTGCGCGAAAGCGATAAAGGACGCGCTCTCCGGGCTCGGATTGGAGATACGGGTCGGCATTCACACGGGCGAGTGCGAGAAACGTGGCGACGAACTGAGCGGTATCGCGCTGCACATTGCCGCCCGCATTCTCGAGGAAGCGCGGGACCGCGAGATTCTCGTGTCCAACACCGTGAAGGATTTGGTCGTCGGATCCGGCATCGGCTTCGACGCCCATCGCGACGTGGCCTTGAAGGGTGTTCCGGGAACCTGGCAACTGTTTCCGATCGAGGAAGCTCAGCGGTTGGCGAGTTAGCCCGGGTTGAACGGTCAAGCGGGCCGGCGGCGAGGAGATCGAGTTTGCGCACAAGAAAGTTTCCGAGCGCAGGGCGTCTTGCGGCCGCGTCCCTGGCTATGGCACTTGCGCTGCCGAGCGTGCTGCGTGCGGAGGATTTCTGTGGGGATATCGCCTACTTGATCGAGCAGTCCCGCGCGGGCTTCGCCGGTATTTCGAGTGGCGTGGAAAAGGGAGGCATGACCTTGCTTGACGCTTCGGAATGCGCGGTGAGCACGAGCTCGATTCCGAAGTCCTATTCGTGCACTTGGGCGTTCGACTTTCGGGCGGGAGCGACTTACGAAACCTACGAAGAGATCCGAGCCCGCCTCGATGGCTGTATTGGCGAGGCCTCCACCACGCGAGACGACCGCGGCGTCAACCATCCGGACTTTTACGCGGCGCGCCACTATCTCCTGAAGCAGACGGATATCAGCGTTTCCATCAAGGACAAGGGCGAGCTTCGAAAGACCTTCGTCTTCTTGCGCGTTCGGGCGGCCGACCCCGGTTAGGTCTAGACCCTATGGCGCGATCTTGGTGACGGTGTCGCCTAGGCTGACCCGCCCGTCTTGCATGACGCGCCCATAAATGCCGCGCAGCCGCAGGCTCCGGCCCTCGTCCTTGTTGACGAAGACACAGGCGTCGCGGCCGTAACGCTCGATGAAGCTGGCGCAGCCGTTGTGGGGTGTGTCGGTGATCTCGATGATGGCAGAACCGATTTGCAAGCGCTGACCCGGCGGGGTGTTGGCCGGAGAGAGATCCATATCGATGAACAAATTGTCGCCGGCGGGGGCCCAGTTATCGCGGCTCTGTGCGATCAGAGCGATGCAGCGTGCATTCATGATGCAGATCTGAACGTCCGGATGGGGCCTGCCATCGTCCGTCGTTTTCCAGCAGCCCTTAGCCCAATGGTCGCCGTGAACGCCGCGGGCAAGGCTGATCTCGCAGCTCTCGACTTCCCGGCGCGACCCCGGTTCAGGCCGGATCACAATGCCTTCGAGTGTGCCGTTGTCAGCGGGCGCGGCGAGGATTTCCGGCAGGCCGCTCCGCAACTCCTCAAGGCTCAAGTGTTTGGGCATGGTGTTCTCCCTTGGCCGGGCGCGGCATTAGCCGCCGGTCACGCTCGTCTTGACGCAGTTTAAGACGATGCGGCGCGCCAAACCTACGATCACACCGAGCCAGATTCCAGAGCAGCCGGGGCAGGTGAGGGGAGATTGTTGAATGCCGATCAACGCTACGCGAGACGGCGTCTGCTTTCGGTCGTTGCAGCGCATCCATACCGCTGCCCGCTTCCTTTGTCTTCTTGCCCTTGGCGTGCCTGGCCATGCCCTTGCGGACAGTGGGGCCGCGCAGGAAGCCGCAGGTTGGCACCATGGGGCACCCTTCGCCTACAGCGAGGGCCTGCTGGGGCCTTTGTGGGGCGCGAGGCAGGGCTTGGCGGACAAGGGCGTTGATGTGCACCTATCGCTGATGGCCGTCGGGCAAAGCGTGGTCGAGGGCGGGACCGGTGTCGACGAGGACGAGATCAACGCCAGCTACGATCTGCAGACCTATCTCGACAGCGAGAAGATGGGCCTATGGTCCGGCGGGTTCGGGTTGTTGCGTCTTGAGGGCACGCGCGGAAACCCGGGCGTCAATCCAGGGACCGGCGCCGTCATTCCCGTCAACTTCGATGCCGTGGTTCCAGCCACCAACAACACCAGCGCGCGCCTGACCGAGTGGTGGTATGCCCAGGAATTCTTTGGCGGTGACGTGGAAGCGCTCGGGGGAATGTACGATATCGGCCGTTTCTTCGATCTTTCGCCCTTCTCGGGGCCGTATCAGTACCGCTTTCTAAACGCGCATATGTTCTTCAACAGCGTGCTTTTGGAATACGCGCCCTACAACGTGCTGGGCGGGATAGCCACTCTTAAGCCTACGGAATGGCTCACCATCACGACCGGCATTGGCGATCCAGACAGTAGCGCGGAGGACGTGGATTGGTTCAACGAGGGTGACTATCAGCTGCTGCACGAATGGCGGGCTGCCTCGAAACCATTTGGCCTGCAGAACCTCTCCACGGTGGGTATTGCCTACAAGGATCAAGACCAGGCGGCCATAGACCCGGCCAAAGGCACGCAGGAGAGCGATTGGGCCTTCTACGCCAACATGAATCAATGGCTCTATCAGAACCCGGAGAACCCGCATGAAGCCATCGGCGTGTTCGGGCGTGTCGGCATCACCAACGGCGACGTCAACATCGTCCAGCGCCACTACTCCCTGGGCTTTAGCTTCGACGGGATCGTCCCCGGGCGGCCGAAGGACGTGTTCGGCATCGTGGGATGGCACAACAAGTTCTCGGACGATCTTTCCGGCGGGCTCGACGACAGCAGCGAGGGCTTCGAGGCCTATTACCGCTTTCAGGTCACGCCGTGGCTGCAGGTTTCGCCCGACGCGCAATATCTGATCGACCCGGGATTGGAC
>JARFRB010000083.1 GCA_029287455.1 Pelagibius litoralis | reverse complement strand
GGGATTTTGTTGGCTCCATTATGGTCGAAGGCCGAGGTGCGGGGGCTGGGCCGACAGCTTCGGCCGTGGTGGCGGATTTGGTGGATATCGCGCGGGGCGTTCATATTCCCGCCTTTACCTTGCCTGCCGGGTCCTTGGTGCGCCTGCCGACGCGAGCCATGGAGGGGCACGTCGGCGCTTACTATGTGCGTCTTATGGTTGTCGATCGGCCCGGAGTGATCGCGGAAGTAACTGCAGCCTTGCGCGACTCCGATATCTCCGTCGAAAGCTTCCTGCAACGTGGCCGCGCCCCCGGTGAGGCGGTGCCGGTCATTCTGACGACTCACGAAACAAAGGAGTCGGCGATGCAGACGGCGCTCTCGAAAATTTCCAACCTTGAGGCTACCCTGGAAGAACCTCGAGTCATTCGTATCGAGACCTCTTAAGTTCAACGCCGGCTCCTTGCTGAAACGCGAATTCCATGGCATGGGGCCGAAGGATTTTCCGTCCCTGAATGAAGGAGTAAAGCCGGTGAGCTCGCTAGACCGAAACTTGGCGCTAGAGGCTGTGCGCGTGACCGAAATGGCTGCCTTGAGCGCGTCGCGACTAATGGGGCGCGGCGACGAAATGGCGGCCGACCAGGCCGCGGTCAACGCCATGCGCGACGCCCTCAATAGCCTCGCGATCGACGGCACCGTGGTGATCGGCGAGGGCGAGCGCGATGAAGCGCCGATGCTCTATATCGGGGAGAAAGTCGGCTCCGGGGGCATCAGGGTCGATATCGCCCTGGATCCGCTGGAAGGCACCACCATAACCGCGAAGGGCGGCCCCAATGCCTTGGCGGTGATTGCAATGGCGGAGGAGGGTGGCTTCCTGAACGCGCCCGACGTCTACATGGACAAAATCGCCGTCGGGGCCGGGTTGCCTGAGGAGATCGTGGATCTGGACGAAACGCCGGGCGAGAACCTGCGGGCCGTTTCGCGCGCCAAGGGCGTGGAAGTTTCCGATCTCGTGGTCTGCATCTTGGATCGGCCCCGCCATCAGGAGCTCATCCGAAAAGTGCGCGAAGCCGGTGCCCGGATCATGCTGATCAGCGACGGCGACGTTTCCGGCGTAATCGCGACGAGCCAGGCCAATAGCGGCGTCGATATCTACATCGGCAGCGGTGGCGCGCCGGAAGGGGTGCTGGCCGCTGCCGCTCTTCGCTGCATTGGCGGGCAGTTTCAGGGTCGCCTGCTTTTCCGCAACGACGACGAGCGCGCCCGCGCGGAGAAGTGGGGAATCACGGACCTGAACCGCAAATATACGCTGATGGAGCTGGCCCACGGGGACGTCATGTTCGCCGCCACGGGCGTCACGGACGGTTCCATGCTGCGCGGCGTGCGCCGCACGCAAAACGGTGGGGTCACCCACTCCATGGTGATGCGCTCGAAATCCGGCACGGTCCGCTTGGTGGAGGCCCACCATAACTTCATCCGGAAGCCTTGGGTCGACAAGGCGTGACCCTGGGCGGCGCTCAAACCGAAATTCAAGCCGAGGCCCCGGCGCGGGACGGCGGCCGTGCCTGCTTGTTGAACGTGGAGCGCTCGATTACCGGGCGGCGCTGGGAGCTGCGTGCCGGGGACGAGAGGCTCGCTCTGGCGCTCAGTCAGCGGCTTGGCTTGCCGGAGTTGGTGGGGCGCGTGCTTGCGGCGAGGGGCGTTTCCCTGGAGGCCGCTGAGGGGTTTCTGGCGCCGAGCCTGCGTGTTGACCTGCCGAACCCTTCAGTCCTGCGGGATATGGATGAAGCGGCCGAGCGCTTGGCTCAGGCGGTGATGGGGCAAGAATGCATCGCCGTTTTTGGCGACTACGATGTGGATGGCGCGACCTCGTCCGCGCTGCTCGGAAGGTTTCTTCAATCGGTTCGGGCGCCGGTCCGTCTCTACATCCCAGACCGGATATCCGAAGGCTATGGGCCCAATGCGCCGGCCTTGCTGAGGCTGAAAGCGGAAGGGGCGGCCGTTGTCGTCACGGTAGACTGCGGTATCACGGCCCACGAACCTCTCGCTGTTGCCGCCGAGGCGGGGCTGGATGTGATCGTGGTGGATCATCACGCTGCCGAGCCGAAGCTGCCGCCCGCTGTGGCGGTGGTCAATCCGAACCGACTGGATGATGTCAGCGGTCTGGGCCAGCTCGCCGCAGTGGGTGTGGCCTTCCTGCTCGTGGTTGCCGTCAACCGGCACCTGCGGGAGGCGGGGTGGTACGGGCGGAACCGCCAAGAGCCAAATTTGCTCGAGTGGCTGGATCTTGTCGCGCTTGGCACCATCTGCGATGTGGTGCCGCTGACCGGCCCCAATCGGGCCTTCGTGACGCAAGGGCTGAAAGTCATGGCCCGTCGGCGAAATCCAGGCCTAGTGGCTTTGGGCGACGTCGCGAAGCTGGACGAGCCGCCGGGCGCCTACCACGCCGGCTTCCTGCTTGGGCCCAGGGTGAACGCGGGCGGCAGAGTGGGCGAAGCGGGCTTGGGCGCCCGCCTGCTGGGCTGCGACGATCCGGCTGAGGCTCTGGAGATCGCTCAGCGTCTCGATGCCTACAATGCCGAGCGCCGCCGCATTGAAGCGGAGGTTCTGGACGAAGCGATTGAGCAAGTGGAAAGCGGACCCGCGCCCGACGCCCTGGTGTTCGCCGCGGGTCACGCCTGGCATCCGGGCGTAATCGGGATCGTGGCAAGCCGGTTGAAGGAGCGATATGGGCTGCCGGCGATGGTGGTGGCGCTGGACGAGGAGGGGCTTGGCAAGGGCTCCGGCCGCTCGGTGACAGGCGTGGATCTGGGCAGCGCCGTCATCGCCGCGCGCCAGGCGGGGCTTCTGGTCAATGGCGGCGGCCACCCCATGGCCGCGGGCCTGACCTTGGAGGCAGCGCGGCTCGAGGAACTCCGGTCCTTCCTGGCGAGCCGCTTGGCCCTGGCGCTGGCCGCCGCCGCCTACCAGCCGGTTCTGGGATTTGACGGCACCTTGAGCCTAGGCGGGGCAAGCTTCGAGCTCTTCGGGATGCTGCAGCGGGTTGGCCCTTTCGGCACTGCCAATCCCGAGCCCCGCTTCGCTCTGCCGGAAGTCTTTATCGAGCGGGCGGACGTGGTGGGGCAAGGGCATGTCAGGTGCCGGTTGAGGGCGGGCGGCGGGACCCGGCTCAAGGGCATCGCGTTCCGCGCCATGGATGGAGACTTAGGTCCCGCCTTGCTGCAAACCGGCGGTTTGCCCTTGCACATCGCCGGCAAGCTGCGCGCGGACACATGGTCCGGTCCGCAAGCCCTGCAGTTTGTCATCGAGGACGCGGCGAAGCCGTGAAGCGGAATCGGCTCGCTGACGCCAAGGTTCTCTCGCCAAAGCCTTCTCGTCGGACCGCCGTGCGCTATATTGGTTGGATGAAGCAGATTTGCCGCGCACATCTTGGCCTCCTCGCCGCCGTTGCCCTCAGTCTCACCGCACTCGCCACCGCCCCGGCCCGAAGCGCGACGCCGGTGGATTTGGAGTTGGTGCTGGCGGTGGACGCTTCCTCCAGCGTTACCCAGTGGGAGTTCGAACTGCAGATGCGCGGTGTCGCGGACGCCTTCCGCGATCCCGAGGTGCAGGGCGCCATCCAGGCCGCGGGCGACCTCGGGATAGCCGTGGCGCTGGTGCAGTGGTCCGGGCGGGACCGGCAGGTCTTGGCCGTGGATTGGATGCAGGTCTTCGATCCGAGCAGTGCCGAGGAATTCGCGGCCCAGATCGACAACGCCCCGCGCTATATCGTGGGCGGCAGCACGGCGCTGGGCAACGCGATCGCCTTTTCCTATGACCTTTTGACCTTCAACGCTTACGAGGGCCGGCGCCGGGTGATGGACCTTTCAGGCGACGGCCGCACGAACCAGGGAATTCAAACCTCAAAGGCGCGCGACAGGGTTGTTGATCAAGGCGTTATCATAAATGGCCTGGCGATCCTGAATGAAGATCCCAGCGTGGACGCCTATTACCTCGGAAATGTGATCGGCGGCTTCGGGTCCTTCGTGATGACCGCTATCGACTACAACGATTTCGCCCGTGCGATCCGCTTGAAACTTTTGCGGGAAGTCGCTGGGCCGCCGTTAGCGCGCGGCCCTGGGGAAAGCGACGGCGAATTGGCCGGAGATACCGGCGAAAGGCACGCTCAGACCGCCAGTGGCGGCGTGGCGGGCTTGCAATCCCCGGCTGGCCGGGGTATGTGAGGCGAGTGCGTTTTATGTGAACGACACGCCCTTTGGTTGGTCCCCATCGTCTAGAGGCCTAGGACATCAGCCTTTCACGCTGAAGACACGGGTTCGATTCCCGTTGGGGACGCCATCTTCCCGATAGCCGGAGCAAGATTCATCCTGTTCGTGGCGACCGGACAGGGCTAACAGGCGACGGTGGCGGGTCCGGCCGCGCGCCAGGTCTGGCGAATCTCGTTAATCACTTCTTCCAGGCTCTCTTCGAATTTCCGGTTGCCGCTCCAGCTATCCCTCCCGCTCCACCGCGATTGGATTTCCTGCGTGATATCGAAGGCGCGCCTGAGGGCGGATCGAACGTCGCAGACCGCCGCTTCTTGTCCTTGGGGCCGCTCCGACAGCGTTGACACGGCGCTGAAGTCGAAATTCGCCGCCCGTGCTAGCCTGACCTTCGCGTAGCCGATCGCCAACTGCGCGCGCAGCTTTACCGCCTCGATGCCCTCGCTTCGCGTCCTCAAGCAATTGTCGTAGTTCTTTCTGTTGTCGGCGATCTCGTAGAGATACTCGGCCTGACGCAAGATATCTTCGTCGATATAGTCTCCCGAGCGCGCGAGAGCATACATCAAGCTCGCGTCGCTGCGCAGCGCGTACTCGACCCAAGCGTTCGCGAAACCATGCAAATCATGCTCGATTAATGGGTTCTCGACGTCGGACTTCCATAAGACGCCGTGGCAGCTCTTAAAGAAGCTGTCCGCGTCCTCGAGATTGAACCCAAACACCTTGAGCATCTCCGACGCGTAGAAGCTGCGGTCCCTCAAGATCTTCAGGCGGAGCCGCTTCTCGCCGAGCTGAAAGAACATGGAATCCAGGTAGTCGACGATTCGAATGCGCTCGAACAGAGAAACGATGTCGGAGATCATTTTCTCCCCCTCTACTTCCCAACTGTTTCGGGGCCGCCCGTTGTCATTGAAGAAACGCCGGCTTTGATAGAACTTATGAAGCTTGTTCGCGCCTTCCGCCCCATATCCCGACGCGAACATGACCAGGGATTCGTAGATCGCCATGTAGATGCTTTTCGACTGAATATCTCGCTGCATCTTCTGGCGGATGTGCCAGGCCAGGTCGGTGATACCCGACAGTTTGTCCTCGTTCGAGACGTCGCCCTCGCAGAATTTGGCACCGGCGGTCTCCCGGCCGCTTTCCTTCAGGGCGTGCGCGAAGTTGGATAATTCTGCGTTCAGGCTCTCGTAGTCCGGCTGATCGCTGAGGGTGTAAGAAGACAGATCGGCGGCGATCTCCCAGAGGTCGTCCTGCAACGGCAGGCCGTTCGCGAATTCCAGCGAGTAGGCCTTCATGCAGCCCAGTAGTGGCGACAAATTATCGAAGAATAATTTCTGCACGATCATTTGGTTCTTTTTCTCATCCATCTCGAAGATGGAATCTTCTGTATTCGCGGTCTCGCTTGCCCGGGTCAGCTCATCGAGCCCCTTGCTCATGAGGTAGTCTTTCAGGACCTCTTCCGTCTCTTTCTCTTTTCCAGCTTCGAATACCCATTCACTCGGAGAGCCGTCATTTAAATCATCGAAGGTCGCCGCGACATGGATGCATTCGCCCCCGCGATGCCTGTTGGAAGACTTCAGGAACCTGCAGATGTTTTCGATCCGCCTCGGATCCTGGGCAGCGTTGCTGCTGGACAGCCGGAATAGGTGGTCCGTGGCGAACTGGAAATCGGGAATGTTCTGGAAGGGAACCTCGTCCTCGGTCTTGAGATAGATTTCCTTCGATTCTTGGTTTTCTTGCAGGATGTTGATGGCGAAGGAGGGGCCTTCGACCCGGGAAATTCGGTCCAGGAAGTTGGAGCCGAAGTCCGAAAACGTTCCAAGCAGAAAGAAGAGGATCAAGGGAACGCCGCGTGCGAGAAGATCGGCGGTGTTTCGTTCCCCTTTGCGCATGTAGGACATTGTTAGCCAGGCGAACACGCCGGCGAGAATGGCCCAGACGATTTGAATAAGGAGATTGGATGTCAGTATCGCTTCAACGTAGTTCAGTCTGAACTCCGGCGTCTGACGGACGGAGACGCGAACACTGATCAGGGTTAGAACAACGATGACAAATATGACGGCGAAGTAGGTTAGAACGTAGGGTTCGCGCAGGAGGTTACGAATTCTTGGGGTCCAAGCCGGTGCCGGAACAGCGGACTCGGTCTTGTCCCCGGCCGTTTCCGGTGGTGCGTTCATGGAGGCGGGGTTTGGCGTCCGCGCGCTTGAAATGAGATGGGCAACGAGGATCGTGACGGCAAAGAAAAGAAAAAAGATCAACTTGTCGATGTTGTACATTCCAACGCTCCGGAATCTCAAAATCGCAAGGCTTTAGGACGCGATGTCTCCGTTTGAATAAGGCCTGGGGCGAGGCGGTCTATTCACGCTGGTATTCCGCCACCTGGGGCGCGGCGCCCCGCGTCGCGATGATGACGGACGGGTGGAGCATCGGCTTTGCATTCGCTGCTATCCCGTTCGGCGCTCGACAGCGGAAACGCGAGAATGATAAAATTATTATGGTAAATATTCTGTGGTGAAAATCACAGGGCGCGGCATCAAAACGCACTACGTTAGTAGTCAGACGCGAAAGCGGTCAAAAACCTGAGGAGTGGGAGACGGAAGCTATGAGCATTCACACCTTAGTTGCCGCATCGCTCTTCCTGAGCGTGTTCGTCATGGCGCTGTTTATCGATCCGTCGTTGGGTGCATTCGCGGATCCGGGCTCGAAGCCGGCTCCCTAGAGGGAAGATGTGGCGCGCGGACGATTGACGGTCTGCCACGATGAAATCGACGGCCACCGTTGAAAATCTCTCCAGAGGCTGGGAAGCCTTTTGTGCAGTCTCTTGTCTATATTTTCCGCTCGAAACGCCACGGCCGACCGCAGCGGCGCCGTTGGCGGTGCCGAGGGGCTCGGGGGTTGGCGTCAAGCATCGGCCGGTTCGATCATGGCCGAACGCTTTGAACCTGTGATCCTAGATAACCGCGCCACCCTACCGCAGGCTGGAGAGGTTGGCGATCAGGGCGGTGTGGGTCCGCTTGATCCCCTCGGCGATCTTGTGCGCCTTGTCTAGGTCAGGCGAGCAACAAGAACTGGCGACCTTGACGCAGCGCTCGGACTCCTCGAGCACAGCCTCGATAATTTCCTTCTCGACCGCATCGGCGATGGCCTTCGCCTGAGTGGACTCGGGGCTGATGTCGAGCAGGTCAGTGATGATGCCGGTGGCGTGTTCCGCGCGACTCCGAAAGCTCATCCGCTTCTCCCAGTGTGTTCATTGCAATTGCGACAAGGCTACTCGATTTGCCTGCCCCTCGTATAGGCGCCATCCCGACCGGCGAACTCATGGGGCATTCGCCTGGCGCAAATCGGGCACCGCTTGATTCAGATTGAAGCGCTCAATCCCTAAGCCGGGCTTGATAGCAGGTAACCGCGCGCGGACCTTGGCCGAAGTGGGACCGGAGCGCCAGAGATCGAGGGGAGAGCAGAAATGGCCGAGTTCGCCGACCAAATCGAGCTGGAGCTTCCGCATCTCAGGCGTTATGCCCGTTTTCTGGAGCGGGACGTCGGCCGGGCCGACGATCTGGTGCACGACGCGGTCGTGCGCGCTTTGCGGTTTCGGGACCGCTTCCGCCCGGACACCAATCTGCGGGCCTGGCTGATCACCATCGTGCACAACGTCTTCGTCAACCAGGTGCGCTCGGTCTCTCGCAACATGCGCTCGCTGGACTCCGAACAGGTGCCCTTGCCCCACTCGAACCCCTCGCAAGAGGTCGCGGTGCTGGTGGACGAGGTCAGCCATGCGATGCTGCGCCTTAGCCTCGAGCATCGCGAGATCATCTGGCTCTGTTGCGTCGAGGAACTGCCATACGCGGAAGTAGCCGATACACTGGAGATCGCGGTTGGGACCGTGCGCTCGCGGCTGAACCGGGCGCGGGCACAGCTCCGGCGGTTGATGACCGATTCGAACCTGCGGCCGGAAAGCGATTTCCTTTTCTCGCGGCCTTCCGCCCAGAAAAATCCGACCGCTGCCTGACCCCCGCGCGCGCTCCTTGAGTTACCTCCAGACGGATACGTTCTTCTAGGGCGCCGGCGTGGATCGGCGCGAAATTTCGCCCAGAATCGCGCGGTTCACCGAGAAGTAGCCCCGCCCCAGATGCACAATTCGCCTCCGAATTCGGCGGTGCGCTTCCGGCAGGGCGTGGAAGGGCAGGCCGGGATAGGCGTGATGCTCCACATGAAAGGGCATGTTCCAGGCGAGCCATCTGACGAAGGGATTGGTGATCGTGGTCCGGGTGTTCGTCAGCATATCGGGCGTTTCGGAGCAGCCCGTATGCTCGGCCAAGAGATAGAGCCGCAGGAAGGGCTGGCCTAGCAGAACCGGCCCAAGCCACAGCAGAACCAGAGCCGGCGAGGCGAAAGCGAGGCTGAGCGCGATCCCGG
>JARFRB010000043.1 GCA_029287455.1 Pelagibius litoralis | reverse complement strand
AATTTCCGCAGGGGAGAAACCTGCGAACTTCAGGCTAACGCGCTTCCGGCGCGGCGACTTAATAGAGATTAGAACCTACGCCACGCCGGTCACTGGACCCGCTCAAGCTGGCCGGTGAACGGATTGACTTCATGGCGCGCTGGCTCGCCCGGCCGGACGTATTCCATCCGCCCGGTTGCGCCGTCGAGAGTTGGAAAGGAACCGCGCGGCACCGTGCGAAGCTGGCCGCTGTAAGGATCGACTGTCGTTTCGTATTCGACGCCCCGGCGCTGAAACATGAACTCGCCGTTTCCGCTCGGATCGAGTTGCCACGATCCGCCCCGATCGGTCTGTCGGTTGACCTCAAAAGCCGATTGCGCAAGGGCCGGATCGGCGGCCAGCACGAGAAGCAGGGGAAGCCAGCGCATCAGTTCCCTGCCCTCGCCGTTCCTTCGCCGCTCTCGCCGGTCAGCAAGTCTGCCCGCCGCTCCAAAGCTTCGCGGCGCTCGTCTAGGCGCTTGGCTTTGTCATATTCCGTCGTGACGCCGTGGCGGGTGCGCGGGCTATGCGCAAGGATCGCGCTCGTTACATCCATGGGGATGCCAAGCTCGTCGCCCATGGCCGTGGCAATCGATCGGCGTAGGCTATGGAGGGTCGCGCCCTCAATTCCCGCCTTGCGGAATACGCGATCAGATTGATCATTGTTGGTTATCGTGATCGGTCTATCCCGATCCATACCGGGAAACAGGAAGGGCGAGTATTTCCGCGAAGGCAACGACATCAAGAATTCGACGGCCTGGCCGGAGAGTGGAACCAGGTGCTCACGCTTCTTGCCGACCCGCCCCTTCATCCGTTCCGCCGGAACCGTCCACTCCCGCGCCCTAACATCGATTTCGTCCCACTTCGCGCTGTGGGCAGCTTCACGGCGAACACCCGTCAGCATCAGCCACGCAGCAACCTTGGCGGTTTGGTTATTCATCTCCAACGCTACGCGCCAAAAGCGCCGCATCTCCTCCAGTGAAAGGCACGGCTGTTTGCGATCGACTTCCTCGTTGAAAAGCTGATCTTGCGGGACGCGGACAAGCGGGTGAGCTTCGATCAATCCCTGACCCAAAGCCCACGAAGTCACGCTTTGCATTAAGCTTAAGCAGCGGTTTGCTGTGGTGCCGCTCGCTCTTTGAACAATCGAGTTATATGCCGCCATATAGTCAGAACGGCTAAGCTCCTTAATCGACCGCTCGCCAATCAATGGGAACGCATGCAGCCGCAATCGGGCCAGCGACCCCTCGGCATATCGCTCACTAATTCTCTTGTTCGCGGCCTTCGCTCGAAACGATTGCTCGGCAACCGCCGCAAAACTTTCGCCCCGCGCCTCAGCGTCCGGGTTCAATACCCGGCGAGGGTCGTGACCCCGCCGCGCTCGTTCCCGAAGTTGCCGTGCTTCGTCCCGCTTGCTTTCAAGCTCGGTTGCGCTGACAGGGAACACGGCGGCGCCCAAAGTCACCACCCCGCCGCTTGCTCACCCCTTGCCCACCCGGTGGCGCTTGATAGGTGACGAGCCGCCAAACCCCGCGCCGGTCGGCGCCGCCCTCGAACACGCGCAAGACAAGACCGCTGCCGTCGCTGTGGTCGCCGGGGCCAAGCT
Organism: Pelagibius litoralis; assembly: GCA_029287455.1. Lineage (GTDB taxonomy): Bacteria > Pseudomonadota > Alphaproteobacteria > Kiloniellales > DSM-21159 > JARFRB01. The sequence continues at coordinate 23,894 of JARFRB010000043.1, read as the reverse complement.
TCGCAATTTTGCGAATTGTCAGCTTATTCGATCCAGCCATCACCACACCTCTAGGGAACTACCAGGGAACAAGGTAGTGATAACAAGTGACGTGGCGTGGTGTCACGTGATGTTGTATGAAGTAGGCTAAAAGCTACTATATAAGCCGTTTTCGCCTTCCGTTTCCGGTTAGCCGGCGTCAGGTGACTTCTTTCGAACTATCGACATATCGGTATAGCTCACAAGCACCGTATCCTCGTCGTCGATCAAGGTGAATTGCCAGTTGGCGATGCCCCGGTCGGGCTTGGAGCGCGATTCACGCTTATCCATGAGGGTGACCTTGGAGCGAAGGCGCATGCCCGCCTTAACCGGGGCATGCCAGCGCAGTTCGTCTATGCCGATGCCGATAATGTTCGACTCGTCCAAGACACCCAGATCGTAAAACAGGCGGAAGGCCAAGGCGGCGGTCTGAAACCCGCTCGCGATGACACAGCCGTGCGGCCCGCTGGCCGCCCACTTCGGATCCAAATGCATAGGCTGTGGGTCGTAGTCCCGAGCAAAGGAAATGATCTGTTCCTCGCTCAGAACGATGGACCCGCCGAGGAAGACGTCCCCGACCTTCAGGTCCTCGAAGTACAAGCTCGGGCGGCGTAGAGGCTGATCCATGGGTGTCATCCGGCGAAAAGAGGCTCCGCGACGTTCGCGCTGATCAGCATAGCCTCGACTTGCGCCCGGGTCTGTGCCGGCAGGGCTTGCGTCTTACCGCTGTCGAGGCTGGCTTCCACGGCGACGACGTCGCTGGTGGCTATCAATTGCCCGTCCTCCTGGTCAAGCATCTGATGCAGGAAGCGAAAGTGTTTCTTGCCGACCGCGGTGAAGCCGCTGCGCACGATCACCAGTTCACCGCCCTTGAGTTCCCTCAAGTATTGGAAATTCTGACGCACCACCGCGACCCGGCAATGCCGGACGGCACAGCTGCGCGGCGTGAGCCCGACCTGGCCCAAAAGGAACCAGGTCGATTGATCGAAGCGGCTCACATAAAGCTGGGAGTTCATGTAGGAGCGGCTGTCGTACTCGGAAGCCAAGACCGCCCCGCGAAAGGTCTCCACCCAATCCGCCATGCTGCCTTTCTCCTTCTATCAACTGCCCGCGCCAAGCCCCGCAGCCTGCCGCAAGGCCTCGAACGACCGGAACTTCCGCCGCACCCGGTCCGCGCCAGCACCAGCGGTCTCGGCGGCCTCGATTTCCCGCCAGGAGTCAAAATCAACCCAGCGGCAACCGCGTTCGCTGAGCAGCGCCTTCAGGCCCTCGCGCCCGGAAGCACCACTTGGCCGCACCTCCCCAAGCAAGCGATCCGCCACCGCATGGGACTCCGCACGATTGGTCGCGATGGTACCGCTCGCGCCACGCTTTGCCCAGCCGACCACGTAGAGACCCGGTTCGATCCGCCCAGCGTCATTCCTGAGATGCCCGCCCTCCCGAGCCAGGCCGTCGAGAGGCCCCATTTCATAGCCGATGCAAGTCACCACCAGGTCGGCCTGACGCACAACGGCGCCGCCATGCTTTCGGTTTCGAAAGGAAACTGTGACATCTTCTTTTTTATTCTCAATGGATTTCACCTCAAAATTAAAGTCGAAGTGGAGCTTGACTGGCTTACCTCCGGGCGCCCGCGCCGCGAAATCCCTCAAGATCGATTGCACCGCCTCATCGCCAATACCTTGGGGAGGAAGGTCGTCCGGATCGACAACAATATCGACGCGCTCGAGATCGCCCAACTCGGCCAGTTCGACCGGCGTGAACTTCACTCTCGCGGCATCCCCGCGCGCGACCACCCGCAGTTCTTCCAACGGCATAGCGTTCAGGGCGGCCGCCACCTCGGGGTCGAGGTCGGACTGCGCCAGCTCGGCGGCGGATTTGGTGAGCAGGCGCGCCACGTCGATCGCCACGTTCCCCGCGCCGATCACCAACACCCGGCGGCAGTTGGAGAGGTTCGGCTCAAGATCGGTGAAGTCGGGGTGACCATTGTACCAGCCGACGAAGCTGCCGGAGCCGATCACGCCAGGCAGATCCTCGCCGGCGATCCCCAGGCCGCGATCCCGTGCCGCTCCCGTCGCGAGGACGACCGCGTCATAGAGCTCTCGAAGTTCCGATAGATCGATATCGCTACCCAGGGAGACATTCCCGAAGAAGGCGGCGGGCGCCCGGCCGAGAGCCCGCGCAAGCACGCGCGTGATCGCCTTCGTGGTCTGATGATCCGGGGCGACGCCGTAGCGCACGAGCCCAAAAGGTGTTGGAAGGCGGTCGAGCACGTCCACCTCTACATCATGGGCTTGCTTGACCAAGCGCTCCACCAAATAGCAGCCGGCGGGGCCACTGCCGACAACGGCGACCTTCAGGGTATCGCCCAAGACAGGCCTCAGGCCGCGAGGTGAACATATTCATAGGCGACCGGCAGATTATTGATGCCCCGGTCGGGGGGCGCGATCCAGCCTGCCACTTTGCCCGGCTCCGTGACCTGCACCATCAAGCTCTTGATGTAGGCCCGGTCGGCACCGCTCGGCAGGAATTCATCTTGCCGGCGCGACCATTCCTCCGCCGGGATCGGCTGGCCTTCCGGCGTGGCATTGAAGCCCGCCCAAACGCCGATGGCGCGCCGGAACCTTTCGCTCGGCAGCTTCAGCTCGACGTCCCAGCCTGCTTTCTTGATCAGCCGGTTCCAGCGGATGACCCCCTTGGCGCAGTCTTCGATATAGGCCCGCCGGGTCACTTCGTTCATGGCCTGACGCAGGGGCACGCTCTCGGTGACAATCTTGCCCGCGTCGTCCGGCCGTTCGATCTCCAGGACGCTATCGGTGCACAGGTGATCCTCGTAGCGCGCTTCGTCGGGCCGCCCCTTCAGCCCGGTGGCAAAATAGGTCGCGGCATTGGAGGACACATCCGCCCCGAACAAATCCAGCGCCGAGGAGAACCAAAAATTGATGTAGCGCTGCAGGGTCGGCAAATCGATGACGCCAGCCTTGCGCAGGGCCGCCGGGTCCTCGGTTTTCAAGTCGTTCATGACTTCTAGCGTGCGCCGGATCACCCGCCCGATGCCAGTCTCCCCGACAAACATGTGGTGGGCTTCCTCGGTCAGCATGAACTGGCAGGTGCGCGACAGGGGGTCGAAGGCGCTCTCGGCCAGCGCCTTCAACTGATATTTCCCATCGCGGTCGGTGAAGTAGGTGAACATGAAGAACGACAGCCAATCGTCGATGGGCTCGTTGAAGGTCCCCAGGATGCGCGGCCGCTCGGCGTCACCGGAATGGCGGGCTAGCAAATCCTCCGCCTCCTCTCTACCGTCCCGGCCGAAGTAGGCGTGCAGTAGATAGACCATGGCCCAGAGGTGACGCCCCTCCTCCACGTTGACCTGGAAGAGGTTGCGCAGGTCGTAGAGCGACGGACAGGTCTTGCCAAGATGCCTTTGCTGCTCGACCGAGGCAGGCTCCGTATCTCCCTGTGTCACGATCAGGCGCCGCAGGGTCGAGCGATGCTCGCCCGGCACCTGCTGCCAGACCGGCTTGCCGAAGTCGTCCCCGAAGCCGATGGTCCGGTCCTGCGTCGCGTCGGCGAGGAAAATGCCCCAGCGATAGTCTGGCATCTTCACCGCCCCATAGGTCGCCCAGCCCTTCGCATCCACCGAGGTCGCTGTGCGCAGATAGACATCCGCCTCCTGGAATCCTTCCGGCCCGAGATCCTTCCACCAGCCCAGGAAGTGCGGTTGCCAGTGCTCAAGGGCGCGCTGCAACGTGCGGTTCGAGCCAAGGTCGACGTTGTTCGGAATGCGGTCCTGGTAGGTGATGCCCATGGTTTAGACCCTTTCCCAATCGAATGACGGCTTGGAGCCGGAGCCGAAGACCTTCAGCGCGCCGCGGTCACCGACGGCGTTCGGGCGGTTGAAGATCCAGTTCTGCCAGGCCGACAAGCGGCCAAAGATTTTTGTCGCGAGTGTTTCCCGTCCTGGAAAGCGCAAGCTCGCCTCAAGCCCGGTCAAGGCATCGGGCGAAAGGCTAGCGCGCTCCTCGATGGCCAGGCGGATTTCATCGTCCCAATCCAGATCGTCCGGCGTGAAGGTGACCAGCCCCAGCTCGCCGGCCCTGGCGGGGCCCAGAGCCTCGCCCCGCACCTCAAGCAGCTCCGCCAAGGTATCCGCGTCGTCGTTAAAGCGGGTCGCAAGGCGCGTGCGGCCGTTCGCCCCAAGCAGCGGCCCGAAGTTCATCTCGGTCAGAGTGATCGCGGGCGCCTCCCCCTCCTCTTCTGGCAGATCGAGCATGTAGCCGCGATCCGCCGCCAGAGCGACCTCGAACAAGGTGCCGGCAAAGCAGGACCCCTCCTCCACCAGAGCAAGCAGGCTGCGCGCCGAAACCTCGATCCGCGCCAAGGTCCGGCGCAGCATCCCAATTGTCTCGCGCACGAACCAATCCTCCGCGAAGCGGGCCAGCACCGCGTCGGTTTCGATCACCGCCGCCGCCGAGCCCCGGCTCTTGAAAAGCAGCGTCCCGATATCGAGCTCGTTCGTGCGCAGCAGCAAAAGCGCATCGTCCAGTTCGCGCGCCATCGCAAGCGGCCACCAATTGGCACCCGCCGCGTGAATCTCCGAAAGCTCCGCTGGCTGCGGCCCCTCCGGTGTCTGAAGGGTCACTGTCGCGGTGCGCGCGGAACGATCGATCTCGACCGCCACCCAGCGGTAGCGGTATCCGCTCTCATCCACCTCGCGCTGGAGAGGTGTCAGCGCTATGCCGGCTTGGCCACTTGGCCGGTCGCTTTCGGCCGCCAGCGCCAGGGCGCGTTCGCGCAAGGTTTCCGCGAAGCGTCCCGCGGGGGCCACGGAGTCCACAAGGCCCCACTCGACCGCCCGCTTGCCCTTGATGCCGTCCGCGTTGGTGCAGAAGACGTCCGCCAGGTCCCTGCGCACCTTGCGCTTGTCCACCAAGCGCGTCAGGCCGCCGGTGCCCGGCAGCACGCCCAAAAGCGGCACTTCCGGAAGGCTCACCACGCTGGAGTGATCGTCGATCAGAACGATCTCGTCGCAGGCCAAGGCGAGTTCGTAGCCACCCCCGGCGGTGACGCCGTTCAGCCCGGCGATGAACTTCAGCCCGGAATGGGCGCTGGAGTCCTCCATCGAGTTCCGGGTCTCGTTGGTGAACTTACAGAAGTTCACCTTCCAGGCATGAGAAGATGCCCCGAGCATGTAGATGTTGGCACCGGCACAGAACATGCGCTCCTTGCCACTGGTGAAGATCACGCTGCGCACTTCGGGGTGTTCGAAGCGGATGCGCTGAAGAGCATCGTTGAGTTCAATGTCGACACCAAGATCGTAGGAATTGAGCTTGAGCTTGTATCCGGGGCGAATGCCCGCGTCTTCGTCCACGTCCAGGGTCAAGATGGCGGTGGGGCCATCGAAGCCCAAGTGCCAGTGCTTATAGCTGTCCGGGTGCGCATCGAAGGTGATCATTCTTGGCCCCACGGCGTAAGAGATCGGGAAGCGGAAAACACCATTCCTGCATTATATTGCAGGTTCATCATCGGTCAACGGCGATAGTTCAGCCCCGAGGGGAATTCGGGGATGAGGATTGGCCGACCACCTCCAGGAGGCTGCTCAAGCTTTCCGCGACCCCGCGCCCGCTAGTATCGATCTTCCCGTGCGCTTCCGCGTAGAGCGGCGCCCTGCGAGACAAGATCAGTTCCAGGTCCGCCATGGCCTCCTTATTGTCCTCCATGGGGCGGCGGTCCCCCTGCGCGATCACACGGCTCATATGTTCAGCCGGGGAGGCACTCACCCAGATGGTGAAGCAACTCGAAAGCAGAAGTTCGAAGGTGCCGGGTTCCGCCACCAGACTGCCACCCGTGGCAATCACCGCACGCTCGTTCTCTTCGACCACGCGCTCGAGGCAGCGACGCTCGAAACGGCGGTAGCCGACCTGCCCGTAAAGGGAGAAAATTTCCCCCATGCTCGTCCCGGCCATACGCTCCACCTCGCGGCCCAACTCGATGAAGGGACAGTCAATCCTCTCCGCAAGGGCTTGACCTAACGTCGATTTTCCCGCCCCCCTCAAGCCGATCAGCGCGATGCGCCCCCGCCTGCCGGCGCCCGCGGCCAAGCCGAACTTTTCATTGAGCAGATCGCGCGCCGCTGCCAAGTCCGACTCCGGCAGACGGTTCAGAAGCTGCAGGATCAAGGAAATCTCGATTGGCTTCTCCGGACCTTCCGCGATCAAATCCCCCAAGGGCACGCTCATGGCCTGGCTGAGTTGGCGAAGCAGCAGGATCGAGATGTTGCCCTGGCCGCTTTCCAACTGGGCGATATAGCGTTCCGAAACACCGGACTGGCGCGAGAGCACCTTGCGCGACATTCCCCGCCGGGCGCGCACCGTGCGTATGCGCTCGCCCAGGGCCACGAGGAATTCGTCATGATGCGCGTCGCCGCCCCGGCGACCGGCCGTCCGGGCCTCTCGATCGGGAGAACTCGCTATCTCGCCTGCCACGCGCCTCTTCCCCTTGGGTCAGCTTACGGGATCGCACCAAGATGTATTATAATGCTTGAAGCCTTGATAGGATGCAGCATAATTTCGACATAGTGCGCTTCGATCCCCTTCGAACGGAATTCGGCCTTCATGACTCAACGCTTGACGATCCTGGTCGGTACCATGACCGGCACGGCGGAAATGGTGGCCGAAGAGGTTAAGGACGCACTGGAGGGCAAGGACGCCGAGGTGGCGGTCGAACCCATGGATGATCTCGATCCGGGCGTTTTCGAGGCCGGCGGTCTCTATCTAATTTGCACGTCCACTTATGGCCAGGGGGACGTCCCCGACAACGCTCAGGCCTTGTTCGAAGCGCTGGAAGGCGAGGCGCCGGACCTTTCGGACATTTCCTATGGCGTGATCGCCCTTGGCGATATGACCTACGCCCAGACCTTTTGCCAAGGCGGCAAACGCTTCGATGCACTTTTGAACCGCCTGGGCGCGACCCGGGTGGGCGAACCCCTTTTGCATGACGCAAGCTCCGGCAGCCTGCCCGAGGACGAAGCGGGCGCCTGGGCGGAAACTTGGCTCGAAAATGAAGTGTTGAGCGGAAAGGCCATTACCTGACAGTCTTGACCGGTTGCATGGAAACAATCCGGCGCGAACTCAATGACGCCGTGCCATGGAGGAAGGCAACATGTCCAGCAGGGAAGACGATCCGCGCTACAACGCCGCCGAGGACTTGATCGAGCGCAATCTTGCCGCCGGCCGGGCGGACAGGATCGCTGTGATCGGCGAGGGCGGAAAGACGACCTACGGCCAATTGGCGGACAAGATCAATCGCTGCGCCAGCGGCCTTCTGGACCTGGGCTTGGAGATGGAACAGCGGGTGGCGCTCTGCCTGCTCGATACTGTGGATTTCCCCACCGCGTTCCTGGGCGCCATCAAGGCCGGCATCGTCCCGGTGCCAATCAACACGCTACTGACCACCGAAGACTACCGCTACATGCTGAACGACAGCCGGGCACGCTGTCTTATCGTCTCGGAAGCCTTGCTGCCTAAGTTCCTGCCACTGATGGATAGCTTGCCTCACCTCAAGCACGTTGTCGTTTCCGGCGCACAAGCCACGGATTTCCTGGCCTTTGACGATCTGCTAGCAAGCGGTGCTCCGGAGTTCGCGGCCGCACCGACCAGCGCCGACGATATTTGCTTCTGGCTCTATTCCTCGGGATCCACCGGACGCCCCAAAGGAGCGGTCCATCTGCAGAGCCACTTGATCCGCACGGCGGAGCTTTACGCGCATCCGGTCCTGGAGATCGACGAAAGCGACGTCGTGTTCTCGGCCGCCAAGCTGTTTTTCGCTTATGGCTTGGGAAACGGCCTCACGTTTCCCTTCTCTGTCGGCGCCACGGCGATTTTGTATTCCGGCCGCCCAACCTCCGAGGCGGTGTCCGCGATTTTGAAGGATGAGCGTCCGACGCTCTTCTTTGGCGTGCCGACGCTCTATTCCATGCTGCTGGCCGGCAGCGATCTGCCGGTGGCGGAAGACTTGAACCTGCGGCTGTGCGTTTCGGCGGGGGAGGCCCTTCCGGCGGAGCTGTTCAAGCGCTGGCTGGAACGCACCGGCTGCGAGATTCTGGACGGGATCGGCTCGACCGAGATGCTGCACATCTTCCTCAGCAATCGCGCGGGCCAGGTGCGGCCCGGCACCTCCGGCAGGGAGATACCCGGTTACGGCCTACGCATTGTCGGGGACGATGGCTTGGAAGTCCCGAAAGGCGAACTGGGAGAGCTTCAAGTGGACGGGCCGACCTCGGCGGTGATGTATTGGAACAAGCGCGAACGCAGCCGCCAGACCTTTCTGGGCACCTGGACACGGACCGGCGACAAGTATATCGAAAACGAGGACGGCACCTTTACCTACTGTGGGCGAAGTGACGATATGCTGAAGGTCGGCGGGATTTATGTCTCGCCCTTCGAGGTCGAGGAGGCCTTGATCAGCCACGAGTCCGTGCTGGAGGCTGCGGTCATCGGCAAGGCCGATCAGGATGAACTGATCAAGCCGAAAGCCTTTATCGTGCCCCAGCCGGGGGTGACGGCAGACGCGGTTCTGGAGAAGACGTTGACGAATTTCACCGCCGAGAAGCTTGCCCCCTACAAACGGCCGCGCTGGGTCGAGTTCGTCGAGGCCTTGCCGAAGACGGCGACGGGAAAGATCCAGCGCTTCAAGCTGCGCGACCGGGAGTCGGCGCGCTGATACTCCATCCAGCTATCGACCGAGAGGACGGATGCCGAGCTTGCTGATTCGCGGTGGCGCGGTGGATTACACCTGGATCCCCGGCGCCGCCGACGGCCGGCCGACCTTGGTGCTCTTGCACGAAGGGCTGGGCTCAGTCTCCATGTGGAGGGATTTTCCCCAACAGCTCGCCTTGGCGAGCGGCTGCCCCACCCTGGTTTACTCCCGTCATGGCTATGGCCAGTCTCAGATTGTCACCGAGCCGCGCGGCGTGGAGTACATGCACGACGAGGCCTTGGACGTGCTGCCTGAGCTTCTGGACAGTCTTGGGATCGATAATCCAGTGCTGGTGGGCCACTCCGACGGCGCCTCGATCGCCTTGATTTACGCCGGAGGCAGCCAAAGGCCGGTAAGAGGCCTGATCCTGGAAGCGCCGCACGTCTTCGTCGAGGACCTGACGATGGAGAGCATCGCCGCGGCCAAGCGGCTCTACGCGGAAACCGACCTGGTGGCGAAGCTCGGCCGCCATCACGCCGACCCGGATGCCACCTTCCGAGGTTGGAATGACATCTGGCTGCGTCCTGAGTTCCGGGATTGGAATATCGAATCCTACCTCCCCAAGATTTTCTCTCCCGTTCTGGTGATTCAAGGCGCGGACGACCAATACGGAACCCTGGCCCAGGTCGATGCCATTGGGCACGGCGTCAGCGGCCCCTTCGACCGTTTGGTGCTGGAGAATTGCCGGCACAGTCCGCACCGCGACCAATCGGAGGCAACCCTTGCCGCCATGACCGAATTCGTGGCGCGCCTGCCCCGTTAGCACCCATCCACGGCCAAGAACTGCGAAGGCAAAACGACGACACATGGACGACGCCCTAGAGTTTCCATTTCCAGAACCACCGGAACCCGGCCGTTTGCGGCCTGTGGCCCCAGGTGTCTTTTGGCTGCGCATGCCGCTGCCGTTCAAGCTGGATCACATCAATCTTTGGCTGCTGGAGGACGGCGACGGGTGGACGGCGGTGGACGCCGGCTTTCCCTCGGACGAGACCCGGGCGCTTTGGGGCCAGTTGCTTGCCGGGGATGCGGCCGGGCGGCCCGTGAAACGGCTCATCGTCACCCATTTCCACCCGGACCACTTCGGCTTGTCGGACATGTTCACGGAGGAATTCGGCCTGCCTCTCCTGATGACCCGGGAGGAATGGCTGACGGGGCGCCTGCTCTCGCTCACCAGCGACGAGGAGTATGTCGAGGGCCAAGGCGCGCTCTTCCGCAAGCACGGCCTCGCCGAAGACCGTTTGGCCACGCTGCGGCAGGTTGGCAACGCCTATGCCAAACGGGTTGGAGGGCGGCTGCCAAGCCGCTATCACCGGATCCGCGATGGCGAGACGCTTGAGATCGGGGGACGGGCCTGGCACGTGGTTGTCGGCCATGGACACGCACCCGAGCACGCCACGCTGTATTGCGATTCCTTGGGCGTGCTGATCTCGGGCGACCAGATTCTGCCTAAGATCTCGCCCAACATCAGCTCCGTCTGGTTCGAGCCGGACGCCGATCCGCTGGGCGAGTATCTAAACGCGCTGGCTGGCTTTCGCCCCCTGCCCCGCACAACCTTGGTGCTGCCCTCGCACCGCCTGCCATTTCATGGCTTGCACCAGCGGCTCGACAGCCTTGCGGCGCATCATGAGGAAAGGCTAGAGCGGATCAGAACAGCGGTCGCCGAGGCGACCATGAGTGCCTTCGAACTCCTGCCGCACCTCTTCAAGATTAAGCTGGACACGCACCATTTGACCTTCGCTATGGGCGAGGCCATTGCCCACTGCGAGTATTTGGCCCAGCGCGGCGATATCAACCGCTTCACTGCCGAGGGCGTCGTTCGCTACACCGCCGTGAAACGGCTAACCGCCCAGGCCTTCCGGCTTTAAACCCCTAGGTCCCTGTGAAGCCTTTCAGGGTCGGCGGACAGAGAGTCGCTGTCGCCATCGAAGGTAACGCGGCCCTTGACGAGCAGCACGTGGCGGTCTGCGAGCCGCATTAAGCGCCCGATATTCTTATCCACGATAACGCAAGCGATGCCGCCCTCGCGGATGCCGTTCACCACTTGCCAGATCTCCTCGCGAATGAGGGGGGCCAGGCCCTCCGTGGCCTCATCGAGCAGAAGCGCCCTCGGGTTCGTCATCAGTGCGCGGCCAATGGTCAGCATCTGCTGCTCGCCGCCGGAAAGGGTGTTTCCCCAGTGTTGGCGCCTTTCGGCGAGGCGTGGAAAGATTTCGAGCACGCGCTCGTAGGTCCAATCGCGGCGCCCCTCGGTGCCCGGCCTAGCGGACATGACGAGGTTCTCGGCCACCGTCAGATTCGGGAAAATGCCGCGCCCTTCCGGCACCAGCGCGATGCCGGCGCGGGCGATTGCGTAGGGTGGCGCACCGGTCACGGCCTTGCCGTCAACGAGGATCTCGCCGTCGCGCGGGTTGAGAAGGCCGACCAGGCTGCGCAGCAACGTCGTCTTGCCCATGCCGTTGCGTCCGATCAGGCTGACGGTCTCGCCTTTCGAGAGACGAAAATCCACCCCGTGCAGGACATGGCTCGCCCCATAGAAGCTTTGCAGGCCGCGCGCCTCGAGAAGAAAGGGCTCCGTCACGACAGCGCCTCCTCCTCGCCCAAATAGGCTTCGCGCACCGCGGGGCTGGTGCGAATGGACTCAGGCGTTCCGGTTTCCAGAACCTCGCCGTTGACCATGACCGTCAGGCGATCGGCCAGCTTGAAGACCGCATCCATGTCGTGCTCGATCAAGACCACGGTGTGATCGGCCGCGAGCTTGCGGATCAGTTCGACCGTTCTTTCGGACTCCTCCGCGCCCATGCCTGCCATGGGCTCGTCTAGCAGTAACAACTCTGGTTCGGTCGCCAGCATCATGGCGATCTCGAGCTGGCGCTGCTCACCGTGGCTCATCTCCTTGGCGAGACGACCGGCTCTCGCCTCCAACCCGGTGAGTGCCAGGGCCTTGTCGGCGCGCGCCGCAACATCCTGGCGCCGGTGGGCCGGTGAAAAGAAGCGGAAGGAGGTCGGAAGCCGGGACTGCGCCGCAAGCCAGCAGTTCTGCCGCGTCGTGAAGTTCAGGAAGATGTTCGTCTTCTGATAGCTCCGCCCAATCCCCAGGTGCGAAATGCTATGGGCGGGGCGACCGGCGATCTCCTGGCCCTTGAAAAGGATCCTCCCGGAGGTGGGAGGCAGATCGCCGGACAAGAGATTGATCAGCGTTGTCTTGCCCGCGCCGTTCGGGCCAATCACGGCGTGAACTTCGCCTGGCGCGAAGGCGATCGACACGGATTTCACGGCGGCGAGGCCCCCGAACCGGCGCGTTAGCTCCAGCGTCTCGAGCAAGGGCTCACGCATCGTCTCGCTCCTGAAGCGATGGCGAGCGCCGCCCCGTCCAGGTGACAAGCCACCCCGCGATCCCTCGCCGCAACAGCAAGACCGCGGCGATCACGAAGACCCCCATCAGGATCTGCCAATGATCGGCAAGCGGGCCGAAGATCGCCCGTTCCTTGAAGATATCCTCCATGCCCACGAAGGCGATTGCCCCGAAGAGCGAACCGAAGAGCGTGCCGCTGCCCCCCAGCAGGATCATCAGAATCGCATTGCCCGATTGATGCCACCCCAGCAGCTCCGGGGACACGAACCCGTCGATGGCCGCGAAGAGAAATCCCGCCAAGCCGGCAAACGTTCCGGCAATCACGAAGCTAGCCAGCTTGTAGCGATAGGTGTTGTAGCCCAGGGCCTGCATCCGGTGCTCGTTCTCCTTGATACCCATGATCACCTGACCGAAGGGCGAGCGCAGGATGACCACCAAGAGGACATAGGTGAACACCAGGCAGCACAGACAGAAAAAGTAGAATCCGGTGCGGTCGTCGAGGCTGAACAAGACCGTCTCGCCAATCCGCAAGACCGGCTTCACGTAGATAAAGGCGCCGTCCGAGCCACCGAACCAGGCGGAGTCCCTGACCAGATAGAACAGCATCTGCGCGAAGGCCAAGGTCACCATGATGAAGTAGATGCCCCGCGTGCGCACCACCAAGGCCCCAACCGCCAAGGCAACCAGTGCCGCGAGCGCCATGGAGGCTGGCAGCGCCACCAAGAGGTTGGCCGCGTCGTACTCTGGCGACAGAAGTTGCAAGCCATAGGCCGCAAGCCCGAAGTAAGCGGCATGCCCAAAGCTCACTAGCCCGGTGTAGCCGATCAAAAGCTCCAGGCTCATGGCAAAGATCGCCAGCACGATGACCCGGGTCGCGAGCTTCAGATAGAAGCTGTCGCCCAAAAACGGCACCGAGGCCAAGGCGGCCAGGACCAGGAGGAGGACGGCGATGGTGCGCGCGTTCGGCAGAGTGATCATCGTTCAAGCGCGGCCGAACAAGCCCGTGGGGCGCCACAGCAAGACCGCGGCCATGAGGGCATAAACCACCGCGCCGGAGAACTCGGGGAGCAGTACCTGGCCGAAGACCTGAGCCAGCCCGATCAGCAAGGACCCCACGAAGGCGCCCTTGATGGAGCCGATGCCACCGATCACGACAACCACAAAGCTAATGATCAGCACCTGCTCGCCGATCCCCGGATAAACCGACTCGATGGGTGCCGCCAGCATCCCGGCGACGGCCGCCAAACAAATCCCGGCCGAGAACACAAAGGCGTAGAGCTGGCGAATGTTGATCCCCAGCACCTCCACCATCTCGCGGTTGGACTCCCCTGCCCTCACCATCATGCCAAGGCGGGTGCGCTGAATGACGAGATACATCGCGATCGCCAGCACAAGGCAGACCCCGGAGACCGCGAGGCGATAGACCGGATAGCTCAATGTGTCGGTCAGGGGCAACGAGAGGTCAAGCCAACTCGGTACCGGAACGCCGTGGGCGTCATCGCCCCAGATGATGCTCTGCGTCTCGTTGAGAATCAGGATAAATCCGTAGGTCAGCAGCAACTGATCCAAATGATCGCGGCGATAAAGATGGACGATGAAGAGGCCCTCCATTCCATATCCAAGCACCAGTGCGATGGGAATCCCGAGCAGCAGAGCCGCGGGCAGGCTGCCGGTCAGCTGGGTGAGCGACAACGCCATGTAGGCGCCGATCATGTAGAAGGAGCCGTGGGCGAGATTGATCACGCCCATAATTCCGAAAACCAATGTCAGTCCACTTGCGATGAGAAACAGCAGCAGACCGTATTGAAGTCCGTTCAGGATCTGAATGAAGAGAAAGACCGAATCCATTACTTGCCCGACCAGCGGCTCTCGTAACGCGTCCCGTCGCGGCGGGCATTCGTAGAACAAACCGCGAGGCCCCACTCAATTCCCCGAGGAGGCCTCGCGCTTGTTAACAAGATCAGCCCATCGTGCAGCCCTTGGCCGGATCGGCGAGCCCTTCGTAGGCGACGGAGATAACCTCGTTCACTCCATTCTTCACTTCCCGAAGATAGAAGTTCTGCACCGGATTATGGGCGGCCGAGAGCTTGAACGGCCCGCGCGGACTGGCGAAATCCGCCTGATCCATAGCCGCGATCAGGTCGTTTTTCGCTTCCATGTCCCCGCCGACCGCGTCCATGCCGATGCGCATCAGGGTTCCGGTATCGTAGCCTTGGACCGCGTAAACATCCGCCTCCGCCCCGAACTTCTCCTTGTAGGCGGCCCGGAAAGCCTTGTTCTCCGGATTGTCCAAGGTGTCAGCGTAATGCAGCGTCGTCTGAATGCCTTCGGCCGCCGCACCCTGCGCTTGGGTAACGCCTTCAGTCAGGAAGCCGGAACCGTAAAGCGGGATCGAATCCTTCAAGCCCGCCGCGGCATAATCCTTCACGAACTTGACGGCACCGCCGCCCGCGAAGAAGACATAGACCGCATCCGGGTTCGCCGCGGCGATTTCCGTCAAGGCCGCCTGGAATTCGACCTCCGGGAAGGGCACGCCGATTTCCTTGACGATGGTCCCGCCATTTGGCACGAAGCCGTCGATAAAGCCCTGGGCTGACTGCTTACCCGCCCCATAATTCCAATAACATAGAGCGACATTCTTAAGACCCTTGTCGAGCAAAACCTTGCCCATGGGGAACGACGGCTGCCAATTTGTGAAGGAAGTTCTGAAGACGTTCGGCGCGCAAAGGGGGCCGGTGATCTGGTCCGCGCCGGCGTTTGGCACGATGGTGATGACGCCTTCCTCCCGCGCGATCTTCGCCATACCCATGGCGACACCGGAGTGCACCGGACCGACCAGGAAGTCCACCTTGTCGCTCAGGATCAGCTTGTTGGTGTTCTCCGTGGCCTTTGGCGGCGCCGCCTCGCTATCGAGCTTGATGTATTCGACCGGGCGGCCACCCAGCGTGTCGCCATTCTCTGCGATGTTCAGCATCATGGCGTTGGTGATAGCATCGCCCAGCTTCGCGTAGGTGCCGCTGTAGGGCAGCAGGATGCCAACCTTCACCGGGGCCGATTGGGCGCGCACGAAGGGGGCGGGAAAACTCGCGGCGGCCGCGAGGCCAAGGCCCGCGCCCAAGCCCTTGATGACCGTCCGGCGGCTCGCGCTCCGCTTCTTTTCGTATCTCATGTGGGGTCTCCCTCTTCCTGTTCCATTTTCTTGCTGGTCGCGGCCTTGGGGCTGCGTCACGCGCCCGCCAGCCTTCGTTGCCCGATCATAAGCGAAGGACTGAGCTTGCCTAAAGCGCTAATTCCCTTCGAGCCCTGTCGGGGGTGCCACCTGCGACCTCCCGTCAATCGAGAAAGCGCGCAAAGCCGGAAACCGGCTCACGCTCCGGCAGTAAGCCGTTCTCAGGCGCGCCGGCATCGGCGTAACCAAGGGCCATGCCGCACACGATCTTCTCGGAGTCGGGTATGCCGAGAGCCTGCCGGACGCGCGGGTGATGATAGACCCAGGCGCCTTGCGCGCAGCTGTGCAGCCCCTCGCCACGCGCGGCTAGCATGAGCGTCTGCACAAACATCCCGTAGTCGAGCCAACTGCCCAGCTCCATGTCCTGGTCGATGGTGAAGATCATGCCCACCGGCGCCCCGAAAAAGATGAAGTTGCGGCCGTGCTGGCGGAACGCCTTTTCCTTGTCTCCGCGCCCGATGCCGAGCAGGCCATAGAGCGCCCAGCCAAGTTTCCGCCGCCGGCCAAGGTACGGTTCGCGCCAGGTCTTGGGATAGTAGGCGTAGTCCGGGTCCTCCTCGCCGGGATGGGCGTCGCGCCACGCACTCACCGTCTCGCAGAGCTTCCGCCACGCCTCGCCGGTGACCACACGCACCTTCCACGGCTGGATATTACTGCCGCTCGGTGCCCAGGCGGCCGCCGCGAGCAAACGCTCGACGGTTTCTCGTGGCACAGGATCGGGCCGGAAAGCACGCACGGAACGGCGCGTCTCGATGGCCTCGAAAACATCCATGAAGCAGCTCCGTTCGCGACTCAATACATCCCTTGGAAGCGGCCGAGATTGGCGTAGACGGTCTTGACCTGCGTGAAGCTCTCGATGGTCTGCAGCCCGTTCTCGCGGCCAATGCCCGATTGCTTGTACCCGCCGAAAGGCACCTCCGGCGGCGTGATGTTGTAGTCGTTGATCCAGAAGCTTCCGGCCTCGATCTCGCGGGCCATCCGGTGAGCGCGCGGGAAGTTCTGCGTAAACACCGCGCCGGATAGCCCATAGTCCGTGGCGTTGGCCCGCTCGACGACCTCCGCCTCGCTTTCGAAGGGCAGCACCGCCATGACCGGGCCAAAGATTTCCTCCTGCACAAAGCGCATATCGTCGGTGCAGTCCGCGAAGACCGCCGGTGTCAGGAAGTTGCCCCCGGACAAGGCCGGGTCGCTGGGGCGCTCGCCGCCGACCACAAGGGTGGCGTTGCTTGCCTTCGCCATATCGACGTAGCCCTGGACTTTCTCCATGTGCTCCCGGCTGATCAGCGCCCCGACTTGCGTCTCCGGGTCGAAGGGATCGCCCACCCGCATGGCCTCCACACGCGGCTTCAGCTTGGCGAGGAAGGAGTCGTAGATCGGCCGCTCCACGAAGACCCGCGTCCCGTTCGAGCAAACCTCCCCGCTGGAATAGAAGTTCGCCATCAAGGCGGCCGAGACCGCGTCCTCCAGGATCGCGTCGGCGAAAACAATGAAGGGCGATTTGCCGCCAAGCTCGAAAGTGACGTGCTTTAGGGTCTTCGCTGCGTCCGCCATGACGAGCTTCCCGGTCTCCGCTTCGCCGGTCAGCGTCACCTTCGCGATGCCTGGGTGACAGGTCATGGCCTGCCCGGTCCTGGCATCGCCCTGAACCACGTTGAAGGCACCCGGCGGCAGACCGGCCTCGTGATAGATTTCAGCGAGCTTCAAGGCGGTGAGAGGCGTTAACTCGGCCGGCTTAAACACCATGGTGTTGCCGCAAGCCAGGGCCGGCGCGGACTTCCACATGGCGATCTGCATGGGATAGTTCCAGGCCCCGATCCCGGCGCAGACGCCCAGTGGCTCGCGAGAAACCACGGCGAAGGCTTCAGGCGGCAGATCGTAGTGCTCGCCGCGGATCGCCGGCGCCAGGCCGGCGTAGTATTCGATGACATCCGCACCGCTTGCAATGTCCACGGCCAGGGTTTCCTGAAGCGGCTTCCCGCCGTCGAGAGTTTCCAGCTCCGCCAGCTCGTCGTTGCGCGCTCGCAGGATATCCACGGCATGGCGGAGGATGCGGGCCCGTTCGGCCGCGGGCGTGCGCGACCAGACCTTGAAGGCTTCCCGGGCGCTCTTGACGGCCCGGTCCACATCCTCCGCACCGGCCTGCTGGACATCGCAGATGGTCTGGCCCGTCGCGGGATTGATCGTCTCGAAGGTTTCGCCGGAGGTGGCGGAGACGGCCTCGCCATGAATAAAGAGCCCCTGGGTGGGCAGGCGGCTATCCGCGCCGTAGTGGCGGCCGTTCTTCAAATTCGCGGTACTGTCTCTATCGCCCATGGTCGCGTCCCTTTCACCGGAGAAAGGCGACGGATAGGGCCGACGGCGCCGGCGGTCAAGCCCCCGCCCGCGAATTCGCCGCCGGGGACCAGTTCCCCCTCGCCTTAGGAGGCCTTGCGCTGGCCCGAAGGCGCCTGGCCGAAGCCCCTATTGCGCCGGGCACCCCGCCGGGCTTTTCGGGCCGCCTGCCCTTGTGCCGGGCGCTTGGCCGAAGCTTGCCGGCCACCGCCGAAGCGCCGTTTCGCTTTCCCGCCACCTGGACGGTTTGTATTGGCCGCGCGGTGCAGTTCACGCACCGCCTCCGCGTGATAGGCGTGGGCTTCCTCGACCGGCACCGCCTGGCGGATCGTCTTCTCGATCGCCCGCAGGTGGTCGACCTCCTCCGCGTCGCAGAAGGACAGCGCCACACCCTCGGCCCCCGCCCGTGCCGTGCGCCCGATGCGGTGCACGTAGCCCTCTGGCTCAATGGGCAGTTCGAAGTTGATCACGTGGGTGACGCCATCCACATCGATCCCGCGCGCGGCAATGTCCGTCGCCACGAGTGTCGACAGGCGCCCGTTCCGGAAAGCCGCGAGCGCGCGTTGGCGGGCGTTTTGCGACTTGTTGCCGTGGATCGAATCGGCCGTCACGCCCCCTTTGGCCAACTGCTCCACGAGCCGGTCCGCGCCGCGTTTGGTGCGCGTGAAGATGATTGTCCGGCCCACCGTCTCGCCCTTGAGCAAATCCACGAGCAGCCGCCGCTTATTCTGCCGCTCCACGAAGAGCACTTTCTGGCCGATGCGCTCCACCGTCGTCGCGGCGGGCGTCACCTCGACCCGATGAAAATCCTTGAGAATGCTATCCGCCAAATCGGCGATGTCCGACGGCATGGTCGCTGAGAACAGCATGGTCTGGCGCTGCTCGGGCATCATCGACATGATTTTGCGCACATCGCGAACAAAGCCCATGTCCAGCATGCGGTCGGCTTCGTCGAGGACACAGATTTCGATTCCACCAAGGCGGACATGACCCTGTTCGATCAAATCGAGTAGTCGCCCGGGGGTCGCGATCACGATATCGCTGCCCCCGGCCATGCGCGAAACCTGTGGGCCTTGGGCAACGCCACCGAAGATCAAGCTGCGCTTCAGGCGCAGATTGCGTCCGTAAGCCGCGAAACTATCGTGAATTTGGCACGCCAGCTCCCGCGTCGGCGTGAGCACCAAGGCACGCGCCGACCGCGCGCCTGGGCGCTTGGGATTGGCGGCCAGGCGCTGGAGGATTGGCAAGGTAAAGGCAGCCGTCTTTCCGGTCCCGGTTTGGGCAATGCCCAGAAGGTCCCGGCCGGCCAGAAGCTGGGGAATGGATTGCGCCTGGATCGGCGTGGGCGTGGTGTAGCCTTCGGCCTTGACAGCGCGAAGCAAGGGCGCGATGAGCCCCAAGTCGGAGAAGTTCGTCATAGGGAATTCGGTCTTTCGTCTTATCCTGAGCGCAAGGAACGGCAAGCCGCCGCCCAAGCGCGGACTGGTTTCAAGTGCCCCTGGGGCACGCGGTCCAGTGGGAAGGTGTGCGAAGCTCTCGGGATAAGACGCGGGATCCTAGGAAATCGCGTCCGCGTGCAATCGCGGAGAATTTCGTGGCTTGATGCCTAGCGAATAGATAAGCGGGATTGCCCTAAAAATCAATGCCCTCTTGTCTCGGGGGCTCGAAAAGCCTTGTCACGCCGGCCGGCCAGAGCCAGCGGAACCAAGGCCGAGGCCAGCAAAACGCCGAGGAAACAGGCCAAGGAAATCGCTTCCATTCCCACGCCGGCCTCCAAAAGCCAACCCATCGCAACCGGGGAAAGGGCCGTCGAAAATACCATCAGCGAGGTCGTCATGGCCCGGATGGCACCCAGGTGCCGCACGCCGTAGACCTCGGCAAACAAGGCACCGGTAACGGTGTTGAAGAGGCCGGTAGAAATCCCGGCGCTCGCCATGAAGGCGAAAACCGTGATTGGATCGTCGAATATCCCAAGCAGCAGAAGCCCGAACGCCAAGGGAAGCAGAATGAAGGGGGATAGCCGGGTCGCGCCTAATCGATCCACCAGCCCCCCGGCCAGCAGCGCCGCGGCCACGGTCGCGCCGGCGTAGACCGTGAAGCCTCCGGCGAAGAGGGATAGCGTCCAGCCCTTCGTCTCCACCAAGGGGACTTGATTGAAGAAAATTCCGGTGACGATGAACGAGGGGGCCATGAACATTGGCAGTAGAAGGTGAAAAAACCGGTCCCGCAGAACCTCCCGGCGCGACCACTGGCGGCCTCGCGCGATGTCCTCCCCGGGGGCCGCCATCCGGCGCAGGAATTCGGCATGCCTCCCGCCATGCCCCTTCAGCAGCCAAAGCAGCAGTGGGATCAGGCCCAACGCCAGCACGCCACCGATCACCGCCCAGCTCTCACGCCAGCCGACTACGCCGACCAGTAACACCGCCAAAATCGGAAACACCGCCTCTCCGCCCGCGTGCCCCAAGGACCCGATGGAGATTGCCCGGCCGCGCGCGTGATCGAAATACCGTGCCATGGACGTTGCCGAGGCATGGCTCATCATGCCCTGCCCGAAAAACCGCAACAGCAGGATCGCGAGATAGAGAAAGACTATCGAATCCACCGGAACCGCCGCCATGAACAGGCAGGCGGCGGCGATGCCGGCCGCAAGCACGGCGGAAAACGGCCGCAGATCGACGCGATCGATCGCCTGGCCGGCCGGCAGCATCAAGACGGCGCTGGTCAAGGTCGCCGCCGCGTAGATCGATCCAAAAACACCGTGACCGATCCCAAAGGCCTCGCGCAGCTCAGCGCTATAAAGCGCGATGAAATAGGTCTGGCCGAATGACGCGAACAAGGCCAACGAAAACCCAAAGGCCAGGAACCGGCCGTTCGAAAGAACGAAAGACAGCGTGGTCACGTCACCACGCCGTAGAACATGCGCAGCGCCGTCAGCAGCAAGAACAGGGCAAAGAGCCAGCGCAGCAGCTTGGGCCGGATCGCGTGGGCGATCTTGGCCCCCAGCGGGGCCATGGCCATGCTGGTGGGCACGATGAGGGCGAAGCCCAGCAGATTGACATAACCGAGGCTAAGAGGTGGCAATCCGCCCTGCCCCCAGCCCGCCAGCATGAAGCCGAAGGCCCCCGGAAGCGCGATGATCAATCCGACCGCCGCGGCCGTACCCACCGCGCGACGCACCGGATAGCTGAAAGCGGTCAAGAGCGGGACCGACAGCGTGCCCCCGCCAATGCCCATCATGACCGAGAACCCGCCCACCACCAGGCCCAAAAAGCCCCTGAGAAGGCCACGGGGAAAGGCCGGGGCAAGGGTCATCCCCTCCGGCCGGAATGCCATGTTGGCAGCCACCAGCAGCGCCACCACGGCGAAAATTAGGGTCAGCACCTCACCGGCCACCCGGCCGCCCAAGTAAGTGCCGATCAAAGCCCCAACCAAGATCCACGGGCCCCAGGTCTTAAGGAGCTCTACGTCCACGCCACCGCGCTTGTAGTGGCTGCGCGCCGACATGATCGACGTGGGAATGATGGTAGCCAGGGACGTCCCGACCGCCAGGTGCATCCGAATCTCCGGCGCGATGTCCAGAAAGGGAAACAGCATGTAGAGCACCGGCACGATGACGATGCCGCCCCCCACCCCAAGCAGACCCGCGAGAAGCCCGCCGCAGGCCCCTGCGACTAACAGCACCGCCGCGAGGGCTGCCAACTGCCAGGGCTGCGATGCGAGAGTTTCGATCATTCAGATAAGTTCTGCAGCCTATGCTCTAGGCAAACGGCCAAGGGCTGCCGACGCAAGCGATCAGGGCAAAGGGTCCCTCGGTAGCGCAGGATCGAGCCGCGGCCATGCAGGGCAAACAGAGGCACATCGAAATGGAACATTCCATCCCTCGCGAATTTCTTGCTGTCGCTTCAAGGCAGCAGCGAACGCCGCAACGGCAAATTCAGGCACCAGCCGCGCCGGACCGGTAGATACAGGCAACCGCCCTCCACCGGCAAGTCCCGCTCGAAATTGAAGAGCCAGAAACGTTCCCGGTAGCGATAGGGTTCCGGGGAAGGCGTGGAATCGGACTTGTAGAAGCGGCCGCCGAAGCGCCGCTTCCATATCTCACCCTTGTCCGTTCGCCTCTTCTTCGCGGCCACGGGCTGGCTGCCGCCAGCCAGCGAAAACCCGGAGGCCCACACCGCCAGGCGCGCGGCGATGGATTTACCCTGACTTACCCGCGCCGGGCCGGAAAAGCCTTGGGCATCCTGCACGCTGCAAATGTCACGAATCTCAGCAACAAGCAAGTCCCAGCGATCCCGCAAGGCTTGCTAGAAAAGGTCGGTCGGTGCCTGCTCAATCAATCAGCCGTGCGCGCAGTGCCGGGTCTGGAACCGCGCACATATCCTTATGCCCGAAGATGCGATAGCGATTGCGGGCGAGGCGCTGATACATCCAGTCCTGAATCGGCTTTGGAAAAACCTGGAAGACCTGAAACAACCACCCAATGCCGCCAACCCGAGCTCCCGCGCGAATGATGGCGTCGAGCGAGGTATAAGCCCGGCCATCGGCGAGGTAGAGCCAGCTCTCGGGATCTTCCGGATCGAGACCGAAGTGCCGCAAGACCGCCCGGCCCGTCGGTGTCCGCACTGGGCAAAATCTGAACTGATGCTTCCCATCGAAGAAGGAGATCAGGCGCGCGCCGGCCGTGCAAAGGGCACAGTTGGCATCCATGATTACGACCGGCCCCCCATCGTCGAAAAGAGGAACGCTCGGGTCGTCCCTGTAAGCGTAAGCTTGCCGAACCACTAACTGGTGCATATTGCCACCCCAACCCGAGTATTGGACATATAATACCCGTTTAAAGGAGCGCAATAAAGGCCTGTCGAAAGCAATTCCAATCCAATTGTGCCGGAAGGTTAAGCGCCGGTCCGCTAAGCGAGATTCAGAAGATAGGCGCGCGCCTTTTTGCGAAGAGCCGCACGCTTTGCGCCATCCATCCGATCGAAAGTCCGATAGATCATGCCAAGCCGGGGATTGCGGTTCAGCGTTTCCCGGTTCTCGGCGAGGAAATTCCAGTAGAGGGCGTTGAAGGGACAGGCGGTTTCTCCCAGGCTTTCCTTCACGTCGTAGCGGCAGTGCGTGCAATAATCCGACATTCGGTCGATGTACTTTCCCGAGGCGGCATAGGGCTTGGAGGCAAGCAAGCCGCCGTCCGCGAACAAGGCCATGCCATGGGTATTGGGCAGTTCCACCCATTCGTAAGCGTCGGCATAGACCGCCAGATACCACTCCGAAACTTCCTTGGGATCGAGACCCGCCAGCAGAGCGAAGTTGCCGGTGACCATCAGACGCTGAATATGATGGGCATAGGCCTCGCGCCGCGTTTGGCCAATCGCCTGCGCCATGCAGTTCATCTCCGTCTCGCCGGTCCAATAGAAATCCGGCAAGGGGCGCAGGGCATTCAAGGCGTTCGTTTGCGCGTAGCCCGGCATTTCGCGCCAATAAATGCCCCGAACGAACTCGCGCCACCCAAGGATTTGCCGAATGAAGCCCTCCGCCGCGTTGAGAGGCACGTCGCCGCGCTCCCAAGCCGCCTCCGCCGCACGGCAGAGGTCCAAAGGCCGGAGCAAACCGGCATTCAGATAAAGGGAAATGACGGCGTGAAAGACGAAGGGCTCGTCTTGCCGCATGGCATCCTGATAGTCGCCGAACTTAGGCAAGCCGGCCTCCACGAAATGGTCGAATGCCCGGCGCGCACCGGCGGCGTCGACCGCGAACCAAAAGGGCTCAAGATCGCCGAAGTTCCCGCCAAAGCGCCTGGCCACCATTTCGAGCACCTGCCGAGTGATTTCATCGGGCACAACCTTCAAAGGTGATGGTGGCTCAAGATCGCCTGGCAGACGCTTCCGGTTCGCCGCGTCGAAGTTCCAAGCGCCCCCCGCGGGCTCACCATCCGGATCGAGCAAAACGCCGTAGCGCTTGCGCATCTCCCGATAGAAAAACTCCATGCGCAGCTGTTTTCGCCCCTTCGCCCAGGTCTCGAACTCGGCGTGGCTCGCGAGAAACCGGCTGTCTTGGCGAATTTCCAAGGGAATATCCAAATCGTCTTGGGCATCGCGGAAGCATTTCGCCAAGCGCCACTCCCCAGCTTCCGTGACGATCACCCGATCCGGGCGCAGGTCTTCGATAGCGCGTCTCAGTTCGCCGATCAGCGAGCCGCTGTTTTCCGGATCG
>JARFRB010000112.1 GCA_029287455.1 Pelagibius litoralis | reverse complement strand
ACGGCCTCGGGAATGGGGCCGGTCGCGAGCACGTCGGAGTCGACCTGGACGACGTAGTGCTCCTTCACGAGCTCCAATAACCAGGTGAGCCGCCGCCAGACGATGTAGGACGGCGTGCCGCTGATCTCGACCGCGCCGGCGTCAACGAACTCCACGCCCAGCAGATGGGCCGCGATGGTGGCCCGGTCGCCGGCGGTCAAGCTGCCGTCGTCCAGCACACAGACCCGCCCCTCCCCGAAACTCCGGTAGACCGATTTCATGGCGAGTAGAAAGGGATGCACATCCCGGTGGCGGGTCAAGGACAGGAATATCAGCCGCGATGGGCGCAGACGCAGCGGCGGCGTGGCGATCACGCCACGGGCCACCCGGTGGAACCGCGCTTCATGGTATGCTTTGCGCAGGCGTTCGAGCATCCGGCCTCCAGGCCCGTGGAGCGGGCTATACCCGGATCAAAACGGCTTGATGGGAGTTGTAGCGCGCGTGGACCGGAAGAAGCTTCTGGGCGGCGCGGGTGGGAAGATTGGTCAGTTCGTTATTGATCATACGCTCTACGAAGAACAGCCGCTCGAGCGATGTCACCGGATAGACCGCCTCGCCTCTCGGGGTGCCAAGGAAGAAGGCGCAGTCTCCAAGCGTGACGACCAAGTCATGGAACTCCCGGAAGGTGTATTCGCGAACGTGAAATGGCCAGAACTGCCTCCTATAATTGTGCAGAGGCGTTGTTACAAAGCAGGCGTCCGCAGCGATCCGCGCGATCTGGCGACAGAACTCCTGATCGCACTCCACGTGTTCGACGACGTCGACCGCGGTCACGAAGTCGAAAGCATTGTCGTCGAAGCTCTCGAGCGGCTTGACAATGACGCCCAGCTCTTCCAATTGCGGATCGACGTCTTGCTTGGAGACCGCGCGCGCCTTGCCGGCGAAAGCCTCCGCCCCTCTGCCCGTTCCCGCCCCGACGTCCAGGACCGTCTTGCCCTCTAAGAGACCCGCCGCGAAGCGATACCAGCCCATCTGGCCGGCGCCGCGGCCCTCGGTCACACCTCGGTCGCCCGATCGCCGGACGCCGGAAAGGGAAGGATTTCTTGGCATCGCCCTGTCCCCGAGACGCGCCGCCCGGAGGCCGAAGAATGAATTACACACTAGTATCTACACTTCCGCACCCCGTCGACCAAGCCCTCAATCCTCGCCGCCTCTCGCCACGGCGCGATGCACCGATCCGAACGCCGAGGGAGCGTTTCACCGCGAAGGGGATAGGGACTGCGGAGGGGAGAGCAAGCCTTCAATAGCTCGAAGTTGGCGTCCCCTAGGGGATTCGAACCCCTGTTACCGCCGTGAGAGGGCGGCGTCCTAGGCCTCTAGACGAAGGGGACGCAAGATCTTTCGTCAAGCAGGCTCATATAGACAAAGCGGCGCGGTCTTGCAAGGTGGCGGGACGGAATGCATCCATCCGCATGGCTTAAGGGACCCCGCTTCGCCTGCCCCGCTTTGGGCGTCCCGCCTGGGCCGCGAAGCTATTCCGATCGCAGGCTCAGACGGCTGATGACGCTGCCGTCACCCAGATCCACCACCAGCACCTGCTGGCAGCCGCGTTCCGGCAAGCCGTCCAGGCGCAAGACCAGCAAGCGCGCGCCCAAGGGATGGCTCGCGGCCAGGCGGCAGCCGGGGGGAGTGTCCAGGGTCCGGGCACCGAAGCCGGCCAGTGGCTCGGCCGGGCCCGCGTCGCCGGCCGCCTCGCGCTGCTGCAGCTTCTCGGCGTTGCGGGCGATGCCGTAGACCACGCCGGCGAGGCCCAGCACGATCAGCACGCCCATTCCAATTACGAGAGCCTTGAGCCAGCCCATGCTTTCCTGTTCCCTGTTCCCGCCATGACCGACCTTGATCCCCACCCCGCCGGCATGCCTCGAGACGAGGTGCTAGACGTCCTTGATCCCGGCCCACACGCCATCGCCGCGGAAGACGCCGACGCGGGCGAGCGGCTCGACCGGGTGTTGGCGCGCCGCTTCCCCTCTCTCTCCCGCAGCCGGCTTAAGGGCTTGATCGAGGCGGGGGCCGTCACCCGCGGCGGCGCGACGATAGACGAGCCCTCGACCCGGGTCAAACCAGGGCAAAGCTTCGTTCTGACACTGCCCGAGGCCGAGGCCGCCACGCCCGAGCCCCAAGCAATTCCCCTGGACGTGGTCTATGAGGACCCCGAGATCATCGTGGTCGACAAGCCGGCCGGCATGGTGGTCCACCCCGCGCCGGGCAATCCGGACCGCACCCTGGTCAACGCGCTGCTGGCCCATTGCGGGGAGAGCCTGAAAGGCATCGGCGGCGTGCGGCGGCCCGGCATCGTGCACCGCCTGGACAAGGGCACCAGCGGCCTGATGGTGGCCGCCAAGACCGACGCGGCGCAGGCTGCCTTGACGGCGCGCTTCGCAGCCCGGGATATCGAGCGCGTCTATCTCGCTCTGGTTTGGGGCCGCCCGCTACCCACCTCCGGCGAAGTTTCTGGGAACATCGGCCGCAGCGCCCGCAACCGAAAGAAGATGGCCCTGCTGCGCCAAGGCGGCAAACCGGCGGTCACGCGCTACCGGGTTCTGGAGAGTTTCCGGGACGGCGCCATCAGTCTCGTGGAATGCCGCCTGCTAACCGGGCGCACCCATCAAATCCGGGTCCACATGGCCGCGCGGGGCCACCCCCTTCTGGGGGATCCGGTCTACGGCCGGGCCCAACCGGCGCTCCTGAAAGGCCTGCCGCCGGAAATCCAAGCAAAGATCAAGTCTCTCGATCGCCAAGCCCTGCATGCGCGCTCGCTTGGCTTCGTCCACCCCACGACCGGGCAGGCCGTCCACTTCGAAAGCGCCCCACCCGAGGATCTCCAAGACTTGATCGCGCTTCTTGGAAGCCCTTAGTATCGGGGTCTTCGAGAAATCGAGCCGGAGAAGAGGCCGAGCGCGCGCCGCCGCCGACAGCGGGGGCCGCCGGCGGGTCCTTGGGAGACAGGGAATGGCGGGTAGCCGATCGAGAGTGCCGATGCTGGTGAGCGAGGGAAATCTCTCGCGCTACCTGCAAGAGATCCGGCAGTTTCCCATGCTGGCGGCGGACGAGGAATACATGCTGGCCAAGCGCTGGGCCGAGCGCGGCGACAGCGAGGCCGCCCACAAGCTGGTGACCAGCCATCTCAGGCTGGTGGCCAAGATCGCCATGGGCTACCGCGGCTATGGCCTGCCCCTGTCGGAGCTGATCTCCGAGGGCAACGTCGGCATGATGCAGGCGGTCAAGCGCTTCGATCCGGAAAGGGGCTTCCGCCTGGCCACCTACGCCATGTGGTGGATACGGGCCTCCATTCAGGAATACATCCTGCACTCCTGGTCCTTGGTGAAGATGGGAACCACGGCGGCGCAGAAGAAGCTCTTCTTCAACCTGCGCAAACTCAAGGGCCAAATTCAGGCCATCGAAGAGGGTGACCTCAAGCCCGAACAGGTCACCCACATCGCCGAGCAGCTCAATGTGCCCGAGCAGGACGTGGTCAATATGAACCGGCGCCTGTCGAGCCCCGATCATTCCTTGAACGCCCCCTTGCGCATCGACGGTGATGGGGAGTGGCAGGATTGGCTGGTGGACGAGACAGAAAGCCAGGAAACGCAGCTTGCGGAATCCGAAGAGCTGCGCAAGCGCCGCGCCCTCTTGGCAACGGCTATGGAGGGCCTGAACGATCGCGAGAAGCATATTCTCGCCGAGCGGCGCTTGAAGGACGAACCGACCACCCTCGAAGATCTCAGCAAGGAATACGGCATCAGCCGCGAGCGGGTGCGCCAAATCGAAGTCAGGGCCTTCGAGAAACTGCAGAAATCGATCCGCAATCAAGCACTGGAACAAAAGCTGGCGATCTCTTAAGAGTGGAGCCGCACTTTTCGTCGTTGGCCCGCATGTTGAACACCTAGCCAGGATTGTCCTGGCTCTCGGCGACCTCCGGGTCCCAGCGCTCGGTCAAGGCCTGTTGCTGGCGCGCCAGCGCCTGGGTCCGCCCAGCCTCTTGAACAAGACGATGGTGGTCAGTAGCAGGGTCGTCATCATGAGAATCAGCCACGTGGACCCGCGATGTCTAGGGATCTGGCAGGAGCCACTTCGAAAGCCTAGCATGAACAGGATGTACTCCACGCATAGCCGTATCTCTTCCCGGAAAAGAGAACGTTAACGGCGCGTCAAGATTGGGGGCGCTTTATCCGGCGAAGGGATCGCGGACGAGAATGGTGTCGTCACGCTCCGGACTTGTCGAAAGCAGGTGCACAGGGGCCTCGATCAACTCCTCGATCCGGCGGATGTACTTCACCGCCGTCGCAGGTAAATCCGCCCAGGACCGGGCACCCTTGGTGCTATCGCTCCAGCCCTCGAAAACTTCGTAGACCGGTTCAACCCGGGATTGAGCGCTGGCCAAGGCCGGCAGATAGCCGATCTCCTGCCCGTCGATCCGATAGCCGACACAGACTTTCAGCTCGGGCAAGCCGTCCAAGACATCCAGCTTGGTAAGAGCCATGGAGTCTATTCCACCGGTCTTGAAAGCTTGCCGGACCATGACGGCGTCGAACCAGCCGCAGCGGCGCCGGCGCCCGGTCACCGTCCCAAACTCACGGCCGCGCTCGCCAAGCAACTGGCCGGTTTCATCAGTCAACTCGGTGGGAAACGGGCCGCTGCCGACCCGGGTTGTGTAGGCCTTGGTGATGCCCAGCGCGGTGCCGGTGACCCCCGCACCCACGCCGCTGCCCGCCGCCGCCTGCCCCGCGACGGTGTGGGACGAGGTCACGAAGGGGTAGGTCCCATGGTCGACGTCGAGCATGGCCCCTTGCGCACCTTCGAAGAGAATGCGCTTGTTTGCCCGCCTGGCCTCGTCCAGCCGCTCCCAAACCCGGTCGGTATAGGGGAGCAGCCGGGGCGCGATCTCCAGCAGATCGGCAATCAGGCCCTCGCCTTCCTGCTCCGGCGCGCCCAAACCGCGCAGCAAGGCGTTATGGTGCACCAACAGGGAAGCCGTGCGCCGGCGCAAGAGATCGGGATCGGCCAAATCGCAGACGCGCAAGGCGCGGCGGCCGACCTTGTCTTCATAGGCGGGGCCGATGCCCCGGCCGGTGGTGCCGATCTTATCGTCGCCCCGCGCCGCCTCGCGCGCCCTGTCCACCGCCCCGTGCATGGGCAGGATCAAGGCCGCGTTCTCGGCGAGCTTGAGGGTATCCGGCGAGATCTCCACGCCCTGGGCACGAATCCGGTCGATTTCGTCCAGGAAAGCCCAGGGATCCACCACCACGCCGTTGCCGAGGATCGAGAGCTTGCCGGGGCGCACCACGCCGGAGGGCAGGAGCGACAGCTTGTAGGTGGTCTCTCCCACAACCAGCGTGTGCCCAGCGTTGTGACCGCCCTGGAATCGGACGACCACATCGGCGCGTTCCGAAAGCCAATCGACGATCTTTCCTTTGCCCTCGTCGCCCCATTGCGAGCCGACAACCACCACGTTGGCCATGCCGTC
Organism: Pelagibius litoralis; assembly: GCA_029287455.1. Taxonomy (GTDB): domain Bacteria; phylum Pseudomonadota; class Alphaproteobacteria; order Kiloniellales; family DSM-21159; genus JARFRB01. The sequence goes on along the minus strand of JARFRB010000112.1, from coordinate 16,959 downwards.
TAGTCCTCCAAGCCGACGATGCCGGTTTCGGTCAGAATATGCGTGCAGCCGAGCCGCCGCGCCTCGGCACGCGCCTGCTCCTCGCCTACCACTGTCTCGGAAAGGTCCCTCAGCGCGATCCATCCCTCGGCACGCAAGGCGGCGATTCCGCCTGCCGCGCCCATACCCGCCGGGATGAAGACGCGGGCCGGGGCCGGACGGTGCGGCAAGGCGCGCAGGACGGAGTCCATGTAGAGGGTGAACCCGGCCGCCGGCTCCCCCTGCCCCTTAGCCCCAGGCGCCATGTAGCGCCCCCCCCTGCCAAGCTCGCCCCGGGCGCCCTGGGCGAAAAGCGTGAAAGAGGCCCCGGTCTGATACTCGAACCCACGATGCTCGACCGGATCCAAGGTGAGTGCCAGATCCGGGTTGGTGTCCCGTATCTCCGCCACGATCGCGCGCAGGGATTGGACCCTGTCGCTTGCCTCTGGCGGCATGTCGAGCGCGCTCAAGCGCTCCAAGGCGGTTTCGGCCGGCCCGGCGGCGCGCAACAAGGCCCCGAAGAGGTCTTGGTGAGACCCCGCCAAGGCGGCGACGGCCGCGGCGTCCTTGCGGTCAAGCGCGTCGCGCAGACCGTCGACTTGCGCCGCCCCCATGCCCAGGCCAAGGCAGATATCCCGGACGAGCGGCGGCAAGCTGAGATCGATGGACAGGCCGGAAACGCCGATCGAGCCGAGCGCGTCGGCCGCGAGCAGCACCATCTCCGCGTCCGCCTTGAGGCTTGGGGCGCCGATCAGTTCCACGCCGGCTTGGGCGAATTGCCGCTCGGCGCGCAACTGCGTTCCCGAGACGCGCAAAACCTGGCCAGCGTAGCATAGGCGCAGCGGCCGGGGCGCCTTGCGCAACCGGGTGGTGGCGATCCGCGCCACCTGCGGGGTGATATCGGCGCGCAGGCCCATCATGCCTTGGCTCACCGGGTCCATAAGCCGGAAGGTTTGGCCGGCAACCTTGGCGCCGGGCCCGGCAAAGAGGGTCTCCTCGAACTCGAGAAGCGGCGGTTTGACGCGCGCGTAGCCATAGCCCGCGAAACACGCTATCAACCGCTCGATCACCTGGGCTTCGTGCTCGGCCTGCTGGGGCAAAACGTCCTCGAAGCCGTTCGGCAGAAGAGCCAGATGGGCCGGAACTGGAAGGGGATCGACGGTCATACGGATCAAAGCGTTTTGAGTGGATCAAGTGCCAGGACTTCTGCGCAGGCCGCAGCCATAGCAAATCAAGGCCACAAAGCAAACAAAAGGCCTTCACACCGACCCTTGAATCCGGCCTCCGCGAAGCGATTTCCTCAAGCGCTAACTTGCCTTAGGTTCACGGCGATGAGAGGACGGCTTCACCCGAACGGCCTGGCGGCGCGCGCGAGCGGCTTGGATCGGCTGCTTGGCCCGCTAATCGCCCTGGCCGGCGTGCTTCTGGTCGCAGGCTGGCTTCTGCCGATCATGACGGTTGAGCGGTTCGTGTTCCTGAGCCAGCGCGTCTCCATCCTGGACGGCGCGGCGGAGCTTTGGGATGCCGGCCGATATGGGCTCTTCGCGATTCTGGTCGGTTTTTCCATCGCCTTTCCGGCCTTCAAGCTGATCGTGGCCGGCTATCTTTGGTTCGCCGGGGGCCTGACGGATGCCGCCAGGCGCCGATTGCTGGGCGTTCTAGACGCACTCGGGCGCTGGTCCATGCTCGACGTCTTTGTCGTGGCCGTGATCGTGGTGGCGGCCCAGCTTTCCATCGTTTCGGACATTCAGCTGCACGGCGGGATCTACAGCTTCGCGGCGGCGGTTGTGCTGTCAATGCTTGTAATCCGGCGCCTGACATCGCTTGCCCAGGCCTGATTTGGCAGCCGATTAGCCAAAATCGCCATAAAGACTTCCCTGGTCGGACTATGCCTTCCGATACCGCAAGTTATGTCGTTTGCCCGAAAGTATTAGCGATTAATCAGGACTATATTTACCAAGCGATGACGTTTCGCCGCTTTGGCGAAATCGCGTGGGGACGCCGCGGGATGGCCTTTCGGGGCCTTAGAGCCGAGACGGAGAGGACAGCATGGCGAGCCAATCGAACGCTCTTTGCACGCTGGAAGCGCCAAGCAAACAACCCCGCGCGGCGCATCAAGTGCCCGAAAGCCACGTTTCCCACCCCCTGGTCAGAAAGTTCGCCGACTACTGGCGCAGCCTTCGCGGCGAGCAGGGCGTGCCCTTCAAATCAGCGTTCGATCCGGTGATCGATGCGCCGAGAATCGTCTCCAACGTCTTGATCTACGACGTTTTGGACGGCGGGCGCGACTTTCGGGTGCGGCTGATTGGCGACGAGGTGGTTTCCCATTTCGGTAGAAACATCGCCGGGCTTAAGGTAAGCGACTACACCCCGATCAACCCGAACCTGCTGATCGATCTTTACAGTATCCCGCTTCAGCAGGGAGAGTTAGCGTTCTATCAGGGCAGCTACGAGCGCGAGGGACGGGGTTTCGTAATATACGACGCAGCCTTTGGACCCCTCTTGTCCCCATCCGGCTCGATCGATTTCCTTACCGGCGTCGTTGCCTACACATCCTGAAGTAACTATTTTTCTTTCCATACCCCTTCAGACTAAGCTAGCATGCGTGCGGATGTATGCTCGCATTGGGGGGAGCTATGGCCGAGCTTTCGATGTCGCTCTCGCGCGATACGCGAGCAGAACAAGAAAAAGCGCAATCGGCACAGGAACTTCTGGACTGTTTCCTGAGGATTTGCGAGGGCGAGAACTGGCGCATTGAGATCGTGCCGGGGCCGCGCCTCTGGCTGGATCTGATGGAATCCCACGGATTCTGGGCAAATCCTTGCTTCAACCCGGACAAATCCGACGTCGACGAATCCAACACCATGAGCATCACGATCCACGATGCCGATGGAAAATTCGTCGCCACCAATGTGATGCGCATTTTCGAGACCGAGAATTTCAACGAAATCATGGCCTCGGGCGTCGTGTTTCATGGGCTGGGATGCCCGCTACGCCGGCCAATCCCACTCGTATTGCCCAGAACGCACCCGAACCTGTCCGGTTTGATCGGCTATTCAGGCGGAACCGTGATCTCTCACTCCAAGCGCGGGCTGCGTCTGGGCTTGATGACGACACGGATCGTGCGCTGTCTGGCGGAAATCTCCGTCAAGGCGGATTGGCATAGCTGTCATATCCTGCACAACCGGCCTGGAGAGATGGCCGCAAACCCGTATCACTTCGCGCGCGCCGATAAATGCTTTCCGGAATTGAAGCTGCCGGACCGCCAGGAGCCGCTTCCAGTGTGGCTTTTAGACATCACGCGTGAAGAATTCCTCACGCAGGCGGCCCGGAATGTCTCCGACCTTATCGAAAAAGGGCAACAGAATGTCGGAGACCTCGCCTTGCTGACCCCGTAGAGGCAGGGCAGCGGCAACCAAGTACAGAAAATCTTCTCCCACCCGACCGGTCAACACGAAGAAATCGGGGCGCCGAAGCATGCAAACGCTGAGGAAACGTTGAGAAAGACCTTGTGCCACCAACGGGCGCGACAAAGCGTGTGCGCCCTGGGGAATACTTTCATAAACAAAGCCTTGACCGGGCAAGCGGCGGGCACCCTTGACGGCTGGCCGCAGCCGGGCCAAGCGCCCGGACATGCCGCTCGCAAGCAGCCCACGCGCCGAAAACTGGTGCGGCACAGCCTCAGCCAGCCCGTCGACCCGATCCAGGTAGAGCCGGATAAACGACCGGAATCGCTCGTCAGCCTGCTCCAGGGCCTGCGCCTCTTGGAGGGGCTGAACCGATACCCAGTCGCCGGCCTGAACCACCGTCCCGGCATCGACAAAGCGCGCGGGAGATCCGCGCGTGCCAACTTCAGCCTTCCGCATTGCGTCGCGCCCAAGAAGATCCTCGGAAGACCGACGAATACCAGCAACGCTTTAAGGACCCGTAAACTTGCGCACTATAGTGTGCGAGCCGAGCCGCAGTATGCTCTCATGGTGATCGAACCCTCGAAGGCTGGATCGTGACGACGCGAAATGACCGAAGCACCCTGGTAGCTGCCGCGGCCACCAGCATTATCGTCGGTTTCTCGCCGATCGCGACGGATATCGCGCTCGACCAACTCGGGCCGGCGGCCTTGGCTATGCTGCGCTACGGCGTGGCGATGATCTTCCTTCTGCCCATTGCGCTTGGCGCGCGCGGCGAGGTCTCGCGCCGCGATACTTTCTGTATTGGCGCATTAGGAGTTGCTCAATTCGCCCTATTGGTTTTTCTGTTCAACGTTAGCCTGGCCTACATCTCCGCCGCGCGGGCCATCGTGCTGTTCTCGACCATGCCGCTCTTTGTGATGCTGATCCAGGTTGCCCGCGGTGAAGAGGCTTACAGCAGAAAGCGCGCGCTCGCGATTTTCGCCTGCGTGTTCGGCGTCGCGGTTTGTCTATCGGCCGGATGGATCGGTAGCGGCAGGGGCAGTCAGTGGATCGGGGACCTCTGCGCCCTCGCCAGCGCGCTCATCGGGGCGGTCTGCAGCATCGCGTTCGGCCCCTTCATGCGGCGCTGTGGCACCACCAACGTCAGCATCATCGCGATTTCCACCGCCGTGATCGCCCTGATCCTGGCCACGGCCGTGGAGGGCGTGCCGGACCTGCGCGCCTTGAATTCGGCTTCGATTTCCATGGTGCTTTTGCTCGGGGGCGGCAGCGCTTTGGCCTTCTGGCTCTGGGTCTGGGCGCTGGGCCGGGGCGAGGCCAGCGTGATCATTTCCTACCTGGCGGCCGCGCCGGTAGTGACGGCGATCTTCCAAGTCCTGCTGCTGCGTGAGCCGCTCACCATCGAGGTGGTGGTCGGCGGACTTCTGGTGTCCCTAGGGCTCGTCGCGCTCAATCAGCGCATCGATCTTCCCAAGGTCGAAAAGCTCGAGCCGGAACCGCGCGTCACAATCCGAAGCGCCGAGTGATCCTCCTGGCCGTTCGGTAAGGCCGCAGACCGCCCCAGTTCCAGCTTAAAACGACAGCGGTGTCGCCTGGATGACATGGGGCAGCTTGCGGACCTTGCCCAGGAGGCCGCGCGAAATCGGCTCGTCCACCTCGATCAAGGCGATGGCATCGCCACCGCGCTCATTGCGTCCAAGGTGGAAGGTGGCAATGTTGATCCCGGCGTCGCCCAACAGGTTCCCAAGCGCACCGATTAAACCCGGCTTGTCCTCGTTGGTGAGATATAGCATGTGCGGGGAAAGCTGGGCTTCCATCTGAATGCCTTTGATCTCCACCACTCTCGGCTTGTCGTCGCCGAACAAGGTCCCCGCGAGCGAGCGCGACTGGCGCTCCGTCTTGACCGTGAGCCGCACAAGGGTCTGGTAGGCGCTATCCCGGTCATGCTTGATCTCGGAGACGCTGATATCCCGCTGGCGCGCCAAAACCGGCGCGTTGACCATGTTCACGCTGTCCAGCATGGGCCGCAGAAGGCCGGTCAAGGCCGCTTGGGTGAGCGGCCCGCAGTTGAGCTTGGCCACTGCGCCCTCGTACTCCACCACCACCGCCTTCAGCCCGCTTTGTGTCAACTGCCCGGCGAAGGAGCCCAACTGCTCGACAAGCTTCATGTAGGGACCGAGCCGCTTGGCGTCCTCGGCGGAGAGGGAGGGCATGTTGATCGCGTTGGTGATCGCGCCGCTCGACAGATAGTCGGACATCTGCTCGGCGATCTGCACCGCGACCTTCTCTTGCGCCTCGGTCGTGGCCGCACCCAGATGGGGCGTGCAGATCAAGTTGGGAATCCCAAAAAGGGGGTTGTCCCGCGCGGGCTCTTCCTCGAAGACATCCAGGGCCGCTCCCGCCACCTGCCCGGACTCTAAGGCCGCTTTCAGGTCCGCCTCCACGATCAAGCCGCCGCGGGCGCAATTGATGATCCGCACCCCCGCCTTGCATCGCGCGAGAGCAGCCGCATCCAGGATGCCAGCCGTCTGATCCGTGAGCGGCACATGGAGCGTGATGAAATCCGCGCGCTCCAGAAGCGCGTCCAGCTCAACCTTTTGCACACCCAGGTCCTTGGCCCGGTCAGGCGACAGAAAGGGATCGTAGGCGATCACCCGCATCTTCAGGCCCTGCGCCCGGTCGGCGACGATGGAGCCAATGTTCCCACAGCCGATGATTCCCAGCACCTTCGCGGTCAGTTCGACCCCCATGAAGCCGGATTTCTCCCATTTCCCTGCTTGGGTCGAGCGATCCGCGGCCGGCAGTTCGCGCGCCAGGGCAAACATCATGGCCACCGCGTGCTCGGCGGTCGTCACGGCGTTGCCGTAGGGCGTATTCATGACAACGATCCCGTGAGCCGTCGCCGCCTCCACGTCGATGTTGTCGACGCCAATGCCCGCGCGCCCCACCACCTTGAGCTGGCCTTGCGCCCCCGCTGACAAGGCCGCTTGGGAAAGCTTCGTCGCCGAGCGCACGGCGATGCCGTCGAACTCGGCGGCAACTCCGGCCACCTCTTCCGGGGTCAAGCCCAACCGCGTTTCGGTTTCGATGCCCCGCTCGGCGAAAGTCTCGGCGGCGAGAGGGCTCAGCTTGTCAGCGATAAGCACTTTTGGCATGGGTCGGCCATCTTTGATTGAGAAAGTCGGGAGAGTCTCGGCGTTCGAAGCCCGTCAGGCGGCCCGCCGTGACCCGGATTTCACAGCGGCAAAGGCCCAGTCTAGCCAGGGCAGCAAAGCCTCGATATCGGCGGTTTCAACCGTGGCACCGCCCCAGATCCTGAGGCCCGGCGGTGCCGCGCGGTAGGACCCGATGTCGAAGGCCACCCCCTCGCCGTCGAGAAGGCTGGCCAGGTCCTTGGCCGTCTTGGCCCGCGCCTCGCCGTCAAGCGCCTGGAACCAGGGATCCACGATCTTCAGGCAGATCGAGGTGCTGGAACGGGTCTCCGGTTCTTCTGCCAGGAAGCCCGCCCAGTCACGCTCGGCCACCCAGGCAGCGACCGCGGCCAGATTGACCTCCGAACGCGCGATCAAAGCTTCCGCGCCGCCAAGGGATTCCGCCCAGCGCAAACCGTCCAAAGCATCCTCCACGCAAAGCATGGAAGGGGTGTTGATGGTCTCGCCCCGGAACACGCCTTCGTTCAGCTTCCCGGCCTTGGTCAGCCGGAAAATCTTGGGCAGCGGCCAAGGGGGAGCATAGCTTTCCAACCGCTCCACCGCCCGCGGGCCAAGCGCCAGCATGCCGTGGGCGGCCTCGCCCCCCAGCACCTTCTGCCAGGACCAGGTCACCACGTCCAACTTGTCGAAATCCAACGGCATGGCAAAGGCCGCGGAGGTCGCGTCGCAGATCGCCAAGCCCTCCCGATCCCCGGCGATGAAGTCGGCGTTGGGCACCCGCACGCCGGAGGTCGTGCCGTTCCAGGTGAAAACCAGGTCGCGGGCCGGATCCACCTGGGACAGATCGGGAAGCTTGCCGTAGTCGGCCTCAATAACCCGCGCGTCCTGGAGCTTGAGCTGTTTCACGACGTCGCTCACCCAGTCCTGCCCGAAGGACTCCCAGGCCAGAAGATCCACGCCCCGCGCGCCCAGCAGCGACCATAGCGCCATCTCCACCGCGCCGGTGTCCGAGGCCGGGACGATCCCCAGGCGCCAGTCCGAGGGCAAAGCCAGCAAGGCAGCAGACCGCTCGATAACCTCCGCCAGTTTAGCTTTTGGGGCCTTGGCCCGATGAGAGCGCCCAAGGGCCGCATTCGCGAGCAGAGACGGCGACCATCCTGGCCGCTTCGTGCAAGGGCCGGACGAGAAATTCGGGTTGGCGGGACGGATCGCGGGGGCACCCTCGAGAGTCATACTGCTGTCGCACCTTTGCCATAATGGGTCGCGGATCGGAAAAAAGCGGGCGGAGTGTAGGCGCCATGTTGCAGCGCGTCAACGCGAGCCAATCGCGGCCCCGCCAATCCCCGATTCGTGCTGTGCCTTAAACGATTGTGGAAGCCTGGGGGGCACGGAAGATAGACTGAAACGATGCGATCTCAGGCACACCAGGCCAGGACCGGAGCCAATGGTTCGTAGCACAAAGACGCGCGCAGGCGCGCCATGGTATCCCGCCACCCCATGATGGCGGAGCAATTCGTTCTTTTCGCGATCCTAGCGGCAGCCTTGGTCTGCTTCGTCTGGGGGCGCCTGCGCTACGACTTGATCGCGGTTCTTGCACTCTTGGCCGCCGTGGTTTCCGGCGTGGTCCCGGCAAGCGAAGCCTTCATGGGTTTTGGGCATCCCGCGGTGGTCACCGTGGCGGCAATCCTGATTCTCTCACGGGCGCTGCGCAACTCCGACGTGGTCGGCTGGGTAAGCGCCGCCCTGGAGCCCGTGGCCGGCCACCCGACCCGACAACTGCTGGCGCTCACGGCGCTCACGGCCGCCTGCTCGGCTTTCATGAACAACGTCGGCGCCTTGGCGCTGCTCTTGCCAGTCGCGCTCCATGGGGCGATCGCCGCCAAGCGCCCAAACAGCCAGCTTCTCATGCCGCTTTCCTTCGCGTCCCTGCTGGGCGGCTTGATCACGCTTATCGGCACACCGCCGAACATCGTGATCGCGAATTTCCGGGCGGAAGTGAACGGCGAGCCCTTCGGAATGTTCGACTTCGCGCCGGTGGGGCTGATCGTCGCGGTGGTCGGGATCGCCTATATCGCCCTTGTCGGATGGCGGCTGCTGCCCCAAGGCGGGGAACCGCCGAAGCCGGACGCGCCTAAGCCCCTTCTCGACATCGATGACTACATCACCGAGGTCCGCCTTCCGGCCAAAACAGCTTATGTCGGCAAGCGCATCGCGGAACTGGAGGCCCTGGGCCAAGAGGACGTTTCGGTTGTGGCGCTGGTGCGCGGGCGCGACCGTATCCTGGCGCCGTCCGGTTTCCTGAAGCTACAGGCCGATGATATCCTGGTGCTGGAGTCCGATGCCGACGCCCTCAAGAGCCTGACGGAGAAAGCGGGGCTGACCTTGGTGGGCGCGGCAGGCCTGTCCGCCGAGAACCTGCGCTCCGAGCGGGTCGGCCTCGTGGAGGCGGTGATCATCCCCGGATCCTCCATGGAAGGGCGGACCGCCCGCAGCCTGCGTCTGCACACGCGGCATGGCGTCAATCTTTTGGCTGTGTCCAGACAAGGCGAACCTATCCAGGAGCGCCTCGGCCAGGTCCGCTTCATGGCGGGCGATGTCTTGCTGCTGCAAGGCGAAGTCGAGGCCCTACCGGACTCTCTTGCGCAACTCGGCTGCTTGCCGCTGGCGGAGCGGGGTCTGGAACTGGGGCGCAAACGGACAGGCTCAGTGTTTACCCCGATTCTGTTCGTTGCCGCGATCCTTCTCACCACCCTAGGGATCTTGCCGCCGCAGATCGCCTTCGTGGCGGCGGCGGTTGGCGTAGTGCTGATCGGCGATCTGCAGCCGCGCGAGCTTTACGAATCGGTGGATTGGCCCATCGTGGTGCTGCTTGGCGCGATGATTCCCGTCGGCTTGGCGCTTGAGAGCACGGGCGGGAGCGCGACCATCGCCCAGCCCATCCTCCTGCTCGGCGGCCACGCGCCGGTCTGGGTCATACTGACGCTTCTGATGATCATGACGATGCTGCTGTCGGATATCATCAACAACGCGGCGACCGCCGTCTTGATGGCCCCCATCGGCATCACCATCGCCCAAGGCCTCGGGGTCAATCCGGACCCCTTCCTAATGGCCGTTGCCATCGGCGCGTCCTCGACCTTCCTGACCCCCATCGGGCATCAATCGAACCTGCTGGTGATGGGTCCGGGCGGCTACCGTTTCAGCGACTATTGGCGCATGGGCCTGCCGCTGGACGCCCTGATCGTGGCCGTTTCAATACCAGCCATCCTCTGGTTCTGGCCGGCTTAGGGCTCAAGCTCGATCCGCGTCATTTCGCCGTTCTCGATCGCGAAGTAAGCATCTTGCGGATGGTCGAGCGTCGCCAGCAACTCCGGCCCCGACATGCCGACGGCAAGACCGCGCAGCAGCTTGCCGGTCCCGCCATGCCCGACAATCACATTGTCCCCTGTCGCGCCCTCTCTCGCATCGCCTGGCGCGGCCAGCTCTTCGAGGAAGGAGCGAATGCGGACCGAGGCCATGCGATAGCTCTCGCCCTCGTGCGGCCGGTACTCCCAGAGGTCGCTCTCCCGCGCGTCCGTGGCACCGGGCCAGCGCGCGTCGACTTCGGTTCGAAGCAGCCCTTCCCACAAGCCGCAGCCGACCTCCATGAGTTCCCGCCGGAAGTCAGCCGCGCCATAGGCAAGCCCTGCCCCTTCGGCGATCAGGGGAGCGGTCTGCCGGCACCGGCCGGAAGGGCTAACGAAAAAGCGCACGGACGCCGGCCGGGCCAGGCGGCCCCGCAGGCTCTCGCCCATGGCAAGCGCTTGCCGAACGCCAAGCGCGGTCAAGGGCGAATCCTTATGCCCTTGGATGCGGCGTTCCCGATTCCAGAAGGTTTCGCCATGGCGGAAGACGAAGAGGCGCCCGGCCCCTCTCACCGCGCCACCTTGAGGCTTGCGAGTTTCTGGACTTCCCGATCGGACAAAGTGCCGCTCCCTGCCGTAAACGCGCTCTTCGTCTACGACAGGTGCCGCACCCCGTCCACCGGGATCTCATCTGGCAAACGCGATTTCGCCGTCCATGAAGGGATTGACCCGGCCGCGCAGAATTACACGGTCTTCCCGAAGATCGCAGGTCAGATACCCGCCGCGCGCCGAGACTTGCTGGGCGACCAGCGGGTTCTTACCCAAGCGCGCGGCCCAGAAAGGGGCGAGCAGGCTGTGGGCCGAGCCAGTAACCGGGTCCTCGTCGATACCACCCTGCGGCACGAAATAGCGCGAAACGAAGTCGCAGCCATCGCTCTGAGGATCGGCGCTAGCGGTAACGATCAAGCCGTCGGCATCGAGCGCCGCCACACGGAGCAAATCGGGCCGGGCCGCGCGCACCGCCGCGGCGCTCGGCAAGACCGCTAACATCTTGCCGGCCTGCCAGACCTCCAGCACCTCGCCGCCCACAGCCGCGACGGCGGCCGCTGCCGCTTCGCCGGAAAGCCGCTCCGGCGGATAGGCGGGCAGATTTATCTCCAGGCCGTCACCCCCACGCGCTACGGACAAGGGGCCGCTGCGGGTATGGAAGGTGACGCTACCGCGTTCGGGCTCCAGGACCCTCAGCACCACGTCGCCGCTGGCCAAGGTGGCATGGCCGCATAGGTCCACTTCCTTGGCCGGGGTGAACCAGCGCAGATCGTAGTCGGCCCCCGCCTCCTGGCCACGCCGGACCAGGAAGGCGGTTTCCGAGAGATTGTTGGACTCGGCAATAGCCTGCATGGTCGCATCGTCCAACCACGCCCCCAGGGGACAAACGGCCGCCGGATTGCCCGTGAAGGGGCCTTGCGCGAAAGCATCTACCTGATAGACCGGAATGCGCATTCCTTAAGCCCTCCAGAACGGCTTGGCCGCCTCGAACCGCGCCGCGGCCCGGTCGATGCCCATGTCGCTGAGCAGGCGATCGTCCAGATCCATCAGGTGAGCCCGGTCGGACGCCCGATCTTGCCAGGACAGGATCGTCTCCAAAAACGACCGCCGAGCCCGGGTGCCGCTGGGGTGATGACCGAAGGCCCGCACGGGCCGGAAGGAAATTGTCGCCATTGTTCGATCTCCTCGATAGATACAATTTGGATATCATCGATATAATGAAAATAATTGTTGCTATTTCTAGCTTTCAATGATTATATTGTCACCATGACAAATTGGATCCCCAAGCTTGATCCGGCTCAGCCCCGCTACCTGGCCATCGCCGATGCCCTGGCCGCGGACATCGTCGCTGGCCGCCTGAAACCCGGCGACCGCCTGCCCACCCACCGCGATCTCGCGTGGAACCTGAAAGTCACCGTCGGGACGGTCAGCCGCGCCTATCGGGAAGCGGAGCGGCGCGGCCTGATCCTCGGCGAAGTCGGGCGCGGTAGTTTCGTTGCCCCGCCCGCGCAATCGCCGCCGCGCTACCGCAACCGGCCCAACGAAAGGCCGGGCTTCGTCAATCTGTCCGCCAACGTCGCCACGAGCGGCCCGATCGTCACAGACGCCGCGGCCGCGTTCGCAGAGTTGGGCCAGGACACGATCTTGACCCGCCTGATGGACTACCAGCCGATCTTCGGCGACGCGGAGCAGCTGGAAACGGCGGCCGAGTGGGTCCAGTCCCATGGCCTCGCGGTCAAACCCTCCGAGCTTGCCCTGACCAATGGCGCGCAGCACGCCGCGATGCTGGCCATGTCGGCTCTGGCACGCTCCGGAGACGCCGTATTATGCGAGCCGCTGACCTTTTACGGAATGAAAGCTCTGGCGCGCATGCTGGAGCTCAAGCTCCATGGCGTGGAAATGGACGGGGAAGGCATTCGGCCCGAGGCCCTCGACTCCGCTTGCCGGGCCACCGGCGCGCGCCTGCTCTACACCGTCCCGACCCTGCAGAACCCCACCGCGTCGGTGATGAGCGACGCCCGCCGGGCGGAGATTGCCGAGGTCTGCCGGCGGCACGAGGTCTGGGTCGTCGAGGACGATATTTACGCTTTCCTGCTGCCGCCCACGCTGGCGGAGCGTCCGGCCCCGATCGCCCAGCATCTGCCCGAGTTGACGCTCTACACGAATAGCGTGTCCAAGGTCGGCCTACCGGGCTTGCGGGTGGGCTACCTTCGCTTCCCCGAAAAGCTGCGGGGGCTGATCGACAACAGCGTGCGGGCCAGCGGCGTCAGCCCGAATGGCGTGAGCCACGAGATCGCCCGCCGGCTCATCGAGTCTGGCGCCATTCGCCGCGCGGAGGACTGGCAGCGCGAGGAAATCGCGGCGCGCCAGGCCACGGCCAGGGCGATCCTGGATGGCCACCGCATACAGACTCACCCGAACTCCATGCACCTGTGGCTTCACCTGCCGCAGGTTTGGACGGCCGAACGCTTTGCCTTGGCGGCGGAGCGCGCGGGCGTGGGGGTGCTGCCCGCCTCGACCATTTCTTGCGACCGCAGCCCCGGCGTGGAGGCGGTGCGCCTGAGCCTTGGCTGTCCGGCGACGCGTTCGGAGCTGGAGACGGCCCTGTTCCGTCTGCGCGATCTCGCCATGCAAGAAGATCCGGCCCTGGAGCTGGCCGCGCTCTGAAGCGGCACGGGCGGACGAACCGCCTAGTCCCCGATCCCGTCGAAAGCGGCCACCGTATGGGCGTGGTTGACCGGCCCATCCCCTTGGCCCAGCGCCGGGGCGGTGGCGATGGCACGCCTGAGGTAGGCGCGGGCGCGCTGGACGGACTCCCGCAAGGTCAGATGCTGGGCGAGCCCCGTGGCGATCGCCGAGGCCAGGGTGCAGCCCGTGCCGTGCCGGCTGCGCCCCGGCAGCCTCTTGCCCGTGAAGAGCTCCTCGCCCCCGGCCGTCGCCAGAATGTCCGTGATGACATCGCCCTCCAGGTGCCCGCCCTTCAGCAGCGCGGCCGGGGCGCCCAGGGCCACCAGGTCGCGCGCGGCAGCTTGCATCTCCTCGACCGACGCGATGCCGCGCCCGAGCAGCTTCTCGGCTTCGGGAAGATTGGGCGTCACCACGCTCGCCAGAGGGAAAAGCTCGCGCCGCAGCCTGTCGACCGCCGCTTCCGCCAACAGGCTGGCGCCGCTTTGCGCCACCATCACCGGATCGAGCACCACCGGTATTCCCGCGCAGTGCGCCCGCAGCACCTCGGCCACCGCCTCGATCACGGGGACATCGTGCAGCATGCCGATCTTGATCGCGTCCGCGCCGATATCCTCCAGGACCGCGGTCATCTGATGGCGCAGGAAATCGGGCGGCACGGGCAGGACGCCGAACACGCCCTGGGTGTTCTGCACGGTGAGCGCGGTCACCGCCGTGGCGGCGAAGCCCCCCAGGGCCGTGACGGTCTTGATGTCCGCCTGGATGCCCGCGCCGCCGCCGGAATCCGACCCCGCGACGATCAGAACCCGCCCGTTCATCAGCCTGCGTTCTCTTGAGCCCGCAAGAGTAGCGAGGCTCTCAAGAGGCGCCACGGCAGTTTTCGGAAATGCACTCCACAACCTCCGCGACCACTCGGTCGATCAAGACGGCGTCGTCCCCCTCCGCCATCACCCGGATCACCGGCTCCGTGCCCGACTTGCGAATCAGCAGGCGGCCGGTGCCCGCGAGCAAGGATTCCGCCCGCGCGATGGATTGGCGCACCGGGTCTTGGTCGAGCGGCGCGGCCCCTTCGAAGCGCACATTGCGCAGAACTTGCGGCAAGGGCTCGAAGCAGCGCAGCACCTCGCTCGCCGGACGGCCGGACTCGACAAGCACGGAGAGGACCTGCAAGGCGGCGATCAAGCCATCCCCGGTGGTCGTGAAATCGCTCAGCACGATATGGCCGGACTGCTCGCCGCCGATGTTGAAGTCCGCCTCGCGCATGCGCTCCACCACGTAGCGGTCCCCGACGGCCGTGCGCTCCAAGCCGCTGCCGATGCTGTCCAGGAAGCGCTCCAGGCCCAGGTTGGACATGACCGTGGCAACCACGCGGCCGCCGCGCAGCCGGCCCCTTTCAAGCCACGACCGCGCGATCAGGGCCATGACTTGATCGCCGTCCACCAGGGCGCCGGTTTCGTCCGCTAGGATCACGCGGTCGGCGTCCCCGTCGAGGGCGAGGCCCAGGTGCGCGCCGGTCTCGACCACCTTCTGGCGCATGGCCTCGGGCGCCGTCGCCCCGCATTCCAGATTGATGTTGAAGCCGTCGGGCGAAACGCCCAGCGGGATCACCTCCGCCCCCAACTCGTGCAGCACCGTCGGCGCGACCCGGTAGCTCGCCCCGTTGGCGCAGTCGACCACGACCTTCAGCCCCTCCAGGGACAGGTGGCGCGGAAAGCTGCTTTTCACGAACTCGATATAGCGCCCCAGGGCATCGTCGAGGCGCCGCGCCCGGCCAAGCCAGGCACTGGGCGCCAGGTCGGCCGTCGCACCCCGCGCCATGCGATCCTCGATGGCATGCTCGACCGCGTCGGAGAGCTTGAAGCCGTCGGGGCCGAAGAACTTGATGCCGTTGTCCTCGAAGGGATTGTGCGAGGCGGAGATCATCACGCCCAGGTCCGCCCGCATGCTGCGCGTCAGCATCCCCACGGCGGGCGTCGGCAGGGGCCCCAAGAGCACCACGTCCATGCCCACCGAAATGAACCCGGCCGTCATCGCGGGCTCGAGCATGTAGCCCGAGAGCCGGGTGTCCTTGCCGATCACGGCCACATGGCGGTGCTCGCCCCGCGTGAACTGCGCCCCCGCCGCCATGGCGACCGACAGCGCCGTGGTGGCGGTGATCGGCTCGCGGTTGGCCGTGCCCCTGATTCCATCCGTTCCGAAAAGTTCGCGCGCCATTCCCATTTCCGTCATGAAACCGCAAGGCTCGCTTATAGCAGATGCCGGCCCAGCCGCCTCAATTATCGGACTCCCCCGGCAGTGGATCCCGGGCGCCCGGACTTATTTGCCGAAGACCGTTATTCGGCGGGAGGGTCGATGAGCGCCTGCCAGAGGGCTATCGCTTGCCGCGTTTCGGCCACGTCGTGCACCCGAAGGACCTGGGCGCCCCGGGCCACCCCCGCCAAGGCAACCGCGAGCGAGCCCGGCATGCGCGCCTTGGCGTCCTCGCCCCGCGACAGCCGCCCGATGAAGGATTTCCGGCTGGCCCCCAGCAACACGGCGCAGCCCAAGCCCTGGAACAGGGCCAAGCGCTCGATAAGCTCCAGATTATGCGCGACGGTCTTTCCGAATCCGATGCCCGGATCCACGGCGATCCTGGAGCGCTCGATCCCGGCGGCTTCGCAAGCCGCCACCCGCTCGGCCAAAAAATCGTAAACGTCGCTTGCCACATCGTCGTAGCCCGGGGCCCGCTGCATGCTGCGCGGCTCGCCCTGCATATGCATGAGAACCACGGGAAGGCCGCTGTGCGCGGCGGCTTCCAGGCTTCCTGGCCCCCGAAGTCCCGCCACGTCGTTGATCAGGGCGGCACCGGCATCGGCAGCCGCGGCCATCACCTGGGCGTGGCGGGCGTCGATGGAGACCTTGACGCCAGATTTCGCCAAGCCCTCCACGACCGGCAGCACGCGGCGCAGCTCCTCGTCAAGCGGCACCTCCCCGGCACCCGGGCGGGTCGACTCACCACCCACATCGATCCAGGCGGCCCCCTCTTCAGCCATCGACAGGCCGTCCGCCACAGCCCGGCCGCTGTCAAAGCGGTCGCCCCCGTCGGAAAAGCTGTCCGGGGTCACGTTGACGATGCCCATTATGGCGGGGGAATCGAGAGCGACGCCGCCGAGGGGCGGGCGCGGCTGGCAGAGGCGCTCCAAGGTTTCCGCGGCCGCCGGCGGCAAGGCGCCTAGACTGACGATCTCCCGCTCAACGCCGTCCGGGCCCCGCCGGCCAAGAACGCAGTCGCGAAAGTGCAAGCGGCCGCCAGCCAAAGCACGGCTTCCGGGGCGGGCATAGGCATCCAGCCCAACGGGCTGCAAGGTCACGCTGTCGATCATGCCGGGGGTATAAAACAAGAAAGCCCCGCTCGAAAGCGGGGCGTTTCAATACGGCAACTCTGCGCCAGAACGCGTGTCAGCCAGCAGGCTCCGGCTCCGGGCCGATGCCGCCGGGCGTGTCGGAGCCCTTGGCGCTCTTCCCGCTGGAAGGCACGGAGGAGCGCTTGCCGCCGCTCGGCTTCGGCACCGGCTCGCTGCGGTCGATCGCCTCGCCCCGGATCACCTTGTAAACCTCGTCCGCGCTCAAGGTCTCGTACTCAAGCAAGCCCTTAGCGAGCCGGTGCAGCTCGTCGCTATGGGCGTTCAGCACTTCGTGCGCCTTGGTTTCCGCCGCTTCGATGATGTCGCGAATTTCCTCGTCGATCATCTGGGCGGTCGCTTCGGAGATGTTCTGGCTGCGGGCGATCGAGTGGCCGAGGAAGACCTCGTCCTGGTTCTCGTT
>JARFRB010000004.1 GCA_029287455.1 Pelagibius litoralis | reverse complement strand
CTCGCTCTCTGAGGAGGTCATGCGCCAGTAATGCGCAAGCGCGCGCATCACGAGACCCCAGGCGTCTAGATCCTCCGGCGAGCGATTTTGCGAGCGCACGGCTTCAGCCGCCACCAACTTGGGCTCGATAGCCCCAGTCACGCTTTGCGTTATGTCATCCTGAAGCTCGAAAATGTCGGTCAGGTCCCGATCATAGGTTTCGGCCCAGTGGTGCACGCCGGTCAATGTATCGACCAGTTGGGCGGTGACGCGGATACGGTTTCCCGCTTTACGGACGCTGCCTTCGAGCAGGTAGCGGACGCCGAGTTCCGCGCCCACTTTCTTCACGTCGACAGACTTGCCCTTGTAGATGAAGGTCGAGTTACGGGCGATGACAAAGAACCAGCGAAGCCGGGAGAGCGCCGTGATGATGTCCTCGGTGATCCCATCGGCGAAATAGTCCTGATCGGTGTCACCGGACATATTGGTGAAGGGGAGAACGGCGATGGAAGGTTTGTCCGGGAGTTCCAACGGGGGCGGTCCGCCCCCAGGTGTCTCGCCGTCTTCACCCCCGTCCGTCTCACCGTCCAGCACAACCCGAAAGACGTGGACTGGATGATCGATGTTCTTGACCTGAAGCTCGCCCAGGTCGGCGAAGGTCAGGTCGAGCTTGCCCCTGATCTGTTCCTGCACCGTATTGGAGATGCAGATCCCGCCCGGGTTTGCGAGTCCCTCCAAACGAGCGGCCAGGTTGACGCCGTCGCCGTATATATCCGAGCCTTCACCGATGATGTCGCCAAGGTTGACGCCGATCCGAAGTCTGATCCGCGAGCCCTCCGGACAATCCGGCTCCCGGTCGCACATTAACCGCTGGATCTCGACGGCGCATTGGACAGCCTCCACAACGCTGGGGAATTCCGCCAGCAGGCCATCGCCCATGAGCTTCGCGATACGCCCGTTGTGCGCCCTGATCTTGGGCTGGACCAGCTCTTTGCGCAGGGATTTAAGGCGTTCGAAGGTGCCGGACTCATTCTCTCCCATGAGGCGGGAATAGCCCACCACGTCGGCGGCGAGAATCGTGGTCAGCCTGCGTTCCACAGCTTTCCCCTTCACGAGGAGATTAACGCCGGTGGAACGCGAGATCCATGCCGCCTGGGCTGCGCTCGGATGATGCCCCAATGCGGGCGCTGGCCTTTGCAGCCACCCCAAATGCAATAATTTCCGGTCAGAATAGGGGAGTATGACTTTCATTGTAGCTCGAACGTCGAGGAGTTTGCATGATGCCGCGAAAAGAAGCGAAGCGGATTGACATCGCGCTTCAGGGAGGCGGGGCGCATGGCGCCTTTACCTGGGGCGTGCTTGACCGTTTGTTGGACGACGACCGCCTCGAAATCGTGGGCGTCAGTGGAACAAGCGCTGGCGCCATGAACGCCACGGCCCTCATTCAGGGTCTTGCATCGGGCGGGCGAGCGGCCGCTCAGGCGCTGCTGCGCGATTTCTGGTCCCAAGTAAGCGCCGCCGCCCGCTTGAGCCCAATACAGCGCACCTTCTTCGACATGCTTGCCGGGCGCTGGAGCCTTGACCTGTCGCCGTCCTTCGTCGTCTCCCAGCAGCTCCAACGCATGTTCTCGCCCTACCAGCTGAACCTTCTCGACATCAATCCCTTGAGGGATATCGTCGCGGCGTTCTACGACTTCGACATCGTCAACAGGGCCGAAGACCATAAGCTTTTTCTCTCGGCCACCAACGTGCGGACCGGCCTTCCGAAGGTCTTTCGCCAGCCCGAGATATCCGCCGATGCCCTCATGGCCTCGGCCTGCCTGCCTTTCTTGTTTCGAGCGGTCGAGATCGACGGAGAGGCCTATTGGGACGGCGGGTACATGGGTAACCCGCCCCTGTTTCCCCTCATCGACGAAACCGACGTCCGGGACACTGTGATCATTCAAATCAATCCCTTCGAACGCCGGGAGCTGCCCAAGACCGCCTATGAAATCGAGAATCGCCTGAATGAAATTACCTTTAACGCAAGCCTCATAAAGGAGCTTCGTGCCGCTTACTTCCTGGCGGAGATCATTCGCCACGAAGGACTGGAGCGCGAAGCCTATCGTGACGCACGGCTGCACCGCATTGAAGCGGAGCAGGAAATGCGAAAATTCAGCGTTTCAAGCAAGCTCAACGCCGAATGGCCGTTTCTGGAGCATCTGCACGGCATCGGCTGGCGAACCGCGGGGGCCTGGCTCGAGAAGAACTACGACGGGATTGGCAAACGCTCAACATGGATCCCGGTGGATCTCGTGCTGTCGGAAAGCCTGAGGCCGGCGCACCTGCCCGAAGGAGTGAAGCGCATAGTCCAGCAAGCGGCGGAGGAGGAAGGGTCAGGCAATGGTTGATCTGCTCATTGTCCTGCTCGCTCTCGGTATGCTGATGTACCTCGCATTCCGGGGCTTAACCTTGATTCTTCTCGCGCCGGCCGCGGCGCTGATGGCGGTGATTCTAAGCGGCAGCTTGCCGGTGCTGGCGGCGTACACTCAGATCTTCATGACGAATGTTGGGGATTTCGTAACAGCTTTCTTCCCGCTCTTCCTGCTAGGGGCGGTCTTCGGCAAGCTGATGGACGACACGGGCTCCGCCCAATCCATCGCTGAAACGGTGAGCAGGCGGCTAGGTCCCGACAGGGCAATTGTGTCGGTCGTGATCTGCTGCGCGGTTCTGACCTATGGCGGAGTTTCGGTCTTCGTGGTCGCTTTCGCCATGATCCCGGTCGCCGCGGCGCTCTTCCGCCAGGCGGACATTCCCAAACGCCTGATCCCCGGTGCGATAGCCGTCGGCGCCTTTTCCTTCACCATGACCGCCCTTCCCGGCACGCCGGCGATCCAGAACGCCATTCCGATGCCTTTCTTCGGAACGACTGCGTTCGCGGCGCCCGGCCTTGGCATCATCGCGGGCATCATAATGTTCACGCTCGGGCTCGCCTGGCTGAACCGCCGCGCCGCGGCGGCGCGCAATGCCGGAGAGGGCTATGGCACTCACGCGGACAGCGTTCCCGAGCCCGACGTGATCCTGCGCGAACGCGCGCACGGAGAAGGCTTCGACATCTCGGAGATTGGGGACGAGGACGCGCCACATCCCGCAAGGGGCGGCGCGGCGGTCAACCAGCCGCCCTTCTGGCTAGCGCTGCTTCCTATCGTCATCGTAATCGCGGTCAATTTCGCGTTCATTCAGTTCATTTTGCCACGGCTCGATACGGACTTTCTCGCCGAACCGCTTTTCGGCGAAACGACCATCGAGGCTGTCCGGGGCGTGTGGGCGGTTATCGCCGGCCTGTTCCTGGCGATCTTGGTGCTAATAGGCGCAAATTGGGGACGGCTGGAAAGCCCGCGCGCGAGTCTGGATAAAGGGGCGGACGCTTCGGTCCTGCCAATCTTCAACACGGCCAGCCTGGTGGGATTCGGGGCCGTGATCGCGGCGCTGCCGGTATTCGGAATTATCAGCGGAGCAGTTCTCGAACTGGGTGGCGGAAACCCGCTTGTCACGGTTGCCAGTTCCGTCGGCTTATTATCCGCTATGACCGGCTCGGCATCCGGCGGCATGAGCATCGCCTTGGACTCCTTAGGCACAACACTTGTCGGCTTGGCCAACTCGGCCGGCGTCTCCCTGGAGGCCATGCACCGCGTTACCTCAGTGGCTTCCGGCACTTTGGATGCCCTGCCCCACAACGGCGCGGTGATTACACTTCTGACGGTCTGTCGCTTAAGCCATCGCGAGTCCTATCAGGACATCTTCGTGACAGCGATGATCGTGCCCTTGATCGCTCTTGTCGTGATTGTCGGCCTCGCGACTATCTTCGGGGCATTTTGAGTGCACCCTGTCTGCTCCCCCCGGAAGGCCAAGAGCAACCGTGCCCCTCGCAATCCCGCCATTGGCGCACAGGCGGCGTTGCCTCGACTCGGGAGCGCGAAGTCGCTCCGGGCCCACCGCGGATCTGGCCAGGGCATTGGGCCGCGCGTTCCAATCGAACGCGCGGCCTTTGTTCGTCAGTTCGTGCCGGTGCCGCCGGTTTGCAGAGTCCTCATCACTTGGTCAATTGAGAAACTCGCCGCTTCCTGCCGTGGCGGATAGTCCTTGAAGGTCGTCAGGAACTGCCCAACGAATGCTTGTGCCGGGGCCAAGGCGAACATCCGCTCCGCACGCCAACGGCCGTAGTCCATTGCCTCGTGCTGCGCGCGCTCGAATGGATCCGTGTAGAGATCGATGAGCCTTGGGAAGCGCAGCGGTGTCAGAGGGTTCTCCCAAACGTCGAAACCATGTGCCCGCTGCTCGGCGAAAACAATCTTCCACCGATTGTAGCGAAGATTCATCAGGTCCCCACCATCGGAGAAGTAGAAGAACTCCCGCCGCGGCCCCTTCTCGGCCTCACCCTTGAAGTACGGAAGGAAGTTATAGCCATCGAGATGCACCTTGGAGTTGTCCTCGCCGAAGGGCGTTTCCGTCAGCATCCGCTCCTTCATGCCTTCATCGCCCAAGGCGGCCATGATTGTCGGGAACCAATCCAGATGACTGATGATCTGGTTGGATTTGCGCCCCGGCTCGATCACTCCCGGCCACTTTACGAGGAGTGGCACACGGAAGCCGCCTTCCCAGTTGTCGTTTTTCTCGCCTTTGAACGGTGTCGTGCCGCCGTCCGGCCAGGTGAACACCTCGGCCCCATTGTCGGTCGAGTACATCACCACGGTGTTTTCTGCGATGCCGAGTTCGTC
>JARFRB010000003.1 GCA_029287455.1 Pelagibius litoralis | reverse complement strand
ATCGCCCAAGGCGGCCATGATTGTCGGGAACCAATCCAGATGACTGATGATCTGGTTGGATTTGCGCCCCGGCTCGATCACTCCCGGCCACTTTACGAGGAGGGGCACACGGAAGCCGCCTTCCCAGTTGTCGTTTTTCTCGCCTTTGAACGGTGTCGTGCCGCCGTCCGGCCAGGTGAACACCTCGGCCCCATTGTCGGTCGAGTACATCACCACGGTGTTTTCTGCGATGCCGAGTTCGTCGAGCTTCGCGAGGAGTTGGCCGACATGGCCATCATGCTCGACCATGCCATCGGGATAAATTCCGAGCCCGGTAACGCCTTCGCTTTCCTCCTTGAGGTGGGTCCAGACATGCATGCGGGTGGAGTTCCACCATAGGAAGAAGGGCTTCTCCTGTGCGACGGCACGATCCATGAAATCGAGGGCACCGGCCGTGACCTCTTCGTCGATTGTCTCCATCCGCTTTTTCGTGAGCGGGCCGGTATCTTCAATAGTGCCGTTGGCGTTGGCCTTGATCACCCCACGGGGGCCAAACCGCTCTTTGAACGTGGTGCCGTCCGGGAAAATGAAGTCGGCCGGGTAGTCCACGTTCTCAGGCTCTTCCTCGGCATTCAAGTGATAGAGATTGCCGAAGAACTCGTCGAAGCCGTGGTTTGTCGGCAGGTGCTCGTCGCGGTCGCCGAGATGATTCTTGCCGAATTGCCCGGTCGCGTAGCCTTTCGACTTGAGGTACTCGGCGACCGTGGGATCGCGAGGGTCCATCCCTTCCTTCGCACCCGGCAAACCCACCTTCAAAAGCCCGGTCCGAAAGCCCGACTGTCCGGTAATGAAAGAGGCCCTACCCGCGGTGCAAGACTGCTCGCCATAGGCATGGGTGAACAGTATCCCCTCTGCGGCGATGCTATCGATATTGGGCGTCTCGTAGCCCATCATGCCCTGATTGTAGGCGCTGATGTTCCAGTAACCGATATCATCGCCCCAGATCATCAGAAAGTTCAGTGGCTTCTCGGCGTCCTGCGCAAGCGCTGGCAAAGCAGTGCAAGCCAGCGCGAACATAGCAATCCCGCCTCGTCTCAAACCCTGGATTAGCATTAGGCCCTCCGTTTCGGTCTCCAACACGCATTCAAACCTTTCTTGGTGGAAATTCGTTCCAGCGAGAGACCCTCCTCAGGCTAGAAAATTTTGTGGCGCGGCATGCGTGCGGGTGCTGGGAACACTCCAGCTCCGGCCAAGGTTGTGGAGTTGACCTTGAGATCGACTGCCACGGACGCGAGGCCGCTTCGGCCGACTGTGAGGCGATAGCCCCGCCCCGCCATGCCCCGGCTTGGCCGGAATTCCGCGAGATCCCGCAGCCTGCCGGCCGTCGAGAGTGGGCGTTTGGTGCCTTGAGGGAAGGGATGGTGGGCCCGGCAGGACTCGAACCTGCGACAACACCGTTATGAGCGGCGCGTTCTGACCAACTGAACTACGGGCCCGGATTGCGGGTGCCCCTCGAGAATACTCTCCGGGGCGCCCTGAAAGAGTGCCGGCCGGGCATTTTGCCCTTGGGGCGGCAGGAATCAAGCCTGGGCCGCCGGAAAACCCCTGTTTCTTAACGGATTCTGGCCGATGCATTAAGAAATCCTTAGCGGATTTGACTTACCTTGGTTCTCCGAAGGGGTTTCCAGGAGGGACGGTAGAGGCAATGGGAGGCCGAATTTCAGCCTTGATCGTGACGGGAACCGTGGCTGCGCTGGCCGCGGCCCTTCTCGCGCCAGCCTCCGCCAGGGCCTTCTGTCTCGGGGACAGCCTCTCGAACGGGGCCGGCAAGACCGCCATTGTTTGCGAGTTGCCGTCAGATGCCTCCGGGTCCTCCGTAATCGAAGGGACAACCGAGGCGCCTGGGACATCCCCTGGGACATCCCCCGGGACATCCCCTGAAGCATCGCTCGCTTCAGCGCCCGCGGAATCCACCGCGAAATCCCCCACGAGCCCCCCAATGCGCTTGATCGAGGGGGGCGCCACGGCGCTGACTCCACCCGCCCAAAGCTCCGAGCCCCCGATTGGCCTAGGCCTCGCCACCGCGAACGGACCGGAGGAACCCGCGTCCAGCGATGATCTGTTCACGCTGGTGCGGAGCCTTGGTGGAATCGTGGCGCGCTTTAAGCCCTTCTTCTCCAAGGACTCCCAGGGCAGCGAAGGCCGCTCCTACGGGGCCAGCCTTTCCAGCGAGCTTCCCTACGGCTTCGCCGGCCTGCCCGACAGCCTTTCCTTCACCGCTCACCGGGAAACCAAGCCCGGGCAAACGCATCAACGCACCTGGGTGGGCAGCGGTTGGGTGGGCGAAGGTGGCCGGGTCGAACTGGATATCGGGCTGCATCAGACCGAGAAGGAGGAAAGCCTCACCCTCGGCGCCGCCTGGCGGGTCTCCCCCCTACCCGCCGGACGGCTATCCCTCGAGGCAGACGCCGACTTGGCGAATCAGCCCTATGGCAGTCTGCTGCTGGAAGGTCGGCTGAGCTTCTGATCGGCCCCGCGCGCCGCGGCCCCCGACCCCTTGCAAAAACACCAGCGAAGAAAAGTCTTATAGATCTGAGCCCTAGGTATCCAGGAAGCTTCTGAGCTTGCGCGAGCGGCTGGGGTGCTTGAGCTTGCGCAGGGCCTTGGCCTCGATCTGACGGATACGCTCGCGGGTGACGGAGAACTGCTGGCCCACCTCTTCCAGGGTGTGATCGGTGTTCATGCCGATGCCAAAGCGCATGCGCAAGACCCGCTCCTCGCGGGGCGTCAGGCTTGCCAACACCCGCGTCGTGGTTTCCCGGAGATTGGACTGGATCGCGGCATCCACGGGAATAATGGCGTTCTTGTCCTCGATGAAGTCGCCCAGATGGCTATCTTCCTCGTCGCCGATGGGCGTTTCCAGGCTGATGGGCTCCTTGGCGATCTTGAGCACCTTGCGCACCTTCTCCAGCGGCATCACCAGGCGCTCGGCCAGCTCTTCCGGGGTCGGCTCACGCCCGATCTCGTGCAGCATCTGGCGGCTGGTGCGCACCAGCTTGTTGATGGTCTCGATCATGTGGACCGGAATGCGGATCGTTCGCGCCTGATCGGCAATGGAGCGGGTGATCGCCTGGCGGATCCACCAAGTGGCGTAGGTCGAGAACTTGTAGCCGCGCCGGTACTCGAACTTATCGACGGCCTTCATCAGGCCGATATTGCCTTCCTGGATGAGATCGAGGAACTGCAGGCCACGGTTTGTGTACTTCTTGGCGATAGAGATCACGAGGCGCAAGTTGGCCTCGACCATCTCGGTCTTGGCTTTGGAGGCCTCGCGCTCGCCCGCCTTCACGGTCGAGACGATCCTGCGGAACTCACCGATGGACATTCCGGAATTCGCGGCGATGTCGCTGATTTGCTTGCGAATTTCCGCGACGTCCTCGCCATGGCGCTCTACGAAATCCTTCCAGCCCTTGGTCTTGAGCTTGCTGACAGTCTCAAGCCAATTGGGGTCGAGTTCGCGGCCGTAGTACTGATCGAGGAAATCCTGGCGATCGATCTTACGCTTCTCGGCCAGCCGCAGAACCCGCCCTTCCAAGGTGATCAGGCGCCGGCTGTGGCCGTAGAGCTGGTCCACCAATTGCTCGATACGTGCATTGTTGAAGTGGACGTTCTTCATCAATGTGACGAGTTCGGCCTTGAGCTTCTCGTGGCGCTTCTCGAGCTTCGGATCGCTCTCCTCGCCCCGCTGGAGCAGCGCGATCCGCTTGTCTTGAAGCTGCTTGAGCTTCTTGTAAGTTGCGGCGATCTGGTTGAGGTTTTCCAAGACTTCCGGCAGCAACGCGATTTCCATAGCCGCCAGGGAGATATTGGTCTCCTCTTCGTCGTCCTCGTCCTCGTCATCCTCCCCGTCGAGGCCTTCGGCGCCTTCCTGCCCGCCGGCCGCTTCCTCGGCGGGTCCATCAGCCGGCGGCTTGGCGCCGTTCATCCCGACATCGCCGTCCTCGCCGTTTTCCTTGGCTTCCTGTTGCTCGCCCGCGCCACCCTCGCTTTCGCCCTCGGCTTCAGCCGTGGTCGGCCCATCGGGCCCATCGCCGTAAGTGGCATCCAGGTCGATGATATCGCGGAGCAGAATCTGGCCGTCAACGAGAGCCTGGCTCCACGCCAAGAGTGCGCGAATCGTCAAGGGGCTTTCACAAATGCCCCCAATCATTTTTTCCCGGCCAGCTTCGATACGCTTGGCAATAGCGATCTCGCCTTCCCGGCTCAGCAGTTCCACCGACCCCATTTCGCGCAAGTACATGCGCACCGGATCATCCGTGCGGCCAGCATCCTCCTCGTCCAGGTTTCCGGCCGCGCGCTGTGTGCTCTCCTCGCTTTCGCCGGCGGCCTCGCCGTCGTCCTGCTCTTCGTTCTCAATGGCGCTGATGCCCATTTCGGAGAGCATCGCCATGACGTCTTCGATTTGCTCGGAGGAGACTTGATCGGGGGGGAGAACCTGATTGAGCTCGTCGTAAGTGACGTAGCCGCGTTCTTTTGCGCGGGCCAGCATCTTCTTGACGGCGGCGGTCATGCTGTCGACGAGCGCCCCTTCGGCCGCGTCATCGCGCGCTTCGGTCGCCTCGCTGCTCTCCCTCGCCTTGCTTGCCATGCGCTCTCCCGAACCTCAGTCGTTGTCTGACGCAAGCCGCTGCTTGGAGTCGCGGCACCGAAAACCTACTCAAATTGTCGAATTAGTCCACCGGGTCAGCGGATTCATATTTCTCAATGCTGCTTGACCGGGCGGTGCTTTCCTCGCCCAGCTCGCGCTCCGCCCGCATTCGGGCAAGACTTGCATCACTTGGATCCTCGGCAAATTTCACCACCGCATCGCCATGTTTCGGCTGTCCACTGTTCTCCCTGGCGCGCTTGATCCAGTAGGACATGCGCTTGCGCGCCTCGGTCAGCGCCGCGTCGGGCCGGGCAATTGGCTCGTGCGTCCTCGCCGAATTCAGAATGCTTCCAAGCAGACTCGCGTAACCCTCTCGGGAGAGGTGGCACTTGAGCGCCTCGAAGTCAAGCGTTCCGGCAAGCGAAACCTGATCCAAAACCGCCTCGCGCAAGCCACTGAATTCTGGAGAAGATAGGGGGATTTCCGCTAGCTCCTCCGCCATTTCCAACGCAAGGCGCGGATGGCAGACGGACATCGCCAGCATCACTTGCTCTGGCCGCCGGCGCAGCAGGTTCGGAGATTGTCTTGGCCGCCGCTGAGAAACAGCCGTGTCTTGTTTGAAAACCCGGCCTGATTTACCGAAGGTAGAACGTCCCGCCGCGCCCCGGGCACCGGCATCCCCGGACCGCCGATAGCGCCGCCCGAAGGCCTCGTCGAATCGGGCAATCATCTCGCCTCGGTAGGCCTCCCGCACATCCCGGTCCTCGATGCGATCGACCCGCCGGAGAAGCTCCGCGCGCAGCCCGGCACGGCGCTCCGGCGTGTCCGCCCGCCGCCCGGCCACAACGTCGCGCCAAAGCAGATCAGCCAGCGGCAGCGCGGAATTCAGCACCGACCGGAAGGCTTCGGGGCCCTCGGAGCGCAGGAAGCTATCGGGGTCCTCCCCCGGCGGCAGGGACGCGAAGCAAAGCGATTGGCCGGGGCGCAAAAGGGGCAAAGCGCGCTCGGCCGCCCTCACCCCCGCGCGCTGCCCAGCCGCGTCGCCATCCAGGCAGAGCAGCGGCTCCGCCGAAAGGCGCCAAAGCTGGCCAATCTGTTCCTCGGTGACCGCCGTTCCCAAAGGGGCCACCGCCTGGGGGAACCCCGCCTGGAACAGCGCGATCACGTCCATATAGCCTTCCGCCACAATGACTTCGCCCCTGTCGTGCGCCGCCTTGCGGGCACGATGAAGATTGTAGAGCAAGCGCCCCTTATGGAAGACCTCGGAGTCGGGAGAATTCAGATACTTGGCTTTAGCATCCGCGGCCATCGCACGACCGCCGAAGGCGACCACTCGCCCTTGGCGGTCGGTGATGGGAAAGATGATCCGGTCGAAGAAATAGTCGCGCGACTCGCCGTTCTCGGCGCGCTTGACCAGGCCAGCGGCGGCCAGACCGTCATCATGGAACCCGGCCGCGTTCAGGGCTTTGCGCAAGGCGCCCCGCTGGTCGGGCGCATAGCCCAAGCGGAACTCCGCGATCGACTCGGGCGCAACGCCGCGCCCGCGCAAATACCCCAGGCCCTCGCGGCCTCCAGCCCCGTGAAGCTGCTCTTGAAACCAAGCGCAAGCCGCTTCCAGGGCCTCGTGCAGCCCGGCCCGTTTCTCCTTGCGCGCCGCGTCACCCGGCGTTGGCGCCGGCAGCGGAATGTTCGCCTCGGCGGTTAGGCGCTCCACCGCCTCGGGGAAGCTCAGCCCCTCCGTACGCATGACGAAGCCGATCACATCGCCATGGGCGCCGCAACCGAAGCAGTGATAGAAGCCTTTTTCCTCGCTAACCGTGAAGGATGGCGACTTTTCGTTATGAAATGGGCAAAGGCCGCTGAACTCCCGCCCAGCCTTGGCAAGCCGCACCCGCCGCCCAACGATTTCCGCCAACGGCAGGGCATCGCGCAAGCGGTCGAGAAAATTCGGGTCGAATGCCATGCGCCAGTGTGCTCCTCGCCCAGGGTTCGACCGAGAGTGCGCCCAAGGGTCACGCCGGCCCGGCGCGACTCCGGTCGTCCCGACATAAGTCTCATTGAATTAGAGGGATTGGGCGACAGGCAAAAGCCAAATCGTCCGCCAAGGCAAGGATAATGCGGGCCGTTCGGTGGACCGTTCGGTGGAAAACCTCTTGGCCTTCGGGTTGATAGAACGCTTAAGCTCGCGGAAAACCGAAGGAAAACCCCTTAACCATAAGGAAATCAGGCAAGTGGAAAAGCCAACCGCCTCTAAACGAGACGTTGTTTCACCAAGCCGCTCGCTTTTCCGAAATCCATCCGGCCTGCGTAGCGCTCCTTAAGGCTTGCCATCACACGGCCCATGTCCTTGATGCTCGCGGCCTCCAACTCGTCGATGGTTTCCGCGATGGCGCGAGCGGCCTCCTCATCGCTCATCTGCTTGGGCAGAAACCGCTGAATCACTTGGATCTCCGCATCTTCCCTGTCGACGAGATCCTGGCGGCCGCCCTGGGTGTAGAGCTCGATGGCGTCGCGGCGCTGGCGAACCATCTTTTGCAGCATCTCCGTGATCTCCGCGTCGACAATGCCCTCGCTGTTGCCCGATCCCCGCGCCTGGATATCGCGGTCCTTCAACGCGGCGAGAATGAGCCGGATCGTCGCGAGCGAGCGCTGATCCTTGGCTTTCATCGCCTGTTTCATGGCTTCGTTAAGATCGTTACGCAACATGGCAGTTGTTCTTCCTTTCCCCCGCCCAAGCTTTCAAGTTTGGACGGGACGGGCCCGGATTCAAGCGAAGCCCCACCCCATTCGAATCATGGCCCGCCCCCACTTGCGCGGCAATTAGCCAGAATCCCGCACGAGAGGGGTGGCGCAAGCGGAACCGGGCGGCCTATATATGTTCGCCCTACACTCGCGCAAGCGCCTCGGGACAAATTCGAGCGCGAACCGCTCGTTAGATCTTGACCCGTCTCACCAGGCCCTGGGATGCCGGAATGGTGGATACGATCGAACAGACTAGCTTGGCCGACGCTGTGGAGGACACCGCCCCTCCACCCGGCTGCACGGCGGTGCTCGTGCTCTCGGACGGCACGCGATTCTGGGGTCAGGGCCTTGGCGCGACCGGCCGCGCGGTGGGCGAGGTGTGCTTCAACACGTCGATGACGGGCTATCAGGAAATCCTGACCGACCCCTCCTACGCCGGGCAAATCATCACCTTTACTTTTCCGCACATCGGTAATGTCGGCGCCAACGCCGAGGATTTTGAGACCGTCACGCCGGCTGCGCGCGGCCTGGTGCTCAGGGCCTCCATCACGGAGCCCGCAAACTGGCGCGCGCTAGAGCCCCTGGGCACCTGGCTGGCGAAACACAACCTTGTGGGCATCAGCGGGATCGACACGCGCGCGCTGACCCACAGGATTCGTGACCTGGGGGCGCCGAGCGGAACGATCGAGCACGCGCCCGACGGACGCTTCAATCTCGAGGCCCTGAGGCGCGACTCGGCCGATTGGCCGGGCTTGGAAGGCATGGATCTCGCCAAGGAGGTGACCTGCCGCCAAACCTATGAGTGGACGGACACCGCCTGGCGGCTGGGAGAAGGTTACGGCCAGCTCGGCGCACCCGAATACCACGTCGTCGCGGTGGATTTCGGCGCGAAGCACAACATTCTGCGCTGTCTCGCCACGCTTGGCTGCCGGGTTACCGTGGTGCCCGCGACAGCGACCGCCGAGGAGATCCTCGAACGCCGGCCGGACGGCGTGTTTCTGTCCAATGGCCCGGGCGATCCGGCGGCCACCGGCGTCTACGCGGTGCCGATGGTTCGGGATCTTTTGCGGAATCCGGACCTGCCGATCTTCGGGATCTGTCTGGGCCATCAAATCTTGGCGCTAGCGCTGGGAGCCACCACGCAGAAGATGCATCTGGGGCACCGGGGCGCGAACCATCCGGTCAAGGACCTGACGACCGGAAAGGTCGAGATCACCAGCCAGAATCACGGCTTCGTGGTGAAACGGGAAAGCCTGCCCCATGGGGTGGTTGAGACCCACCATTCGCTTTTCGACAAGTCCCTCGAAGGCATCCGCGTCGAC
>JARFRB010000123.1 GCA_029287455.1 Pelagibius litoralis | reverse complement strand
TCTGGGTGCCCTTACCGCCAACGCGGGCGAGCAGGCCTACGAGGTCCCCGCCTCCATCGATCCGGCCCAGTACGACGAGGTCTACATTTGGTGCCGGAAGTTCAACGTTCCGCTGGGTGTCGCCAAGATCAAGTAAGCCCCCACCCTCCGAGCGAGTCACACAAGCTCGGCGTCGGTGACGATCTCGACCAAAGCAGGCCCTGGATGTGCGATAGCTTCGGCGATTGCACTATCCAGCTCCTCAGGCTTGGCGACCTTGACGCCCCGCCCTCCGCACAGCCGTGCGAATGCTGAGAAAGCTGGGTTCACCAGGTCGGTCTGCCAGACCTCGAACTCTCCGGCCCGCTGTTCCTTGGTGATTTTGCCGAGTTGGCCGTTGTTCAGCAGGATGTGGGTGATGTCCATGCCGTGGCGCACGGCGGTGGTGAACTCCATGGCGTACTGGGCGAAGCCGCCGTCCCCGGAGATCGAGATGACCTTCCGGCCCCGATACGCATCGAAATCCTGAGTGGCCCCCCAGGCCCCCATGGCGGCCGGAAAGCCGAAGCCGATGGAGCCAAGATAGCCGGACATCAGCACCCTCTGGCCGCAAGGCTCGAAATACCTGCCAAAGGAATAGGTGTTGTTGCCCACGTCCACTGCGATGATCGCATCGGCGGGAACCTGGCGGCCGAGCGCGGCGAAAACGGCGGCCGCGTTCAAGCCGTGGCCCCTGTCGTCGTCGACGCGGCTCGCCTTCTCTTCCCGCCAGATGGCCCAGCGCTCGGCCAATTCGCGCAACTGCTCCTCGGCCCCGGGGCGCTCGGGCGCGGTCTCGCGCAAGGACCTGGCGAAGTCCCCGATCTCGCCCCAGATCGGCAAGGCAACCGGATGGAACTTGCCAAGCTGCATGCGCTCGAAATCCACTTGAATAATGGGCTTGGAAGGCTCGATCCCGGTGTGATTGGCGAAAGACGAGCCCAAAGACAAGATCAAGTCGCACTCGTTCATGAACCAGCTCGCGATGGGTGTCCCTGAGCGGCCGAGCACCCCGGCGGCATTCCGGTGATCGTCGGGGATCAAGCCTTTGCCCTTGAAGGTGGTGGCGACAGGCGCGCCGATGGCCTCCGCGAGCGCGATCACCTCCTCGCGCGCATCGATCGCGCCGTACCCCATGACGATGAAGGGGCGCCGCGCACCCGCCAACATCTCGCGCGCAGCCGCCAGATCTTCCGCCGGGACCCGGATGCGCGGCGCACCCATGCGCCCTTTCGGTCCCTGGGCCTTGGCATCGGAGGGGATGGTCTGCACATCATCGGGGAAGATGAGGTGTGCCACATCGCGCTCGACAAGCGCCGTTTTGCAGGCCAGGGAGGCCAGCTCTGCGTGCTTCGAGCTCGGTAAGACCGTCTGGGAGAAACGCGCGACAGCCTCGAAGGCGGAAGACAGATCGATATCCTGGAAAGCACCCGGCCCAAAAACCTGTGTCTGCACCTGACCGGTCAGCGCCAGCACCGGGGCCCGGTCCACCTTGGCGTCCCACAAGCCGGTGAGCAGGTTGGTGGCACCCGGCCCAGCGATGGTCAGGCAAGCAGCCGGTTTGCCCGTAAGCTTTCCGTAAGCCGAGGCGGCGAAGGCGGCCGCCCCTTCGTGACGGATCGCGACATAGGACATCGCACCGTCCACCGTGCGCCGCCGCAGCGCATCGGCCAGGCCGAGGTTAGAGTGCCCGACCATCCCAAAAATCCGCTTCACGCCCCAGGCCGACAGAGTCTCGGCGATCAAGTCGGAGGTTGTGCGGATGTGGGCGGGCTCGGCCGCCATGCCAACGAACACCTCACCGTCGCGGACCTCGACGGGATAAAGCTCTTGCCCGCTGTCCTCATGGCCACCGGGCGGGGCGCCGGTCAGGGGATCGAAATCCCAGCCGTGCCAGGGGCAGCGGATCCAGCATTTACCCTCGACGCCGCGTTCGATCGACCCTTCACCAAGAGGGCCGCCCTGATGGGGGCAACGGTTGTCCATCGCCGCCCAATGCCCATCGAAGTGCGAGAGGCAAATGGCCTTGGCCCGCGCAATCACCGTGGTCACGCGCCCTTCGGGCAGATCCGCGGCCTTGGCGACCTTGAACCACTCCAAGCCATCCCCTGTCCCATCCCCTGCGCCGTGTCCTGAGCCCATTGTCCACATCCTCCCAACGCCGGTTGTTCGATCCATTATCGGTCTTCGCACAGCTTCCGCGCATGCGCTTGCACCCCGCGACTATGGACTCCATAGCCAATGCGTATCGCGCCTTGGCCTATCCGGATGCTAGAATACACGGAAGCGGTTGTGTCGTCTCGAAGCTGGAATCCGCGCGTTGACGGGGGCGCCTTCGTCGGGGAAAATCCGCATCGCCCACGAGGAGAAAACATGACGCTGACCGCAGTCGCGACTTGGGAAGACCTGGACGACCGCGCGCCCGCCTATGCCCTGGTCGCGGATGTGGATCTTGTCGTGATCCGTTACGACGACGAGGTCTCGGTTTTTTACGGCCGCTGCCTGCACCGCGGCGCGCTGCTCGCCGACGGATACATTCGCGGCCACAACTTGATTTGCCCGGTGCACGATTGGGACTACCGCTACGACAGCGGCGTTTCCGAGTACAACAACGAAGAAGCGTTGAAAAAGTTCAAGTCCTGGGTCGAGGACGGCAAGGTTTGGGTTGATTCCGACGAGGTCGCCGCCTGGGCGGAAATCCATCCGCAACCCTACAACCGAGATGCCTATCTGGGTCTTTACAAGGACCCGAACGGCACCGACGAGGAAGCCTTCGTTGGCGTGGTCCAGGGTTTGGCACGCGGCGGCGTCGAAGGGCTGCATGGGCATGGACCGGTGGCCGCCATGGGGGTTACCCGGGACAAGCTGCCCGATTGGGACGACATTCAGCTCTTGACGGCGCAGCTCGCTCGCCCGCCTTTGCTGGACGGAGAACCGGTCGGCACGGATGTGGTGATCGGGCCGAATGCCCAGAAACCGCTCAGCCTGGAAATTCCCTTGCTGGTCTCGGACATGAGCTTTGGCGCCCTGTCGGAGCCCGCCAAACGTGCCCTTTCCCGGGGTGCCGAGATGGCGGGCACGGGCATCTGCTCGGGCGAAGGGGGCATGCTGCCCGAGGAGCAGGAGGAAAACAGCCGCTACTTCTATGAGCTGGCGTCCGCACGCTTCGGCTTTTCCTGGGACAAGCTGGAGCGCGTCCAGGCCTTTCACTTCAAGGGTGGGCAGGCCGCCAAAACTGGCACCGGAGGTCACCTGCCAGGCGGCAAAGTCACTCCCCGCATCGCCGAGGTGCGCAATCTTGAGCCGGGCCAGGACGCCATTTCCCCCGCACGCTTTCCCGAGTGGTCGGAGCCGTCCCATATCCGCGAGTTCGCAGACGAGGTTAGGAGCCGCACCGGCGGCATTCCCATAGGCTATAAGCTCTCGGCCCAGCACATCGAGAAGGACATCGAAGCGGCCTTGGATGTCGGCGTGGACTACATCATCCTCGATGGCCGAGGCGGCGGCACGGGGGCCGCGCCAACGATCTTCCGGGACAACATTTCGGTGCCGACGATCCCGGCCCTGGCCAGGGCGCGGCGATTTCTCGATGTTTCCGGGCGCGATGACATTACGTTGATCGTCACGGGTGGCCTGCGCCATCCGGCGGACTTTATTAAGGCCTTGGCCTTGGGAGCCGACGCGGTGGCACTCTCGACGGCGGCGATGCACGCCATTGGCTGCATCGCCATGCGCGCCTGCCACACCAACGCCTGCCCGGTGGGGATCGCAACGCAAAAGCCCCACCTGGTTTCCCGCCTTGTTATCGAGAAATCCGCCGATCGCTTGGCGAACTTCTTCGCGGCCTCCGTCGAGCTAATGAAAGTCATGGCCCGCGCCTGCGGTCACACGCACTTGCACGACTTTTCCGTATCGGACTTGGTCACCTGGAAGGAAGAGATGGCCCGGCTCGCCGCGGTTCCTTACGCCGGCGTCGGCGAGGTGTAGCGGCGATGCCCATGGACATCCTGGATATCGCTGGGATTTATGGGCTGCTGGGCGCCTGCGTGGCTGTTGTCTTTCTGCTCTGGGGCATAGATCGGGTCGATCCAAACGCCCGGGGCGCGTGGACCTTCCGCCCGCTGCTGGTCCCCGGTGTGGTGCTGATTTGGCCTCTGGTGCTCTGGCGCTGGTGGCGCATATCGCGTGGCGAAACCCTGGGAAAGCGTCATCGCCCGCCCCGGCTGGCGCAGGATTACCTCGCTCTTGCCTTGGCGCTCGCGATTCCGGTTCTTCTCGTCGCGGCCTTGCTGGCACGCCAGAACGGCCCTTACGAGCGCCCGGCGGTCATGCTTGAAGGCCCGGCCGCGGAACAGGATAAATCGGCCCAATGAGCGTCAAGTACATTCCGGTCCAGTGGGTCCCAACGAAGTACGTCTATGACGCCGTGCTGCTGGTCTGCGTGGCGGTCTACATCCTGGTCTTCTTGCGCCTTGGCACGCCGGCGGCGGACTTCACCCGCCCGGTCGACGGGGCCATTTTGCGGATGCGCGCCTTCGGCACCTGCGCATTCCTGATGTTGACGCTGATCCTCTGCATCGGGCCGCTGGCTCAGCTCGACCGACGATTTCTTCCCTTGCTCTACAACCGCCGCCACTTCGGCGTGCTTACCGCGCTAGTGGCACTGACCCACGCGGTCTACGTGTTGAACTGGTACTACGCCTTCAGCCCAACTCCTCCCTTGGAAGCTTTGTTTTACTCGAACACGAGCTTCGGCCAGTTTCTTGGCTTTCCCTTCGAGGCCTTCGGCATTTTCGCTTTGGTCGTGCTTGGGATCCTAGCCGCCACGAGCCATGATTTCTGGCTTGCCTTTCTCTCGGCACCAGTTTGGAAACGCCTCCACCTGCTGATTTATCCTGCCTACCTGGCGGTGGTCGCCCACATTCTCTTGGGCTACCTGCAGGACACCAAGAACCCCACCTTCGCGCTGATCGCCGGCGCGGGCGCGCTTGGCGTCGCGGGGCTTCATCTCGCCGCCTGGGCCCGCCGCCCGGAAAAGCAAGCTTCGCAGGAAGACTGGGTCGAGGTGCCCCACTGGCGGGAGATCGCGGACGGACGAGCCAGGATTGTCAGCCTTGGCGGCGATGAGCGGGCCGCGGTCTTCCGTGGTGGCCAAAAGCTTTCGGCGGTTTCCAACGCCTGCGCCCACCAAAACGGCCCCCTGGGCGAAGGACGCATCATCGACGGCTGCATCACCTGCCCCTGGCATGGCTTCCAGTACCGGCCGGGAGATGGCTGCTCGCCGCCGCCCTTTACGGAGAAAATCCCCACCTACCGCCTCAAGCTAGATGGGGAGCGCCTGTTCATCGACCGCAACGGCTATCCGCCCGGCACGGCGGTCGAGCCCCTGGCGATACCGGAAGGAGCCTTGCGGTGACGGAGCGCCCCGACAGCTTCTTCATTGGTTGGGCCCCGCCGCCCCGTCGGCTGCGGGGCTTCCTGATCGCCGTGGTGCTGGGGCTGCTGGCGCTCTTCGCACTGACGAGCTACCTGACGGCGGCCACGCAAGACGATCCGGGGGACGGCGCCTTCCGGTTCGATTGGGGCCGCGAGACCGTGGTCGGGGTGCTGCAGGCCGAACCCTACCCGGTATTGCACGTCCTCGAGAGCGAGCGTTTCGGGCAAGGCCAGGCGTTGATGCTCTCCGGCTTCGGCAAGCGCGGCGTCCAAGATCGAGGCGACCCGCTTGACGGCAAGGTGGTCGAGGCATCCGGCGTTGCGCTGAAGCGGGGTGCTTTGGACATGCTTCAGGTTCGCGGAGGCGCGGAGGGGCTTGGCCCGCTGGAGGGCCGGGAAGCGCCGCTTCCGCCCGTCGTGTCGCTTGGCCGCTGGCGGATCACCGGAGAGATCTGCGACGGGAAATGCTATGCGGGCGCCATGCGGCCCGGCCAAGGGCTAGCGCACAAGGCTTGCGCCAACCTTTGCCTCATCGGCGGCGTGCCGCCGGTGTTCGTTGCGACCGACGACATAGAGGGGCAACGCTTCTTCTTGCTGGCGGATGCGGAGGGTGGGGCCGTCACCGAAGCGATCCTCGACCAGACCGCAACGCTTGTGGAAATCGAAGGTGAAGTGACCCGGAGAGGCGCGCTCTTCGTGTTCAACATCGATCCCCAAACTATCCGGCTCGCGCAATGAAGGCGGCGGGCCATTTCGTATCCCCCATCGCCATGGCGATTGCCTGCGGCCTGATTTGGCTTAGCTACGATAACCTCAACCTGCTGCAAGGCACTGTGTTTTGGGAGCTGCGCTATCTCGTGCTCGGCTGCCTCGCCTTTGCTCTCTTGTCGCTTGCCGAGTTCATCGCGGCGCGGGTGACAGCCGAGGGCGGCTAGGGCCTCGGCGAGGCGCGGCAAATCTCTGCTTTCGCCATTTCCGGCATCAGGCGTTCGGCAAGGTTGCGACCCCCTGGAACATGCCGCGCACATCCACGGTGGAGCGCTTGCCCAGGTCGTCATAGTTCTTGTCCAGCCACTTGGCGGCGGACTCCCGGCCGATCTCGAAAAGGTGCAGCAGAAACGCCCAATCCGCGTTGAGCTTCGAGGAAGCATCCAGCTCGCGCATGCGCTTGCGGGACTCGATGATGTGGATGTTGACCCGGCTGTAGTGGTCGGTGTCCAGCTTTCCGGAATCCAACAGGCGCGTGACGAAGTCGATGGCCCTGAGCTCGTGCAGCAAGGAGCTGTTGAAGGTTATTTCGTTTAGCCGGTTTTGAATGTCCTGGGCGCTGCGTGGGATGCCCTCCCGGTACACCGGGTTGATCTGTACGATCACGATGTCGTCGGAGGGGCTCTTGTGAAAGAAGGGATGCAAGGGGGGATTGCCCATGAAACCCCCGTCCCAATAGGGCACGCCGTCGATCTCGACCGCCTTGTAAAGCAAGGGCAAACACGCCGAGGCCATCACCGCGTCCAGCGTGATCTCCTCGCGCTCGAAGACGCGCACGCGGCCGGTTTCCACGTTGGTCGCGGCAATGAAGATGCCCATGTCTTCGCAGGCCATGACCTTGTCGAAATCCACCATCTCCGCGACGAGATCCCGCAAGGGGTTATAGTCGAAGGGATTCAGGTCATAAGGCGAGACCAGGCGGGTGAAGAGGTCGAAGAAGATGTAGTTCGGCGAGGACTTCAGCGACCAGGTTCCCAAAAGCTTGGTCCAGGGTGTGTGCCTCAAGGGACTATGCTCGCCCGCCTTGCTGACGGCGCGCCAGAAGTCATGAAGCTGCTCGCGAGCACCGATGGCGCCGTTGTCGTACATGCCTTGCGCTGCCACCACCGCGTTCATGGCGCCGGCCGAGGTGCCGCTGATCGCCTCGATCCAAATCCGGTCGTCCTCGAAGAGCTTATCGAGCACACCCCAGGTGAAAGCCCCGTGCGCCCCGCCGCCTTGCAAGGCGATATTCACCGCCTTTTCGTGGCGGGCGTTGCGGCGCGAGGTTTTCCTCGGCGGAAGGGGGCCCATTTCCCGCCTCCTACTGAGCGGTCCAGCCGCCGTCAACCGGCAAAGCGGCACCGGTGATCTGAGCCGCCGCATCCGAACACAAGAACACGGCGAGCGCCCCGATCTGCTCAACGGTGACGAAGTTCTTCGTGGGCTGCGCCGCTAGCAAGACGTCGCGCTTGACTTGCTCCTCGGTGATGCCACGAGCCTGGGCGGTGTCTGGAATCTGCTTTTCCACCAGCGGCGTGAGCACGTAACCCGGGCAGATGGCGTTGCAAGTGACACCAAACTCCGCCCCTTCCAGAGCGATGGTCTTGGTGAAGCCCACCTGCCCGTGCTTGGCCGCCACGTAGGCAGATTTGAAGGGCGAGGCAACCAGGCCGTGGGCCGAGACCAGATTGATGATCCGGCCCCACCGACGCGCCTTCATCTCGGCGAAGACCAGGCGCGTCAAGTGAAATGCCGAGAACAGATTGATCTTGAAAAGCAAATCCCACTTCTCCGGCGGAAAGTCCTCGACCGGGGAGACGACCTGGATGCCGGCGTTCGGCACGATCACATCCACCTGCCCAAAGGTGGCGCGGGTGGCTTCCACCAAATCCGCGATCTCCTCCGGCTTCGACATATCGGCGCCATGGTAAGCCACATCCCCGTCGCCACTTTCGGCTAAGCCGGCACGGATCGCCTCGATCTCCGCGGCGTCGCCGAAGCCGTTGAGCATGATGTTCATGCCGGAGGCAGCAAAGGCCTCGGCGATGCCCAGGCCGATGCCGCTCGTCGAACCGGTGATGATCGCTGTCTTGCGTTCGCTCATTCTGAAAGCCTCTTCCTTAGCCGCCACGAAACTCGATCCGCTTGTTGTTTCAAGGAATTCAACGCCAATCAAGCGCGGCGGCATGACAATTTGTCGCGGCCGCGCTTCTCGGGCCCACGCTAGAGCCGCAGCCCCTCGCCGGGAACCCCGCGCAAATTGGATGCAGGATAGGTGAGGTCGATTGCCGTCCGCGAAAGGACACCGGCGCCTATGGCTTCGATAGCCGCGAGGCATTGCGGTTTTGCTTGCCGCCATGCCGGACCCTCCCAACGTTTTGCCCGGAGCGACATCCGCGGCCGACGCGGCTCGCAAAAACGTGACGCGGCGTTAGTGGAAGCCAGCCAAACCCCTCCCAATCTGCCGCTAAAGACCGGCACCTCGCCGGATCCACAAGGCTCCAAGAAAGGAGATTTCGTGATGAGCGATTTAACGTCGAAACCGACCACGCTGACCCTTCCCGCCATCGATGCGCGGCTTGTCGTGACCGTTCTGGTGGCGGGCGCCTTCGCAACCATCGCTTTTGACTTCTTCGGCCAGTTCCTTAGCCCCCTGCTCAAGGACCTGGCGAGCCCATGGCTGGGCGCGAAACTGGCGCCGGTGCCCTTGGCCAACGCGGTAATCGGGACGGTCTTCGGGGTTCCGGCCAAGGCGGTCGGTGATTTGGGGATCGGCTACGGGTTACACATCTTGACGGGGCTGATCTTCTATCCGCTGGGCTACATCTTGGTGGCCCGCCCGCTATCCGGACTGCTGCCCTTCGTTCCCTGGTGGGTGACGGGTGCGGCCTATGGCGTGGCGCTTTGGATTTTCGCCCTTTATTTCATGGCGCACCTGATCGCCGGGAACCCTCCCTTCCTGGGTTGGGGAAGCCTGACCTGGGTGGCGCTTTGGGGACACATCGTCTTCGGGGTGGTGGTCGCCGGGGTCGTCCAGTGGCGCGAGTTTCGGAACTGATTCGCGGCCAAACCACTTCAGGCCGGGCCGATGAGGCTTTCCAAGCTGGGGGAGTCCAGCCACTCCCCCCGCATCCGGCGCAGGCAAGCCGGAGACAGGAAATCCGACACGCGCCCGGCCACGTGGGCGATCAGAGCAGGATCCGTATTCTCCGCCGACCAGTCCTCCGTCGTCTCCGCCTTTTGCTTAAGGTCCAGGGCGCTTCGCCGATGCAGGACCGACCACTTAGCGCACCAAGTCAGCGCGCGCAGAAGCAGGACGCGGCGCATGGGCAGCAGCCAGGGCCGCAAGCGCCCGGCGAGATCGGGTCCGGCGGCGGCCAGATAGGCCCGATAGAATCCCGCCACCTCCTCCACGGAAAGCACCGCGTGAACATCCGTATCCCAGGTGGTCGAGGAGTAAACCGTCGCATGGGCGAGATCGATGCCGGGTGAGCCATAAAGCGCCTTCTCAAGGTCAACGATCACCGCTTGCCCATCGGGACGGATCAGGAAATTGCCCGGATGAGTGTCGGTCAAAACCAAGGTGATCGCTTGGTCTCCGGCACCGCGCCGGGCTTCGGCCCGGGCCCAATCCAGCTCCGCATTGAGTTGCTCCAGACTCGCCGGGTCCAGGCCTGCCTCCCCCAGATAAACCGCCTGGCGTTCGATCTCCGCCAGGGCGCCCGCGAGAGGGTCGCGGTGATCTTCCAAGGGCGCGCGCGCCTCGGTGGCGGGAAGCGGCAGGGCATGCACCTTGGCCATGGCGACGGCGATGGCCGGCAGGTCGTCGGGCAAGGCCGGCGGCCGCCCTTCGATTTCCTCCACCACCAGCGCCCCCATTGGCAAGAGGTCGCTGGGCGGCAAAACCGCGCTCAATCTGGTGCCATGCCCGCTCGCCGCAACACGCTCGAAGCAGGCGGCCTGA
Organism: Pelagibius litoralis; assembly: GCA_029287455.1. Classification (GTDB taxonomy): domain Bacteria; phylum Pseudomonadota; class Alphaproteobacteria; order Kiloniellales; family DSM-21159; genus JARFRB01. The sequence continues at coordinate 10,364 of JARFRB010000123.1, read as the reverse complement.
TAGGAGAGGTTATCGGCCACGCGAAATCCGAACTGGCTTTGCTTGGGGATGCGGAGCAGCAAGCCGGTCCCCTTCAGCCGAACGTGATCGTGCGCCAAGCCCTTCACGGCGAGGGGCTCCAGATCGTGGCCGCCCAAACGCCGCTCGGACGCCAGGGCCTTGGCGAGACGGGAGAGATCGAGCATGATCGCTCCATAGCACGGCAGACGGGAGGCCGGCCATTCCTACGAACGCGGAGCCGCTTGGGCTTTCCGTCATTATCCCTGCGCTGAACGCGGCCGGAACCCTGGCAGCGACCTTGGACGCCTTGGCCGAGGGCGAACCGGCGGAGATTGTCGTGGTTGACGGCGGCTCCAGCGACGACACCCGAGCGATCGCGCGCAAGCTGGGCGCGCGCGACGTGACCGCGGCGCGGGGCCGTGGCCCCCAGCTCGCCGCGGGCGCGGATGCGGCCGGAGGCGGCTGGCTACTTTTCCTGCACGCCGATACCCGGCTCGGCTCCGGCTGGTGGCGAGACGCCCGCGAGTTCATGTCGAACCATGAGAACCTTCGAAAAGCCGGCGTCTTTCGCTTGCGGCTCGACAGCGAAAGGCCTGAGGCGCGGCGCATCGAGAAGCTGGCAGCGTGGCGGGGGCGCCGCTTCGGTGTTGTTTTCGGGGACCAAGGGCTTCTCATATCCCGCCCCTTCTACCGTGAGCTAGGAGGTTTCCCGCCAATCCCCTTGATGGAGGATTTCCATCTGGCCCGCCGGATCGGGCGGAAGAATCTGCACTTTTTCGAAACGCCCGCCGTAACGTCGGCCACGCGCTACCAGAGCGGCGGCTGGTTCTGGCGGGCCTCGCGCAATCTCGCCTTGCAAGCGATGTTCTTGGCGGGCGTTCCGCCCAGGATCTTGGCGAGGCTGTATTGACACTGGGCCGCCAACTGGTGGTGATGCTGCGCGCGCCCGCGCTGGGCGTCGGCAAACGGCGACTGGCCAGCGACCTGGGGGACCTCGCCGCCTTGCAGTTCCAGCGCCGCGCCGCCGACGCCCTGATCCGGCGGGTTGGCCGAGATCCCCGCTGGACAACCTGGCTGGGGCTCACGCCCGACGCCAGTGTCCGTCGCCGCCGTCTCTGGCCGGGCCTTCCCCGCGTGGCCCAGGGTGGCGGGGACCTGGGCAGCCGCATGGGACGCATGCTGGCCAACGCGCCGCCCGGGCCAGTGATCCTGATCGGCGCCGACATCCCGGGTATCCAGGCGCGTCACATTGCCGCCGGGTTCCGCATGCTTGGCGCACACGATTGGGTCTTCGGGCCTGCGGAAGATGGCGGTTACTGGCTGATCGGTGCGCGCCGGCGCCCAAGTCTGCGGTTGCCCTTCGCCGGAGTGCGCTGGAGTAGCGCCGATGCGCTGAGCGATACCTTGGCACGCGTTCAGGGCGATATCGGGTTCCTGGAAACCTTGGCGGATGTGGACCAGGAAGCGGATTTGCGGCGGCTTCGGGGTCAGGGCGATCTACCGGGGTTACCGTCCGGAAAAAGCGCCCGGATACACGTGCGATAGTATGATGAGCCAGACGATCAGCGTGAGCGCCGAAACCAAGGTGGTCACGGAAATCGTCTCGCCCACAAGCTCCTTTTCTTGGTGGTACTGGTCCGCCAGCACATAGGTTGTCTTGGCCGTTGGCACCGCGGCCGCAACCGTGGCCGCAATGGCGAGCAAGGGGCTAAGGCCAGCGCTCCAGGCCAAGCCAAAGACCAGAGCCGGCATGACAATGAGCTTGACGAAGGTCGCGAACACGATGGCCGTGCCGCTGCGCTTCAGCGTGTCGAAGCGGATCGACATGCCGATCGCGAAGAGGGCGCAAGGCGTGAGCGCGTCTGCCAGGAGCTGCAGGTAGTCCACGACGATGACCGGAAAGCCCAGGCCGGTCGTCGCATAGGCCACTCCCAGCACGGTCGAGAGGATAACCGGGTTGGTCAGGGTGCGCCGAACCCGGATCCACATATCCTCGGCAAGCTCGCTATCCTGCACCTGAGCACGCTCTAGCAAGGCAACGGTCACCAGAAACAGAAAGACGACGATGATATTGGCGATCGCGGCCGGCAGCACCGCCTTATGGCCCAGGGAGGCATGCAAGATCGGCAGGGCGACAAAGCCCGAATTCGATGCGACACAGCTTGCCGCCAGCATGGTGGCTGCCCCCAGTTTCCAGCCGCGCCAGTAGATCGCCCCAAGCAAGATGATCGCATAGGCCGCGATGAAGCCGCCACCAAGAACCGCCAGGAACGGCGGATTGAACAAGCTGCTCGCCTTTTCCTGACCGATCACCATGAACAGCAAGGCGGGGATCGCGATATAGAACACGAACTTGATGAGGATGTCCGCCGTCCTCTCCGGCAGAATTTTCGTATGCCCCACGATGACACCGGTCACCATCACGGCGAAGATGGGCAGGACGAGGTCCAAGACTTCCATTGCCTGTCCTTGACGATGGGTCGGTCTTGCGGGGAAAACGAACCGGCGGCGCACCCACCAAGCCCGGTAGCGAGATGAGTTACGATAGCATACAATCCGCCGCGTCGGGCAACTCGCTGCCCGGTCCGGCGCTTGCCTAGAGCAAGTCGCGAAGCACGAGTGCCACGCCAGACACCAGCATCAGCACGATCAGAAGCCGGCGAAACTGATTGTCGCTCAAGTGCTCGAAGGCCCGGATTCCCAATTGCGTGGCGATCAGCGTCGCGGGGATCGCCACGAGGATCGAAAGGCCCAAGGCCCGGCCATACACCCCCTCGACGAGGAGCCAGACAGCCGAAAGCCCCAAGACGATGACGTTGAAGGGCTGCAAGAGAGCGCGCTGCTGACCCTTTGGCCAGGGCCGCAAGGAGCACCACATGGTGGGCAAGGCCCCGGACAGACCGGCCACGGCCCCCAAGATTCCACCAGCGAAGCCCACGCTGGCATCCACCGCGGGCAGATCGTGCGTCATGCGCGGCAGCTCCCGGCGAAAGGCGAAGTACCCGCCGTATAGAATCAGGAAACCCGCCACCACGAGCTTCAAGAGTTCCGCGTCGATTTCGTGCAAGAGCCGCAGCCCTATGGGGATTCCGATAAGCGCGGGGATCAGGAATCGCGCCAGGCGCGGCCACTCGATGGATTTGCGGACGACCATGATGCCTGGCACGCCGCTGATCACGGACATCACCAGGGCCAACGCCACGGCCTCGAGCGGTTCCATGACCTGAAGCCACCAACCCAGCGCGAAGAGCGAGGTGCCAAATCCGGCAAGCCCGTTCACGAACCCGCCCGCGAAGGCGCCGGCCAGGAGCAGCAGCACGAATTCGAGCGTCATGCCTCGCCGCCACGCAAAACCTTACTTTCCCCCTTGGACAAAAAGCTGATCCGGTCCGAAATCGCTGGCCCGATTTGGAATCCCCGGCACAACCTAGCGCGAAGCAGGCGCATTGCACAGGGTGGAGGCATCGCTTCTTGGCACGCCCTAGGGCCTGGCCCCATCAACCCTGCTCCCGACTGCGTGAGGCAAGTTGAATTGAAAGGGACACGCGAGACGCCATTTCGGTATCAATGCTCCCCGGAGCCTTGGAAAAGGGAATGCCGCCTGATGAACACCTCCCTGACATTCGCGCCGTTGCGCGCATTGACGCGCCTGGCAATCGCTGGCGCTCTCGCGGTGTTCCTGAGCGGCTTTGGAAGCGGCGAGCGACTCTTCGCCCCCTCCGCTGATCTCTGGGAGCGCTGGGAAGAGCACGACCCAAGTTCGGACGCGTCTATCGATCACGAGCCCTGGAACGCTTTTCTGGCGCGATATCTCGTGGTCGACTCAGAGGGAGCGAACCTCGTGCAATACGGCCTGATCTCGGCGGAGGGCCGCCAAGCCCTGGCAAGCTATATCAACTCCCTCGCCGCGCAGCCCATCAGCACCTTCGGGCGCGACGAGCAGAAGGCTTATTGGATCAACCTCTACAACGCCCTCACGGTCCTCGTGGTGGTGGACCATTACCCGGTTGACTCAATTCGCGACATCGATATTTCGCCCGGCCTTTTCTCCAGCGGACCCTGGGGCAAGGGACTCGTCACCGTCGAGGGTGAGGACCTTTCCCTAAATGACATCGAACATCGCATTCTGCGCCCGGTCTGGCAGGATCCGCGCATCCACTACGCGGTCAACTGCGCCTCTATCGGCTGCCCCGATCTTCAGCCCCGGGCCTATACCGCGGCCAATATAGAAGCGGGCCTGGAAGCAGCCGCCCGCGCCTACGTAAACGATCCGCGTGGGGTGACTGTCGAGGAGGGCCGGGTGACGGTCTCAAAAATCTATGACTGGTTTATCGAGGATTTTGGCCACACGCCGGAGTCGGTCATGGCCCACATCCGAGAGTACGCGGAGCCGGACCTGAAAGCGGCACTTTTGGCCTTCGGCGCGCCGGACGACGTCGCATACGACTGGTCCCTGAACGCCGCACCGGCGCCGAGATCATAGGGGTATGAGCGCAGCGCCAGCATCGGACGCACGCGGTGCGGCGCCGCGCGATCTCGAACGGCGATTCCTCGCTCTGGCCGAGAAGGCTCGGGTGGCCGCGGCGTCACCGCTGCAGCCGGATTGGTCCTTGCAGCCCAAAAGGACCCGCTGGCCATCCGAAAAGGCCGTGATCGAGGCCATGAGCAAGTTCCATCATGGTGAACTCGCGACGGCGAGAATTTGCGAGAAACTCCACGACAGCCTATCGAGTCCCGCGGCGCGGCGCTTTCTCACGACCCAGATCGCCGACGAGCGCCGACATGCCGAATTCTACGCCCGCTATATCGGCGTGCGCGGGGGCGGGGCGCCGGATCCCGACGACCTTGCCCCGATCTATGCCGCCGCCCTCGACTGGGAGGGCCCGCCCGAAGCATTGATTCTGGCCGTTCACGTGATCTTGGAGGTGCAGAGCCTGCGGCTGCAGCAGAGTTTGGAGCGCTGGCTTCCCTGCCCCCTTTTCGCCGACCTCAGCCGCTGCATCGCGCGCGACGAGGCCAGGCATCTCGCCTTCGGCCGGCTCTACCTGCGGGAGGCCTTGCCGCGTCTGCGCTTGGAGGAACACCGGCGAATATTTCTTTGGTTGAAAGGCCTGTGGTCCAGGGCGGTCCTTCGGGTGGCCACGGGCCTCACGCCCCCCGGCTATTTCGCGCGCTATGGCGGCCGTGAGGCCTGGCTGAGAAAGGTGTGGGCAGAGCGCCGCGGCGAGATTCAGGCGCTTGGGCTATTCAGCGGCGAGGAGCAACCGCGAATTTGCAGCCCGTGAGAGGGCGTGGATGAAGGTCTCGATTGTCATTCCCACGCTGGACGAAGCCGGCAACCTGGAAAAGGCGGTCGCGGCTCTCGCGCCGGCGGACCCCGAAATCGAAGTCCTTGTTAGCGATGGCGGCAGCAAAGACGCCACGTTCGAACTGGCCAAGGCCTTGGGCCTGAGAGTGGTGCAAGGCCCCAAGGGGCGCGGCCAGCAGCTACGGCGGGGCGCCGAAACCGCCACCGGAGAGGTCCTCGTGTTCCTGCACGCGGACACCCTGCTCGGACCGGGCGCCATAGCCGCCTTGCGCGCGGCATTGGACGAGCCAAGCCTCGTCGGCGGCAACTTTCAGCTCCGGTTCTCCGGCGATAGCGCGTTCGCGACCTGGCTGACGGACTTCTACTCTCGCATCCGTGCGCGAGGGTTCTACTACGGCGATTCAGCGGTCTTCGTTCGGCGCTCGGTCTACGAAAGCCTTGGGGGCATCAGACCCATTGCCTTGATGGAGGATTTCGACTTCATCCGCCGGATGGAGAGGGCCGGACGGACAGTCTGCATAGCCGACCCTCCGGCTCTGACATCTTCGCGGCGTTTCGAGGGCCGCAAGCCCTGGCGCATCGTATCGCAGTGGATCGTTATCCACCTGCTGTTCTTCGTTGGCTGCCCGCCGGGGTTGCTTGCCAGGCTTTACCGTTCCGGCACGCATCGCCCAGGCCGGGAAAAGCGGTCTCGATCCGTGACGAAGGAAAGCTAGGCCGGATTCCGAGCGGAGTGTTCGGCGGCCTACAAAATTTGGGCCTCCGGTCATTTTCTTGTCGCGCGAAGGGGCTACATATCCGAATAATGATTTTCCTCTCGCACGAATTCACGGCCGCAGCAGGATCCTCATGACGTCCGATGCCCCTGCCGAACCCGCCCCTCAGCCCGCTAATCGCCGCCGGCGCCTTGCGTTTTGGCTGGGCGGCACAGTCCTCGTGCTCGTCGCCCTGTTCCTGCTCGTCGTTTTCGTGCTGCCGAGCCCCAGCGCGCGCTACATCATCGAGTCTCAGCTAGAGCGCTTGGGGATCCAGCACGAAGGGATCGACACGGTCGATATCGACCTATGGAACAGCGAGGTCAGCGCGGGGCCGATCAAATTCAGGTCCGCGGACTCCGAAGACGGCGAAATTAAGGAGGCCGGCTTCGATTACGACCTTGGCGCCATCTTCGACAAGCATGCTTTCATACGAACGTTTTTCGTTCGAGGCGTGGATATTCGCATCGCCCGCCAAGAAAACGGCACGATCACCGTTAACGGAATCGACGTCGCGCAAATCGCCAAGGAAAAAGCCGAAGCGGGTGAAGCCGACGAAGCAGCCCCCGATCCAGAAGCGACGGAAGAGCCGGGTGACGCTGGCTTCGGTGCCGGGATCGAGAACTTTGAATTTACCGAGAGCCGCCTGATCCTGGAGGATTTCACCGGCGGAACTCTCACCATGGAGATCGAACGGCTCGACCTGCACAATTTCTTCACCTGGGAGCCGGACACTGCCGGCACATTCAAGCTCTTGGGATCGCTCAACGACATCGGTATCGATTGGGAGGGAAGCGCGAAACCCTTGAGCGACCCGATCACCATCGAACTCAACAGCCGTGTCAGCGATCTCACCATCGACAAGGTCGCCAAGTTCACCGGCCCAACCGGCTTGCAGCGTCAAGACGGCAGTATCGACACCGAAGTGCGTTACGACTACGCGATTTTCAGCGATGGCCGCGTCGAGGGCACGGTGGATGGGACCTACGATTTCAGCGGGTTCGAGATCGCGACGGCAGAGGGCGATACGGTCACCCTCGAGCAAGCCCGATTGACGGTCGAACTTGAGCAGGCCTATCAGGGCCGGGAAAGCTCATCCTCCACGGGGCGTCTCACCCTGACAACGGGGCCTTTGGGAATGGTCGGCGCGACCGGCCAGTCCATCGAGATCGAAGCGGTGGAGTTCACGATCGAGGATATCGAGGCGAACAAGCTACCGGTGCGGCGCGACGACGAGGGCAACGGCGGCACCGCCAATCTTGGCGACGGGCGCCGGGCGGAGCCAACCCCCACGATCGTGCAACTGATGATCGGTTGGGCCGAGCAAGTGGCCCGCAATGCCTTGCGTCATCATCTGGAGATCGACGGCAGCCCAACCCTCGAAGTCAAAGGTGGCCGCCTTCGTATGCCGGCCAGCGATGGCGCCCCCGATCAGGAGCTTACTTTCGACTCCTTCGCCGTGAGCTTTGGGGAGATCGACAGTCAAACCGTCGAAGAAGGCTGGAGCATGACGGCCACGCTGGACGCGCTGATTTCGGGCCTGCGGTCGCGCAGCGAGGCGCTCGGCTCGCAGGCCGCCCTCACCGAGTTCGCGGTGATGTCGGAGTCGATCACGCTTGTGAGCGGCGAGAACGAGGCGCGCCTGACTTTCGATCTTGCCGCCCAGCTCTCGGATTTCAGCGCGGAAGATGGCAAGGGCCTCTCGCTGACCTTGGCCTCCCTCGAAACCGGAACGGCGGACATGACCGTAATCGATCTGCCGGAGGGGGGCGAAGTGAGAGGCTCCTTCACCTTCGCGTTGAGCAATTTCGCGGCGGTGGTGCCCAAGCCCGAGGGGACGACGCGCGTCAGCGGCGATGCTTTCCGGATTGACCTACCCAGCCTGCAACTCGCAGGCGAGGATGTGGTCTCCGCCGATTTCTCCGGCATCGTTGCGTTAGATGCGCTTAGCATCCAAGAAGAAGGCGCGCTTCCCGTCTCCGCCGGATTCTCGTCGCTGCGAAGCGATTTGCAGAGCTTCCAAATCTCGCCTCTTGGCGCGAACGCCGATGTCCAGGGCGCCTTTGTCACAGAGGTCACGGAGCTGACGCTCGATGTTGGCGAAAACGCGGAAACCTTGGCGTTGTCCATCGAAGGCCTAGAGCATCGCATCGACCAGCTTTCCGCACAGGCCGGAGAGCCCCCGAGTATCGCCATGTCTGGCACGAGCCGAGCTACCGGCATCAAATCAGTCTCGCCGGCCGCCCCCGGCCAAAGGGCGGAAACGACGATCGCCGCCTTGGACGTGACCATGACGGAGGCCAAAGTCGGCGACCAGGCCGCGCAATCTTCCGGCGATATCGAAATCAGCCAGATCGCCACCAAGACTTTAGGCGAGGACCCGCAATCCATCGAGATCGAGCGGCTTTCAATCCAAGGATTGAACGCCGACCCTCAAGGCGCCACCGAGATATCCGCGATCACGATCGATGGGCTTGTCGCCACACTTTCCAACAGCATTCTCGGCGCCACGGACGAAAGTCCCCAGGGGCAGAGCGCTGAAACTCAGGCGACTGACCAAGAAAGCACGGCCGCGGAGGCGCCAACCGGGCAATCCCAAGAAGGGCAATCCCAAGCTGCCCCGACATTGCGCCTGGGCAAGCTTACCGTCTCGCCCGGCGGCCGAATCGCCGTCACCGACCGCTCCGTCGAGCCGCCGATGCAACTGGATATTGGCATTGATAAGCTCGAGGTCGGGCCCATCGATACCGCCGCGCCGGAGACGGAAACCGGCATCGACCTCGCGGCGACGGTTAACGAAGGGGCGGCAGTGAAGGTACAAGGCTGGGCCGCACCGCTAAAACCCACCCCGGATTTCGATCTCGCGACCGAAGTCGATACCTTGCCCTTGCCCCCCTTCTCGCCCTACACCGCGTCCGCGGTCGGTGTGGATATCGATACCGGCGACCTTTCGGCCGAAGTTCGGGCGACTGCGCGCGACGGCGGGCTGAACGGGCAGATCGACGTTCTGGTCGCAGACCTTTATCTGGAACCCGTTTCCGACGAGAGAGCGGAAGGGCTCGAAGGCACTCTCGGCGTGCCGGTGGGCTTCGCCGTGGGCATCCTGAAGAATGAGAACGGCGAGATCGATTTGGGCTTCCCCGTCTCGGGCACATTGGACTCGCCAGAAATCGATTATAGCGACGCGATCGACAAGGCGATCAGCGGTGCCATGGCCTCGGTTTTCCCGACCAACTGGTTCGGCGAAGACGGCCGTTCCTTCTCCATCGACCCGGCGGTGTTCGTCGCGGGTACAAGCGAATTGACCGATGAGGGCGAGGCGGCCGCGGATGAGGTTGGGGAGCTGTTCGCCGACAAGACGCAGCTTACCTTGCGTACTTGCGGCAAAGCGACCGCGGACGACCTGATGGTCTTGCGCGGAGAAGAGCCGCTCGCGCGCCCGGCGGCCGAGGAAACGCAAACGGCGGAGGGAGAAAAGACGTCCGGCGCTGGTGCGGGAGGTGGCGCACAGGCACCCGCGATCGCGAAGCCCTCCGAGCAGGAAGTCGAAGCCCTGCTGGCGCTGGCAACCGAGCGTGGCGCGGTCATTCGCGCTTTTCTCCAAGCCAATCACGGCATCGATCCGGCCCGGGTTTCCGACTGCCGTATCAGCTACAGCATTGAGGACAGCAAGCCGCCACGGGCCGAATTCCGGCTTTAGGCCATTGGGCAAGCCTGCTCTCCAAGCGGCCTAACCCCTCTTTGAAGATCGGCCCTCGATTCGGGAGAATCGAGGTGCACACCTCTCCCTTCGATTGCGCCAGGATCATTCTTCAGGCCAATTTCGGGCTCTCACGTGTCCGCTTAAGCTTCATGCACCTTCGGTCCACCGGACCGACCTTCGCGTGGTGGGCGCATGCACGACCGACAAGCAGGCAGAAACTTGGGCCTTTGCGCGGTAGCCGCCGTTTTGCTGCTGCTGAGCGGATGCTTCCTCGAGAAAACGACACCTTCGTCGCGAATCTGCCCCTCGCTCTCTTGCGATTCCGCCTTCTACACGAGTTCCACCGCGAGCCGAACGGATGTGGTCGGGGATTTCTCCCTCTCGCCCATACTGGCGGCGCCGGAAGATTTCGACGACCCACCTGCCCCACTTGGGCCGATCCAACTCCCTTCTTCCATCTACTTCCTATTGGCTCCCTACTCCTACACCACCTTCGACGTCGCGGACCGTGGCGGAGACGGTGGCAACAGCCCCGGCAGTAGCGATGGGGAGGACGGGGCCGGCCCAAGCGAAGACGCCGGAGGGGGCGGCTCCAGCG
>JARFRB010000097.1 GCA_029287455.1 Pelagibius litoralis | reverse complement strand
GGCATACGAGATGGAATTGTTCGTCTCGTGGGCTCGGAGATGTGTATAAGAGACAGGAATAGGGCTTGTTCAGCCGCAGGCATTCCCGCGACTTGCTGAGCATCGTCCAGCACGCAAGCCGTGGCGTCGCCCAGCAGATCGCGCACCGCGGCAGAGGCCACGCCTCCAACCAGCAGATCCTTGGCACCGCTGGCCGCGCGCCAAACACGCGCCAGATGGCTCTTGCCGCATCCCGCCGGACCCACCAGGACCGCTACCCTTACCGGCCAGTCGGGCCAGCGGTCGATCCAATCGACGGCGGCGGCATTGCTTTCGGCGACGAAAAAATCTTCCCGCCCGAGAGCTGGCCGCACCGGTAGATCGAAAACGAACTGGGTTGGCGATCTCATGCTGGTGGATTGTCGTCCTCATTCCGCCGCACCGCGCCCGAACGATACAAGGGGCTTTGGAGATACTGCTCGAGCGCGAACCTCGCCAGGACCCCGATCACGGCCGCAACGGGCATGGCGATCAAAACGCCCGTGAAGCCCAGCAAGACCCCACCGGCCAGCAGCGCGAAAATAACGATGACCGGGTGCAGGCCGACTTTGTCCCCGACCAGCTTGGGGGTCAAGATGTTCCCCTCCAGCGCCTGGCCGACCAGGAAAATCGCGGCCACTCCAAGAATACGCAAGAGTGAATCGAACTCCACCAGAGCCAAGCCCATGGCGAGCACGAATCCGCCGATGGAACCCACGAAGGGGATAAACGACAAGCCCCCCGCGACGATCCCCACCAGCAAGCCGGCGTCCAACCCGATCGCCGTCAGCGCAATGGCGTATCCGCTGCCGAGAACCAGACAGACCGTGGCAACTCCACGCACCCATCCGGCCAGGATCTCATCGGTCTCCCGGGCAAGCTTGCGGATGGTCTCCGCTTGGCCGAGAGGCAGCCAGCCGTCGATCTTGGCGATGAAGACATCCCAGTCGCGCAACAGGTAAAAGGTCACTACCGGCGTCAGGAAGAGCAATGAAAGCAGGCTGACAAGCGCCAACCCTCCGCTGATCACGCTGCCGAAGGACCCGGCTGCCCAGCTGGCAAAGTCGCCAAGCCAGCCGCCGAGCCCTGTCTTAACGCGCTCGACGATCGCCGGATCCACGCGCGTCTCGAATTGGATTAGGAGCCCGTCCAGCTTCATGCGCACGACCTCGAAGGCGTGAGGCAGCTGGCGCGCGAGATCGGCCACCTGCGAGATCGCGGCCGGGATCACCAGGATCAAGACCAGGGCCACGAGCAGCACGAAAAGGATGGTCACAAGCGTGGTCGCCCAGGTCCTCGAAAAGCCCCAGGTTTCCAGACGGTCGCAGATCGGATCCAGAAAGTACGCGATTGCCATCCCGGCGATGAACGGCAAGAGGATATCTTGCAGCAGCCAGACGCCCAAACCGAAGACAAGGAAGCCGGCCGCCCAGAACTGCAGTTTCCGCTCGCGCGTCATTTGGCCGGCCTCCGCGCCTTGAAAATGCGCAAGGCCGCGTTCCCATAGGCGACACCGGAGATAACGGTGGTGATCGCCACCAGCCACACCAGAGCGATTTCAGCCCAAATCATTGGCTTATCCAACACCGGCAGGGAAAGCTCGGCGAGCCTTTCAAGCACCACGCAGATCAGCGCCAGCTGGAACACCGTGTTGATCTTGCTCACGAACAGCGGCTCCATCTCGGGGTGCGGACGCGACCAGTAAAGCCAACTCACGCCTAGAAGTATAAGAAGGTCCCGCGAGATCACCAGCGCGACCAGCCACAAGGGCAGGTGCCCGAGAAACCCCAGGGTCAAGGAACTCGCCCCCATCAGCAATTTATCCGCGATGGGATCGAGATAGGACCCAAGCTTCCCGACACTGCCGAGGCGCCGGGCCATCCAACCGTCCACCAGATCCGAGGCGGCGGCGGCGAGAAACAGCCAGAAGGCCGCCGCCATCTGGCCTCGCAGCAGCAGAACGACAAGCAGGGGAACCGACAGAAGCCGGGCAATTGTAATGAAGTTCGGCAACCATTGTATTGGGCCTGGCGGCATCGCTTCCCCGGGTGCCTCAACCGCTCCCGTCCAGCGGCGCCGCCGGCGCGAGATCGGTGCGGATGATCTCGTAGCGCGGCTGAAGCCGGACCGATGCCGGTACCCCAGCGCCACTTGCCGGAACAGTGCCTTGCGTGGGAACAGTGCCTTGCGCGGGAACGGATCCTTGCGCCGGAACGGTTCCTTGCGCCGGAACGGTACCTTGCGCCGGCGCGGTCGCGGCCGTCCCCGATGTTCCGCCCTGACCGCCGGACGGCACGGCCGTGGATGCGCCGCTCCAGGGCGCCGGCCGGTCGGCGGTGTCCTGCCCGGCCCAAACGGCGGCTCCCTCCTTGGGCTTGAGGCCCAGCTTCGAAAGGGCGAGGGCGCGGCTCAACTGGTCTTCGTCACCGACATAGGAGACTTCGACGATCGCCTGGCGCCGCGAGAGCCGCCGCAGGGTCACTTCGATTACGGCTGCGGTCTGGGTTAAGCGGTCGCGCACCATGACCCAGTCGTCGAGACTGGTCAGCGGCACTTCGGCCAGCAGGCTCGCCTGGCTGTCGAAGCGCAGCACGTTTTCGCGCCGCCAGGCGTTTTGGATCGGCGCCTCGATCCGCAGGGCCGCGCGTTCGAAAAGGTCGTCCAGGTCCTCGCCCGGCTCCTCCAGAATCTCGTCTCCCTGGCTAGCTGGCGGCGTATCCGGGCGATAGAGCACCGAATCGACCAGCAAGAACTTGGGATCCCCTTCCACATAAGCCCGGGCAACGATCACGTCCTCGGCGCCATAGCGCTCGGCAATCGCCCACAAGCTCTCGATATCCCCGGCCGCTGCCGCCGCCGCATCGATCGCCACCACGTCCGAGAGATCGCCAATCGGCGCCACGAAGGGCACAAGGCCCCCACTGCCCTGCCGATTCGCCCAGTAATCGCGCCAGGGGTTCTCGCCTTGCCAAAGAACCTCCTGTCCCTTCGGCCCATACAGCGGCAGTACCAGCACCGGGCGCCCGGGCGTTTCCGCGAAGGGCACGCCGGCCTCGCGCAGCAGACGCCGCACGGCGTCCGGCCGGAAGCCAACCGTCAGATCCGCCAGATACCGCACGTCAGAGCGCCTTTCGCGCGCCACTGACACATTCTGCACCAGATCGTCGAGGCTTTGCGCGCCCAGGGCAGGCACCTGGCCGAGATACTCCGCCGGCACAAGCCTCTGGAAAAGCCGGTCCGCGGCCAGGCGCTGACCCTCCGCGAGAGCCATCTCCTGGGCCTGCACGACGTTGTCCGCGGTCGCGTCCACCTCGACACCGCGCACAGTGAAAACATCCTGCGCCACGGCCGCCGAAACCGGGACGAGCATTAGCAGAATGGTGAAAACGAGCCTGGACGAAGACCAAATCGACATTGCAACCTTTCCCGGACTCTATATCCTCGCGGCCGCCGTCGGCGGAGCTGACGCAAGAGTTTTAGCTTAGGCCGTGGCGTACCACAAACGCCAGGTCGCGCAAATCTTTATGAGAGGCGAGCCATCGCACCCTCGGCACCCTTAACCTACAAGGCCTCGGGCGTCGATATCGACGCCGGCAACGCCTTGGTCGAAGCGATCAAGCCCCTGGCCAAATCCACCTCGCGCCCGGGAGCGGTGGGCGGACTGGGCGGGTTCGGCGCTGTTTTCGACCCCAAGGCGGCCGGCTTCAGCGACCCCCTTCTGATCGCGGCCACGGACGGAGTGGGCACCAAGCTGAAGGTTGCCATCTCGGCGGGTAAGCACGACACCGTGGGGATCGATCTGGTCGCGATGTGCGTCAACGATCTCGTTGTCCAAGGGGCCGAGCCCTTATTCTTCCTGGATTACTACGCCACCGGCCGCCTGGACCCGGACCAAGGAACCAGCATCGTCACCGGTATCGCGGAGGGCTGCCGCCTGGCCGGCTGCGCGCTGAGTGGCGGCGAAACGGCGGAGATGCCGGGCCTCTATGGCGAAGGCGACTACGACCTGGCCGGCTTTGCCCTGGGCGCGGTTGAACGCGGCGCCTTGCTGGACGGAACGGCGGTCGCCGTGGGCGATATGGTCCTTGGCTTGGGGTCCACCGGCCTGCACTCCAATGGCTTTTCCCTGGTCCGCAAGGTGGTGGAGATGGGCGGCCTAAGCTACGGCGCACCCGCCCCCTTCGCCCCGGAGCAAAGCTTGGCTGAGGCCCTCTTGACCCCCACCCGGATCTACGTCAAATCCTGCCTGGCCGCGATCCGCGCGGGTGGCGTCAAAGCCCTGGCCCACATCACCGGCGGCGGCCTGCCGGAGAACCTGCCGCGCGTGCTGCCCGAACACCTGGCCGCCCGCATCGACGCCGGCAGCTGGCCGCGGCCTGCCCTCTTCGACTGGCTGGCGCAAGCGGGTGCGATCCCCGCACCCGACGTCTGGCGCACCTTCAATTGCGGCATTGGCATGGTGGCGGTCGTCGATCCCGGCAGCGCGGAAGCGCTCTCGGCTCAGCTTTCCGCCAGCGGCGAGCAGGTCTATCGCCTTGGAACGATCGTCGAGCGCGATACAGGTCCGGGCGCGGAGATCCTTGGGGATCCAGGCAGGTGAGCCGGACGCGCGTTGGCGTCCTGGTCTCCGGACGGGGCAGCAATCTGCAAGCCCTGCTCGACGCGGCGCGGGCGCCGGATTTCCCGGCGGAGATCGTCGTTGTGCTTTCTAATATTCCCGGCGTCGCAGCCCTGGATCGAGCCGCGGCGGCCGGCGTTGCTGGAGAGGTCGTGCCGCACCGCGACTTCGCGACGCGCCCGGCCTTCGAGCGCGAGGTGTCGGCTCTGCTTGAAGACCACGGCGTGGAGCTGGTCTGTCAGGCTGGCTTCATGCGTGTGGTGACCGGGGGGTTCGTGGACCGCTGGCGCGACCGCCTGCTGAACATCCACCCCTCTCTCCTACCGGCCTTTCCCGGTCTGGACACTCACGCGCGCGCTCTTCGGGCGGGTGTGGCGCTGCATGGCTGCAGCGTGCATTTCGTGCGCGAGACAGTGGACGAAGGCCCCATCGTCGGGCAAGCGGCCGTGCCGGTGCTGCCCGGGGACGACACCGAGGCCTTGGCCGCCCGCGTGCTCGCCGCCGAGCATCGCCTTTATCCGCTCTGCCTGGGCCTCGTCGCCTCGGGCCGGGCACGCGTCGAGGGAGAGACTGTCATCTACTCCGGCGTCACGGGCGCGCAAGGAATGCTTTTGAATCCCGCAGGCCTTTGACCTCCCGGTAAGCGGCGCGCCGCGGGTCCTATCCGTGGCGGCGAATAAAGTCGCCGATCGCCGGTTTGATGCCCTCGCGCCATCTGCGGCCGTTGAAGATGCCGTAGTGGCCCACGCCCTTCTGCAGCAGATCGTGCTTCTGGCTCGAAGCCAAGCCATCGCACAGCGCGTGCGCCGCCAGGGTTTGTCCGGGGGCCGAGATATCGTCGAGCTCGCCTTCCACGGTCAGCAGCGCGGTCCGCTCGATGGCTGAGGGCTCGACCGGCAGACCGCGCCAGGTCATCTCGCCCGAGGGGAGAAGCCGCCGCTGGAACACCCGGTCGATGGTTTCCAGATAGTATTCCGCCGGAACGTCCATCACCGCCAGGTATTCGTCGTAAAAGCGCCGGTGCGCGTCGGCCGAGTCGCCATCACCCTGCACCAAGTGGCGGAACATCTTGAGGTGGGCGTCGAAATGGCGCGAGGCGTTCATGGATATGAAGCCGCCAAGCTGCAGAAAACCGGGATAGACCCTTCGACCTGCCCCCGGGTAGTAAGCTGGAACGCGGGTCAGCACGGACTTCTCGAACCAGTCCAACGAGCGCGTGTCGGCCAGTTCGGTCACCCGGGTGGGGGCCGCCGCCGGATCGACCGGCCCGCCCATCAAGGTCATGGTCCGAGGTTGGGCCGGATCCCTGGCGGCCGCCAGAAGCGCCACCGCCGACAGCACCAGCGGCGCGGGCTGGCAGACCGCGATCGCATGCAGGTCGGGCCCCAGCTTGCGCAGGAATTTCAGCAGATAGCCAATGTAGTCCTCGATCCCGAAGGCCCCATCCTCGACCGCGACGCCGCGTGCGTCGATCCAATCGGTCACGTAGACCTCGTGATCGGCGACCAGCGCCTCCACGGTCCCGCGCAGCAAGGTGGCATGATGGCCCGACATCGGTGCCGCGAGCAGCACCTTGGGGTCGTCGGGGCTCGCACCCTCCCGGCGGAAACGGGCCAGCTCACAAAACGGCAGGCGGGACACCACGTGCCGGCTGACGCTCTGAGCCTCTCCGTCCACGACCACGGAAGCGACGTCCCACTCCGGCTTTCCGCGCTGCCGCGTCGCCGCCTCCATGACCTCCAGCCCGGCGGCCACGGACCTGCCGAAGTGCGTATAGGACGCGGGCACGAAAGGATGGCTGATGAAGCTGCGGGTGAGATCTCCAAGAACGCGCCAAGGTACTAGAGCGGTCTGGTGAAAGTCATAAATCTGATAGAGCATACGGATCCCAAAACGTGACGCACTTAGATTAATCTAGCACGGATTCCCCCGCGCGACGGCAAACATTATTAAGTGCATGCGGACGTAATAAAGCTCTCTTTCGGCTAATGAATTCTTTTGCTTAGGCTGCACTAACCGCCGAGTTTTTGTGTTAAACGCCGGATTCGCGAAACAACTTTCCTTGCGAGGGGACCGTGTCATCGATTCCCGCCAAGCGCAGACTGTGCCAGGCGAGCGCGTGATTGCTGGAGGTGACCGGCTTACCGAGGGCATCCTCGATCTCGCTCACCACCTCGATCAGGCGAAGAGAGGTGCAAGAGACGAAAACGCCGTCCACGCTGTCCTCTTGGCCCAATTCCAAGGCCGCATCCCGGATCGAGGCCAGGGACACCCTGGCGGCGACGTTATCGTCCTCCTCGTTGAAGGAGCCCATCACCGGAACGCCGAGGCCGCAGGCTTCGAAATAACCCCGCATGCGCTGATTGATTTCGTCCGAATAGGGTGTCAGCAGGGCAATGCGCCGCATTCCAAGCGCAGCAAAGGCCGCCCGCGCGGCCGTCACCGGATTGGTGGCGGGGACGCCGGGCCTCGCCGTGCGAATCAATTCGGACACCCTCTCCTCCCCGATCACCATGGAGGCCGAGGTGCAGCCATAGGCGACAGAATCCAGCGGCATGCCGGGCAGGATTAGATCGGTGGTCTGCGCGATCCGGCCCTCCATGTCGGCCAAGGTTTCCGGCGTGATGTTCGGTGAGTTTCGAATCCGGGCGCCATAGACCGCGACCCCTGGCAGCTCTTGCAGGATCTTGTGGAATTCATACTCCACCGTGTGGTCGCTAGAGAGGATCACGAGGCCGAGGCGCGCGCGCGCCGCCAGGCCGCCATCGATCTCGTGCGGCATGTTTCGGCGATTGACCAGTAGGGTGCTTTCGGGCTCGACGGCGGCGCCGGCTGCATTCTGGGGCTGTCCCATTGCGAAGCTCCTTCGGGGTCAGTTGAGCGTCATGCCGGTCAGATCCAGCTCGGGCTGGCGACCGGCGACGAGATCGGCGGTGATGCGGGCGGTTCCGGCGGCCATGGTCCATCCCATGTGGCCGTGGCCGGTGTTGAGATACAGATTAGGCTGGCGCGCGGGCCCCAGAATCGGAGTGCCTTCCGGCGTCATGGGTCGCAAACCCGCCCAATAGGAGGGGCTATCGTAGTCCCCTGCCTCGGGAAAGAGATCGCGCGCGGCCCTAAGCATGGGCGCGAAATCAGCCGGGCGGTGGCTCGTCGAAAAGCCCGCGAACTCGGCCGTTGCCGTCAGGCGGATCCGCTCTCCCAGAGGGGCATAGGCCACCAGGTTGTCCTCGTCCACCCCGCCGACCGTGGGTGGGTTGTTCCGCCCGGCCGTGGGCAGGGTGACGGAGTAGCCCTTGATCGGATAGATCGGCAATTCGGCCCCGAGCTCCCGGGCGATGCGCGGGCTGAATACACCCAAGCAGAGCACGAAGGCCTCGCCCGCGATTTCGCCCTTGTCCGTCACGGCGGCCGAAATCCGCCCACCGTCCTGGCGCAGGCCGTGGATCGTGGTGCCATAGTGGAACTCGGCGCCGAGATCCTCGCAGACCTTGGCGAGAGCCAGGGTATAGAGGCGCGCGTCGCCGCTTTCATCGCTCGGCGCGAAGAGGGCGCCCGCCAGCTTGTCTTGGACCGGCCCTAGCGCGGGATCGACCTTGACGGTCTCCGCCGGATCGAGGGCGCGAAGCTCGACACCCTCGTCGGTCAGGATGCGCATGCGCGCCACCGCCGCCGCGAAGTTCGCCGGATCGCGGTAGAGATAGAGCAGGCCGCCGCCCCGGCCGTCGTAAGAGACACCAGTCGCCCCGACAACCTCGTGCAGCGCGGCTTGCGAATAGCGGCAGAGCCTGACCTTTCGCTGGGTGTTGATCCTGGCCCGCTCGGCGGTGCATTGACGCAGGAACTTGAAGGTCCACTTCCAGAAGCTCGGGTCGGCGGAGAAGCGGAACCGCAAGGCGGATTCCTCACGCCAGAGCGATTGCAGAAGTTTTCGCGGGGCCGCCGGAGACGACCAGGCATAGGCGTGCCCCGGTGCCACCAAGCCGGCGTTCGCGAAGGAAGTGAAATTGGCCGCTTCGGCCCCGCGATCGACAACGACGACTTCGTGCCCGTCGCGCAGCAGGCTGTAGGCGGTGCTCACACCCACAACTCCGCTGCCAAGCACGACGACCCGCATGTCCGGATCCCTTCGATCTATTTCGCGGCGATGATGCCGATTTCCACGTTGAAGTGCGGGCGCGCCAAGCGGGCTTCGACACAGGCGCGTCCCGGAGCGTGCCCTTCCGGCACCCAGGCGTCCCAAACGCCGTTCATCTCCTCGAAGCTATCCATATCGCTGAGCCAGATCGTGGCGGAGAGGATCTTGGTCTTGTCGCTGCCGACCTCTTCGAGCAGGCCGTCGATACGGGCCAGGATGTCCTGGGTCTGCTCGGCGACGGAGGCGCCGGGCGCTCCTTGCGCCACCTGCCCCGCGAGGTAGATCGTGTCGCCGTGCATGACCGCCTGGCTCATGCGTTGACCGATTTGAAAGCGCGTGATCGTCATTGCCATCCCTTTGTTCTCTATCGTGAATTCTAGCCAGTCTAGCGGCTTTTGCCGGCAAGCGGTATCCGCAGTTCGGCGTTTCGCCAAGGCGCCCGCGCGTCACCCGTCGGGCTTGCGGGCCAGGAAGTTGATGACAGTCACCGGCAGATATCCGCGCGACAGATAGGCCCGGGGTTCCTCGAGGCCCGCCAAGAGGTTCCGGTTGGCCTCTTGGGAGAGCAGCAACTGGAACATCCGCGCTTCCATCTGCTGCGCCTCCAGGCTGAAATCCGGGTTGCCGTCGCGATAAAGGCGATAGGCGACGTCGCTGGCCCCACCGCTATGGAAGGCATCGAGAAATTCCAGATCGCCGAAGAGCTCGAAGAGGCCCGAGAGCGAAATGCGCCAAAAATCGTCTGGAAAGCCATGAAAAGCCTGCACCCAGGGCACCTGCACGAAGAGCAAGCCCCCGGGCGCCAAGAGATCGCGCAGGTTCGCCGCCGCGTCCCAGGG
Source organism: Pelagibius litoralis (assembly GCA_029287455.1). Taxonomy (GTDB): domain Bacteria; phylum Pseudomonadota; class Alphaproteobacteria; order Kiloniellales; family DSM-21159; genus JARFRB01. The sequence goes on along the minus strand of JARFRB010000097.1, from coordinate 81,577 downwards.
CCGGCGCAGATGCTCCAGCAGGTGCGCGCAGATCAGGCCGCGCGGGCTCTGGCCGGCAAGGGCCGGTGCCAAGGCGGCGCGGATTTTCGGCAGGCTGTCGCAGATGTCGAACACGGCATCCACGTTCTCCCCCGGCTCCAGATCGGCGCCGAAGAAGCCCTTGGCGGCGAGCCTTGCCCGCCAGGTCAGCTCCTTGCCGTCCAGGACCTGGGCGCGCGCGCCGATTTGGCAGACCGGGCCATCCATCAGTTCCGCGATGCGCCCGATCTCGTCCTGGTAGCTTGTCTGCTCCAGGCGGAAGACTGGTTCGGTTCCTTGGCGGGTCGATACCATGCGGGTTTCCGAGTCGAGGCGAAAAACCGATCCTGCTCTAGCCGGCGCAAAAGCGCCAGACCAGTCTGCTGAACCCGGCAGTCCACATCCACCGGAATCGCGCTATACTGGACCCGCTTTCAAGCGCCATGGGGGTTTTCGAGAGGACCATGGGTATGAGGCCAGGGCTCGCGGTGTTCGGTATCTTGCTTGCCAGTGCTCTGCTGGCGCGTGACGGCTCCGCAGCGAACGATCCGAACCGCTGGCTTGTCGGCTTCGGCAAGGCCTTGTTCTGGATGTCGGAGACCGAGATCCGCCATTTCTACCCCATCGCCGACAGCTACAACGAGAGCGGTGCGGACACCGACGGCGGCCTGCGCCTGGTGAGCGGCGTGCCCGCCGTGCTGCGCGACGCCCCCTTCGATCTCAGCTTCGTCATGAAGTCGGGGCGGCTCTTCCGGATCCTGCTGGAGCGCGAGGCCAGCGCCGACGCACGGACTTGCGGCGGCCTCTTTCGGCAAGCGCAGGAGGGGGTGCGCAAGCTCCATGGCCCCGGCGCGGAGGAAGAGGATCTCAGCGATCCTGAACGCCCCAACGGACGTTTCCTCTTCAACGGCGGCGGCCGTATCGACGTGGAGGCCCGCTGGGCTGAAACCCGCTGCGACCTGCGCCTGACCCTGACGCGCGCGGCGCCGGGGAGCCTCTAGTGAGAGTTCAAAACCTAAGCCACTCGCCCGTGGCAGTGCTTGTACTTTTTGCCACTGCCGCAAGGGCAAGGGGCGTTGCGGGGGACCTTGCCCCAGGTGGAGGGGTCGGCCGGGTCGACTTCGGCGACGGCGGCTGCGCGAGCCTGGGGAGTGGCGGCGCGGGCCTGGGCCGGTTGAGGGGCCGCGGGCGGCGGCGCGGCCTCTGCCGCTTCCGGGGTGCCCACCAAGGCCGGGTCCTGCCGGGTTTCCTGCATGGCCTGCGGCTCGCGGCGGGGCTGCAAGGCCTCGGGCGGCACGTCGCTTCGGATCACCACATGGCTCAGCAGCATGGTGGTCTCGTCGCGCACCCGCTCCAGCATGGTCTCGAAGAGCTCGAAGGCCTCGCGCTTGTATTCGTTGAGGGGGTCGCGCTGTGCATAGGCGCGCAGCGTAATCCCGTGGCGCAGGTGGTCCAGCGCCAACAGGTGGTCCTTCCACTGCCGGTCCAGGACGTTGAGCAGGATGGATTTTTCCACGTGCCGCATCACGGGTGCACCGAAGTTCGCGGTTTTCGCCGCCATCTTGGTGTTGGCTGCTTCGGTCAGGCGCTCCTTGATCTCCTGATCGGCGATACCTTCTTCCTTCGTCCAATCGGCGACCGGCAGATCAAGGCCGAAGAGCCTTAGCGTCTCCTCGTGCAGCCCCTTCACATCCCACTGCTCGGCATAGGCCTTGGGCGGGATGCAGCGGGCGACCAGGCTGTCCAGCACCTCGGCGCGCATCTCCAGGACCGTCTCATGCACCTCCTCGGCGCGCATCAGGTCCTTACGCTGCTCGTAGATGACCTTGCGCTGGTCATTCATCACGTCGTCGTACTTCAGCAGGTTCTTGCGGATTTCGTAGTTCCGCGCCTCGACCTTCTGCTGGGCCTTTTCCAGGGCCTTGTTGACCCAGGTGTGGACGATGGCCTCGCCATCCTTGAGGCCGAGCTTCCTCAGCATGCCGTCCATGCGCTCCGAGCCGAAGATGCGCATGAGGTCGTCTTCCAGCGAGAGGAAGAACTTCGAAGCACCCGGATCGCCTTGGCGCCCGGAGCGGCCGCGCAACTGGTTGTCGATGCGCCGGCTCTCGTGGCGCTCCGTGCCCAGCACGAACAGGCCACCGGCCTTCAGCACGATCTCGCGGTTGGCGGCGACTTCCGCGCGAATCGCCTCGGCCTTGCTGTCACGCGCGGCCGGGTCCTCGATCGTCCCGGCTTCCTGGGCAACGCGCATCTCCACGTTGCCGCCGAGCTGGATGTCCGTGCCGCGGCCGGCCATGTTGGTGGCGATGGTGACACCGCCTGGCGCCCCCGCCTGGGCGATGATGAAGGCCTCTTGCTCGTGATAGCGGGCATTGAGGACCTGGTGGGGCACCTTCTTCTGCTTCAGAAGGGCGGATAGAAACTCCGACTTCTCGATCGAGACCGTGCCGACCAGCACCGGCTGCTTGCGGGCGCGGCACTCCTCGATCTGCACCACGATGGCTTCGTACTTCTCCTTGGCGGTGCGGTAGACCTCATCGTCGGAATCGAGGCGCGCCACCGCGAGGTTGGTAGGGATCTCGATCACCTCCAGGCCATAGATTTCCTGGAATTCCTGGGCCTCGGTCATGGCGGTGCCGGTCATGCCCGCCAGCTTCGGGTAGAGCCGGAAGTAGTTCTGGAAGGTGATCGAGGCCAGCGTCTGGTTTTCCTTCTGGATCGTCACCCCTTCCTTGGCTTCGATCGCCTGGTGCTGCCCCTCGCCGTAGCGGCGGCCCTCCATCATGCGCCCGGTGAACTCGTCGATAATGACGATCTTGTCGTCCTTGACGATGTAGTCCCGGTCCTTCTGGAAAAGTACATGGGCTCTCAGCGCCTGATTGACGTGGTGGAGCAGGCTAACGTTTTCGATGTCGTAGAGCGAGCCGCCGGTCATCAGGCCAACGCCTTGCAGCAACTCCTCCATCCTCTCCACGCCGGTGTCGGTCAGGGTGACGGCGCGCTGCTTTTCGTCCTTCTCGAAATCGTCCTCGCCAAGCTGGGGAAGCAAAGTGTTGACGCGGCGGTAAAGCTCTGAGGAATCCTCGGCCGGGCCGGAAATAATCAAGGGCGTGCGGGCCTCGTCGATCAGGATCGAATCCACCTCGTCGACGATGGCGTAGTTGAAGTCCCGCTGGACCATGTCATCGAGCTGGAACTTCATGTTGTCGCGCAGATAGTCGAAGCCGAGCTCGTTGTTGGTGCCGTAGGTAACATCGCAGGCATAGGCCGCGCGCCGCGCATCGTCGTCCATGCCATGCACGATGCAACCGACGCTCAGCCCCAGGAAGCGGTAGATCTGGCCCATCCACTCGGCGTCGCGGCGAGCACGGTAGTCGTTCACCGACACCACGTGGACGCCCTTACCGGCCAGCGCGTTCAGATAGACCGGTAAGGTGGCGACCAAGGTCTTGCCTTCGCCGGTCTTCATCTCCGAAATCATGCCCTTGTGCAGCACGATGCCACCCACAAGCTGCACGTCGAAATGCCGCTGACCCAAAGTGCGCTTGGCGGCTTCGCGAACCGTGGCGAAGGCCTCCACAAGCAGCTTGTCCAGATCCTCGCCCCCGGCGACCCGCTCGCGTAATGCATCAGTCCGGGCCGCGAAGCTGGCGTCGTCCAGGGCCTCCAGCTCCGGTTCCAAGGCATTGATCGCCTCGACGTCGCGGCGCAAAGATTTGATATATCGCTCGTTGGCGGACCCTAGGAGCCGCTTGGCGATCGCTTGCAGCATATCATCCTCGAGGATGGAAAATTGCGGGGGACCCCGATCACGTGGCGTCCGGTGAGTGAGAGATATGCCCGAGGGCGGTTTCTGTCAACGAAGCAGCACGGCTCCTCAGGCCGTCGAGCGGCCACGATTTCGCCCTGTTCTTGTGATTTCTGCGCTTATCTGCATATTGCAGTGCCAAACTTGACCCCCCAAACACCGGGCCCCCTTCGAACCCCCGAGGCCCGGTTTGAGCCAGGAGACACTATATGCCTTCGACCTATCGCCCTTCCGGCATCGCAGCGCTGGTTCTTGTTTCAGCCCTGACGCTTGCCCTTGCAGCGGCGCCGGGAGCGCGGGCGCAAACCGACTCCGAGGCGGCAGCCGACAGCGATCCGGTGGTGGCCGTCGTGAACGGAGATGAGATTCGCACGTCCGAGGTTCTCGCCATGGCGCAGCAACTGCCGCCGCAGTACCAGGCTCAGATCGCGCAGATCTTTCCGGCCCTGGTGGACCGGATCATCGACATGAAACTGATCACCGACGCCGGCGCAAAGGCCGGTTTGGCCGAGGACGAGCAAGTCAAGGAGATCGTCGCCAACGCGGAAACCGATGCGATCCGGCAAATCTATCTCGAGCGCCAGGTCGCCGAGGCGACCACCGACGAGGCAGTGGAGGCGGAGTACTCGGCTTATCTCGAGGAAAACCCGCCCAAGGCCGAGATCAAGGCACGCCATATCTTGCTGGAAAGCCGGGAGGATGCCGAAGCGGTGATCGCCGAGCTCGACGGCGGGGCCGATTTCGCGAGCCTGGCCAAGGAGCGCTCCACCGGCCCAAGCGCGCCGCAAGGCGGTGACCTCGGCTACTTCGGCGATGGCCAGATGGTGGCGCCCTTCTCGGAGGCGGCTTTCGCGCTGGAGCCGGGCCAATACACCAAGGAGCCCGTGGAAACGCAATTCGGCTGGCATGTCATCCTGGTCGAGGACAGCCGCGAATCCACGCCGCCCAGCCTCGAGGAGGTGCGCGACGAACTGAACGACCGGATCGCCCGCCGCAAGGTTGAGAGCGTCTTGGCCGAGCTGCGCGGCGACGCCACGATAGAGAAGACCGCGGCCGGCGGCGTTGAACCCGCCGCGGAAGGCGCGGAACCCGCGGCCGAAGGCGCGGAGCCCGCGGCTGAAGGCGAGCAACCCGCCGCGCAATAGGGCCTTCGCCGCCCTTTGTGCCTCGCGCGGGCCGCGGGCGGCAGAAGAAAAGGACCTGCCTCATGCTTCCCGTTTCCCCGCTGGCGCCCGAGCGCTTCCCGGACCTGCCGACGGTTGCGGGCGTCGCGCTGGCGACCGCGGAGACTGGGCTCAAGTACCGCGATCGCGACGACCTGCTGTTGATAGCCTTGGCGCCCGGCAGCGCCGTGGCCGGCGTGCTGACCCGATCGCTCACCGCCAGCGCACCGGTCGAATGGTGCCGGGGCGCTCTGGCAGCCGGGGGGCGGGGCCGGGCAATCGTGGTGAACGCAGGCAACGCCAATGCCTTCACCGGCCGGGCCGGGGAGGATTCCGTGCGCCGCACCGCGGATACGGCGGCGCAACTGCTGCACTGCGCGCCCGAGGAGGTCTATATCGCCTCAACCGGCGTCATCGGGGAGCCGTTGGACGACGGCAAGATCGCGAAGGCCTTGCCAAATCTTGCCCAAACAGCGGCGGGGCCGGCCTGGGAAGCCGCGGCCAAGGCGATCATGACGACTGACACTTTCCCAAAAGGCGCCACCCGCACCGCATCGATCGGAGGTGTGGAGGTGCGTCTCAATGGGATCGCCAAAGGCTCCGGAATGATCGCCCCCGACATGGCCACCATGCTGGCTTTCGTGGCGACCGATGCGAAGCTGCCAGCGGCTGTCCTGCAACGTTTGCTCGGTCCGGCGGCTGAGCGATCGCTCAACAGCATTACGGTCGATGGCGATACCTCGACCAGCGATACCTTGCTGCTCGCCGCGACCGGCCAAGCGGCAAACCCGCCTATCGCCGACGCCAAGGACCGGCGTCTGGGCAGCTTCAAACGTGCCTTGGAAAGCTTGCTGACCGATCTGGCGATACAAGTGGTTCGGGACGGCGAGGGTGCGCGCAAGCTGGTGACCGTGGAAGTCAGCGGCGCGGCCAGTGCCCGGGCCGCCCGCCGCATTGGCTTGGCGATCGCGAACTCTCCTCTGGTCAAGACGGCCATCGCGGGCGAGGACGCGAACTGGGGCCGCATTGTCATGGCGGTCGGCAAATCCGGCGAGAAGGCCGACCGCGACAAGCTCGCCATCGCAATCGGCGGCATCCCGATCACCGAAGCGGGCAAACGCCGACAGGATTTCGACGAGGCGCCGGTCGCCCAGCACATGCGGGGCAGCGAGATCCTGCTGCAGGTCGACGTCGGGGTCGGCCGCGGCCGCGCACGGGTTTGGACCTGCGACCTGACCCATGGCTATATCGACATCAATGCGGACTACCGCAGTTAAGCGCGCCGATGAGTGATACGGGCAATCCGGGCGCTCCTGGCCTGCCGCAAGGCTGCTGGGAGGCGGCAAGCCGCGAGGCCGAGGCGGGGTCGCGGCCCTTGCTGCTTGTGGTGGCCGCCGCCCTGGTCGACGTGGACGGCCGCGTCCTTCTGGCCGAACGCCCGGCCGGCAAGGCGATGGCGGGACTCTGGGAGTTTCCCGGCGGCAAGGTTCAGCCGGGCGAAACGCCGGAAGCCGCCTTGATCCGCGAACTGGAAGAGGAGCTTTCCATTGATACGCGGGAAAGCTGCCTGGCGCCACTCGCCTTCGCGTCTCACGCCTACCAGGACTTTCACCTGCTGATGCCGCTCTACGCCTGCCGTGTGTGGCGGGGCGATCCAGTGCCCCGCGAGGGCCAACGGCTTGCTTGGGTGCGCCCGGCGCGCCTGGCCGACTACCCCCTACCTCCAGCCGACGGTCCACTCGTCGCCGCGCTCATGGACTTGTTATAACCGATGATTGAATATACGTGATTATACACTAATTTCTCGAAATTCATAAGTAATTTCCACAACCCTTGGTCGGTTGCGCATCTCGTCAAATTTGTGACATACTCGTGCAATATTTGTGTTAAACGTTTCGTTGACAACCAAAAGGATTGGCGCGGGAAAGGTCAGGATAGGCCGAACCCGAAGGTGTGCAAGCGGCAGGGGGCCCACGTGGTGGCTTTCGCCAGGGGCAGGTGGAGAATTTGATGAGCACATTGGTGAGTCGAAACATCACTTTGCGTGGGCGGCGGACTAGCGTCCGCCTCGAGCCGCCCATGTGAAATGCATTCGAGGAGATCGCGCAGCGCGAGGGCATGACGCTGAGTGCGCTGAGCAGCCTGGTGGATACGGAGCGGTGCGAATCATCGCTGACCGCGGCGATTCGGGTATTCATCCTGGCGTATTTTCGGGCGGCGGCAACCGAGGACGGCCACAAGGCCAAGGGTCATGGCACCCGTGACTCTCTTCACTATCGGCCGCGTCGCGGACGTCCGCGCGGGAGCCGGAACGGGGCGAACGGCGCGGCGAGCGGACGGTCCAAAGCTTCGGGCAAAGCGGCGAAACCGCCGTCCGGTCCCTCGGAGCTACAACGCCAACAGTAAAACGCGGCTTGACCGCGGGCGGGCCGGCGGCCGCGCTATCGGCGCGGCCTCGCCCGGTCTCCGGCGGAGTGCTCCTTGCCGCCCAAGGCGTCCGCGAGGCGGGCGCTGGCACTTCCGGGCGCCAAGGGGCGCGGCTGATCTGCATGCGGCGCCCAGCCGGTGAGGTAGAGAACTTCGAAGGTCACCGGCACACGGCCATCGGCGGCCGCGAAGCGCTGTCCATGAATCTCCACCGCCTTGGCCAGGATGGCGCGCGCCATCGGCTCGCGGCGGCGCGTTTCGACGGCATTGGCCTCGCCCATGCCACGCAAGTCCCGCATCGCGGCAATGGGGTCCGCATAGGTGACGACGATTTCGTCAACGTCGACAACCGGCAGAGCGAAGCCGGCGCGTTGCAGCAAACCGCCGGCATCCGGCGTTTGGGCGAAGGGCGAGACTCGCGGACTGAGGCCGCCCGTCACCGCGACTTCGGCTTCCATCAGTGCCACGCGCAATTCATGCAAGCAGTCACCGCCGAAAATGGCGGCGAGAAACAGGCCGTCCGGCTTCAGGGCCTGGCGCACCTGCAGTAAGGCCCCCGGCAGGTCGTTGACCCAATGGAGCGACAAGCAGCTTAAGGCGAGATCGAAGCTCGCGGCCCGGAACGGCAAAACTTCCTCGTCCGCCACCAGCGTCGCGCAGCCGTTCGCGGCGGCGCGCCGGGCCATTTCCGGCGAAAGGTCGCACTGGACGAGGGTTTCGATGCCCTTCTCCCCCCGCAGGCTCGCCGCCAGCTCTCCCCCATGGCAACCAAGGTCCAGGACCATTGGGAACCCGCGTTTGATCTCCCGCAGCCGATCTTGCAGTCGCGAGCCAACCTCCCGGGCAAGGAAATCGTGCTGATGCCAGAGGGGGGCGGCCCGGTCCCGATGCCGCCGCACGGCCGTGCGGTCGAAAATGCGCGCTTGATCGCTCATGCCGCGAGATATGGCATCTGCTTAAGCGGCGGCCAAGCCTTGGCAATCCCTGGGAGAGACGCGTGAAGCCGCTCTCCCGCCTCTCAAGCTCCTTGCGCGCGGCGGCTCGCCTGGGCTTGGACGCCATGCTTCCGCGACGCTGCCTGGCCTGCGGCAAGGTGACGGGCGAGGGAGCCGCTCTCTGCGTGGCGTGTTGGGCAGACCTGGATTTCATCACGGCACCGCTTTGCCGCCGCTGCGGCTTTCCCTTCGAGATCGATCTGGGCTCGGACGCGGTGTGCCTTGCTTGCCTGCGCGATCCCCCCGCCTTTGACCGGGCGCGCAGCGCCCTGCGCTATGACGACCGGTCGAAAGGCTTAATCCTGCGCTTCAAGCATGCGGACCGCACCGAAGGCGCCCGCTCATTCGCGGCTTGGATGCAGCGCTCAGCCGCCGAATTTCTCTCCGACACAGACCTGATCGTACCGGTGCCGCTGCATTGGCGGCGGCTTTTGGCGCGCCGCTACAACCAAGCGGCCATGCTGGCGATCGCGCTCGGCCGGATGTCCGGGGTCGAGGTCGCGCCAAATCTGCTGCTGCGCGGGCGCGACACACCCTCCCAAGGCCGCTTTTCGCGGGCCGGGCGCCGGCGCAACGTCCAGGGTGCGTTTCGGCCTCATCCCTCGGCCGGAACCCGGCTTGTCGGCCGCAAGGTCCTGCTGGTGGATGACGTCATGACCACCGGAGCAACCTTGGAGGCCTGCTCCAGGGCGCTGCGGCGGGCCGGTGCCGCACGGATCGATGCCGTCACGCTCGCCCGTGTGGTTCTCGCCCAACGCTGAAGCAACGGCCAAGGCCTTGTTCTCATCGCGCGGGCTCTTATTATGATGAATTGAACCGATGGTTTAATCGTCCGGCTGAGAGGCGAGATGTCGAATATTCAGATCTACTCGACCATGATGTGCCCCTATTGCTACCGCGCCAAACGCCTTTTGGATGCCAAGGGCGCGGACTACGAGGAGATCGACGTCATGATGAATGCGGGGCGTCGCAGGGAGATGGTCGAGCGTTCTGGCGGCCGCACCTCGGTGCCGCAAATCTTCATCGCCGATGAACATATCGGCGGCTGCACGGAGCTTTATCAGCTGGAAGAGGCCGGCGAACTGGACGCGAAGCTGGCAAAGGCGCAAGCGGCATGAACGAGGTCTTCACGGCCGCCTGCGTTCAAATGAACACCGGCGACGACCTGGAAGCCAACGTAGCCGACGCCATGGCCGGCATCCGCGAGGCGGCAAGCAAGGGCGCGCGCTTCGTCGCAACACCGGAAAACACAACCATGATTGTGAAGGGGCGCGCGGCGATACTGGCCAAGGCGCTGCCCGAAGCCGAGCATCCGGCGATGACGGCCTTCGCCAGCCTGGCCGAAGAGCTTGGAATCTGGCTCTTGATCGGGTCGCTGACGGTCAAGCTCAACGCCGAAAAGGCAGCCAACCGCTCGCTTCTCTTCGCCCCGGAGGGTGGCCTCGCCGCTCGCTACGACAAGATCCATATGTTCGACGTGGACATTCCCGATGGGCAATCCTATCGGGAGTCCTCGACCTTCCGTCCCGGGGGCGAGACGGCGCTGGTTGAGCTGCCCTGGGGCAAGCTCGGCATGACGGTCTGCTATGACATGCGCTTCCCCGCGCTCTACCGTGCATACGCACAAGCGGGGGCGCGGTTCTTGACCGTGCCTTCGGCTTTCACGCGATTTACCGGAGAGGCGCACTGGCATGTCCTGCTGCGGGCCCGGGCTATCGAAACCGGCTGCTTCGTCATCGCGCCTGCTCAATGCGGCACCCATGCGGGCGGCCGCCAGACCTATGGTCACTCCCTCATCGTCGCGCCGTGGGGCGAGGTCTTGGCAGACGGCGGAACGGATCCGGGAGTCGTCACGGCTGAGATCGATCCGGCTCGGGTGACCGAGGCTCGTCGGATGGTGCCCTCCCTGGCCGGCGATTGGACCTTCTCGCCGCCAGGCACCGATGCGGGGCCGCTGCGCGCGGTCAATTGATAGGGTCAGGGCGGACCGCCGCAATGCGCTGGACCGCCGCGGGCCTTGGTTCTTGGACAACCAGATCCTCGTAGGCAAGGACCCGGAGGCCGCCCGCCGCCGCCAAATGCAAAAGTTCCCCCGGGTGCAGCAGGAAATCCGGGTTGGACGGCTTGCCGAAGCGTTCGTTGCCAACGGCGAAGGTTTCGTAGATCAGCATGCCGCCCGGCGAGATGGCGTTCAGCAAATGCGCCGTCAGTGGGCGATGGAGATAGTTTACGATCACGACCTTCGCGAAGCTTCGGCCGATCAGGGGAAAAGGACCACCATCTTCCAGATCCGCCTCGATCACCTCGGCTCTCGGGTGACCCCGCAGGTCCGTCAGCTTCGAGATATCCCGGTCGACGGCCGTCACTTGATGCCCGCGCTCCAGGAAGAGCCGGGTATGCCGGCCACCACCAGCGGCGACGTCCAGAACCGCACCGGCCCCAGCCGGAAATTCCGCAAAACGAAGGACCCAGGCTGAAGGCGAGCCGCCGGCGGAATGGCTGTCGGTGGCGCGGGATTGGTGAAGATTTGGCATTTTTCCCGGAAGTGTCGCGATTCGGTTGCACTGAGCCAAGGCTTGTCAGCCCTGCCGGAGCGTGCCATCTAACATGAATGACCGTTTGAAGAGCATGACTGATGATCAAGTATAGCCTTAGATGCGAGAAAGAGCATGTCTTCGAGGCCTGGTTTCGCGATAGCGCGGCCTTCGACGCGCAGTCGGCGGCGGGTCATTTGAGCTGCCCTTCTTGCGGCAGCCACGAAATCCAGAAGGCCATCATGGCGCCGCGCCTTGGAAAGGCACGCGCGGAGCAGGCCCCGGCGGAGGTTCCTGGGGAAGACCAAGGCACTGCGCCAGCGGCGGTGATGGCGCCATCGGGAAACGGCGAGGCGGCGGAGTTGCGCCGTGCCCTGCAGGTGATCCGCCGCCAGGTCGAAGACAACTGCAACTATGTGGGCAGCGAATTCGCAGACGAGGCGCGCCGCATCCACAAGGGCGAAAGCGAAGCCCGCGGCATCTACGGCGAGGCTTCCGACGCGCAAGCCAAGGAGCTTAATGACGAGGGGATCGAAGTTGCCCGAATCCCCTGGGTGCCACGCGAGGACGCGTGAACCGCTCCTGTTAGCCCTTCTGCCGGTTCAATAGCTTCAAACGCAATGCATTCAGCTTGATGAAGCCTTCGGCATCGCGCTGGTCGTAGACCGAATCTTCCTCGAAGGTGACGTGGGACAGGCTGTAGAGGCTGTCAGGGGATTTGCGCCCCGCGAGGGTGGCCGAACCCTTGTAGAGCTTCATGCGCACCGTACCGTTCACCCGCTCCTGACTCTTGTCGATCAGGGCCTGTAGCATCTCGCGCTCCGGGCTGAACCAGAAACCGTTGTAAAGGATCTCCGCATAGCGCGGCATGATCTCGTCTTTCTGATGCATGGCCCCCCGATCCAGGGTCAGCTGCTCGATCCCCCGGTGAGCGGCTTGCAGAATGGTGCCGCCGGGCGTTTCGTAGATCCCCCGGCTTTTCATCCCGACGAAGCGGTTCTCCACGAGATCCAGCCGGCCGATGCCGTTCTCTCCACCCAGACGGTTGAGCTCCGTCAACAAGTTGGCGGGGGAGAGCCGCTTGCCGTCGATCGCCACGGGATCGCCCTTCTCGAACTCGATTTCGATGTAGGTCGGTTGGTCCGGGGCGGCCTCCGGGGAGACTGTGCGCGAATAGACGTACTCGCCAGGCTCCTCCCAAGGATCCTCCAGCACCTTCCCTTCGGCCGAGATGTGCAGCAGGTTGGCGTCCACCGAAAAGGGCGCCTCGCCCCGCTTGTCCTTGGCGATGGGGATCTGGTGCTGCTCGGCGAATTCGATCAGCTTGGTGCGCGAGGTCAGGTCCCATTCGCGCCAGGGGGAGATCACCTTGATGTCAGGCTCCAGGGCGTAGTAGCCAAGCTCGAAGCGCACCTGGTCGTTGCCTTTGCCGGTCGCCCCATGGGCCACGGCGTCGGCCCCGGTCTGGCGTGCGATCTCGATCTGCCGCTTGGCGATCAAGGGCCGGGCGATCGAGGTGCCCAGCAGATAGCAACCCTCGTAGAGCGCGTTGGCCCGGAACATCGGGAAGACGTAGTCCTTGACGAAAGTCTCGCGCAGATCCTCGATGAAGATGTGCTCGGGCTTGATGCCCAGCATTTCCGCCTTCTCGCGCGCGGGCTCCAACTCCTCGCCCTGGCCGAGATCCGCTGTGAAGGTGACCACTTCGCAGTCGTAGGTTTCCTTCAGCCACTTCAGGATGACCGAGGTATCCAGCCCGCCGGAATAGGCGAGCACCACGCGCTTGACGTCCGACATGAAACCCTCTTCAGGAAAAGCCGCTTGAGGCACCCCGGCCGCCACCGGCCGAACGGCGCGCGGAGTATAGGCAAACGGCGGGTCGGGGCAAGTGTGGGTTACGCGGGTCCGCGCGCTCGGCTATCCCGCCGCCGCGTCCCGCTCCGTCTTGCGCTTCCTTTCGCTCTCGCTCTTCAGCTGGCCGCAGGCGGCCATGATATCGCGGCCGCGCGGCGCGCGGACCGGGGCGGAGAGATTGGCGGCGGCGAGCAGGTCGGCAAATCGCTCGATCCGTTCGGGCGAAGAGCATTCGTAGGCGCTGCCGGGCCAGGGGTTGAAGGGAATCAGGTTGACCTTGGCCGGGATGTCCTTCAGCAGCCGTGCCAGCGCCCGGGCGTCCGTGTCGGAGTCGTTCACACCCTTCAGCATCACGTATTCGAAGGTAATGCGACGGGCGTTATGGACCCCAGGATATTCGCGGCAGGCGCGCAGCAGCCCGGCGATGGGATACTTCCGGTTCAAGGGCACCAGCTCGTCGCGCAGCTCGTCGGTCACGGCATGCAGGGAAACCGCCAGATTAACCCCCAGCTCCGCCCCGCAACGCTCCATCATCGGGACCACGCCCGAGGTGGAAAGGGTGATGCGCCGCCGGCCGATGGCCATGCCATGGGGATCCATCACGATCCGCAGGGCCTGGGCCACATTGTCGAAATTGTACAGCGGCTCGCCCATGCCCATCATGACGATGTTGGTAAGCTGCCGGTCGGCCTTGGGCGAAGGCCACTCTTCCAGGGCGTCGCGCGCCAGCATGACCTGGCCGACGATCTCGCCGGGCGAAAGATTGCGAACCAAGCGCTGAGTGCCGGTGTGGCAGAAGCGGCAAGTCAGCGTGCAGCCGACCTGACTTGAGACGCAGAGGGTCCCCCGGTCGCTTTCGGGGATATGCACCGCTTCGGCCTCATTGCCATCCGTGAAAGCCAAGAGCCATTTCTGGGTGCCGTCAACGGACTTGCTGTGCACGGCGACCCCAGGCCGCGTGGCAACGTAATACTCGCCCAATCGCTCGCGGAAAGCCTTGGAGAGGCTCGTCATGGCCTCGAAATCCTCGGCGCCGTGGTGATAAAGCCATTGCCAGAGCTGCTTGGCCCGAAAGGCCGGCTCGCCCATGCCGGCGACTTCCGCCTCCAATTCGGCCCGCGAGAGGCCGATCAGATTGAGGCGCCCGTCGGACCGGGCGTCCGGGGGAGCGAAATGCTGGGCATGGGCGGATTGACTCATGGCGCATTAACTAAGCCGACGCGACGCCAAGCGCAAGCGATAGGGGAATTGGCGCCTAGCCGCTCTTGCCGCAAGCTTCGCGCATGGCTTTGTAGGCTGCGGTGAAGCCGCTCAGGGAATACTGGTCGATTGTCTGATTGCCCCGCGACGAGATGCCGGTGACCACCATTTCCCGGCCCTTCACCATGGCCTGAACCACTTCCTTGTCCTGGGCCGGCTCGTTCGGCAACCAGGCAGCGCCATTTTGCGTGAACAAGGTCCAAGACTTCCCGTCGATGACAGCCTTAACTGCGCTGTCCTTTTGGAAGGTATATCCGGCGATGAAGGAAACCTCGTCGTCCCGCTGCTCCGCGGGGCGCAAGGTCACCAGAGCGAAAACCTTGCCGCGGCGCGTGTAATTCCCCTCCGACTTTTGCGGGGAACTCGCGACGTAGCAGACCGGCTTTCCGTTCTCCTCCGCCGTGTAGGCCGACCAGGCGCTGAAAGTTCCCAAACGCCGCTGCGCTTCGGCCGGGCCGTGGGCAAGGCAAATCCCTAAGGCAAGGGCGAGAGCGGCTGTCAGGCGAATCCACATCATGCGGGGTATTATAGTGGGCAATACGTTAGGGGCTAGCCCCGGATCACCCTGTTCTTCAAGTTTTCAAACGCTTCCGAGGAGACGTGAAGACAAGATTCGCCAAAAAAATTTGTCAAAATTGTGATCCGTGAGTACTGCACTTGCGTATCTCCGCCATTATGCAGGAAATCGCGGATCACCTGGAGTTTGCGGAATTCCCGCTTAAGATGCAAAGTAAGTGGCTTGTGGACAAGCCACGGATGACGTTTGATGTGTCCAGGATGGAGACGCGAACGAAAACAGCGGACGTTAGTGCGCAAGCGCTACAAGCCATGGTGGCGGCGGTCGCCGCGGACCGGGATAAGGGCGCGTTCGCGCAGTTGTTTGCCCACTTCGCGCCGCGGCTCAAGGCCTATTTGATCCGGCTCGGAACTGAACCGGGAATGGCGGAGGAGTTAGCCCAAGAAGCCCTGATCATGGTTTGGCGGCGGGCTTCGACGTTCGATCCCGCCCAGGCAAGCGTCGGGACGTGGGTTTTCACGATTGCGCGGAACAAACGGATCGATGCTTTGCGCCGTCAGCGCAAACCGGATTTCGATCCAAACGATCCGTCGCTCTTGCCCGAGCCGGTTGAATCTGCGGACCGGCGTGTCGAAGCGTCACAGAGGCAAGAAAAAGTGCGGCAGGCCTTGAGATCCCTGCCGCCCGAACAAGTTGAAGTAGTGAGAATGGCGTATTTCGAAGATAAGGCTCACGGCACCATTGCGGAGGAGACCGATTTGCCGCTCGGGACGGTGAAATCACGTTTGCGCTTGGCCATGACCCGCTTGAGAAAAGCGCTGCACGAAGAAGAGAATGAGGACCGATAGAATGCCGGCTTTTCACGCTCCGGAAGAGATGCTGCTGGCGTACGCTTCTGGCAGCTTGAGCGAACCGCTCTCGCTGGTTGTTGCGTCGCATATTTCCTTGGACGATACCAGCCGTGAGGCGGTAGCGGATTTTGAGGAAGTTGGTGGAGCGCTCATCGAGGAGATCGAGCCCGTCGCTTTGTCGAGCGATGCGCTCGAAAGCATTTTGGACAAGCTTGACGACCTGGAAGCCGAAAGCTCGCCTTCCGCGCCTGTTGGCCGCGATGGCTTGGATCTGCCGCCCGCGCTGCGCGTCTACGTGGGTGAGGATATCGAGGCCTTGAAATGGCGGTCCTTGCTGCGCGGCGTCCAGGAAGCGGAGATCCCGGCGTCCGACGGAGAAGGGTCGAAAGCCCGCCTTCTGCGCATCGCGCCTGGCCGGGCGGTCCCGCAGCACTCCCACCGAGGGTTCGAAGTGACCTTGGTACTCGAAGGCGCCTATCGCGACGGCGAAGAGGTTTATGGCCGCGGAGATATGCAGGTCGCGGGCGACACCGTGGATCATCGCCCAGTGGTGGAAGGTGATGTGCCCTGCCTATGTTTGGTCGTGAACAACGCGCCGATCCGACTGACCGGGCCCCTCGGACGCCTGATCGATCCCTTTATCCGCTACTGATTGCGCCAGCGTTCGGCGAGAACTACGGTTCTCATCCTTGCGGGTTTGGCCGGCGAATGACCGGGCCACCATGGATATGCTCGGCCAAAGCCTCCGGCTCGTCATGGGTCCCCACGGCACGACGCGCGAAGCGGCCCTGGGCAAGCATACGATCGTACATGACGATGGCTCCGGCGATTGCCAGGTTTACGCAGAATCGCGTGGGGATCTGAACGAGATGATCGCAGCGCGCTTGCATTTCCGCCGATAAGCTGCCGCGCTCCGGTCCCAGTACGTAGGCGGCAGCGGTGGGATGGAAGAAGCTGGGCAGGGTCTCTGCGTCCTCGGTCAATTCCACCCCGACCAGCCGGCACCCCTTGGGCAGGGAAAACTCCTCCACCGAGCCATAGCTATATACCGGCAGATGCCGGGCGGCGTCGGAAGTGTCACTGCGGCGCAGTTCCCCAAGTGGCAGCGCTGGCGCCACCGCGAAGAAGAAGCTTGCCCCAAAGGCGTGAGCCGAGCGCATCAGATTCCCCAAGTTTCCGGGCTTGCTGATGCTTTCGACGCCAATTCCGAAATAACCGCGCATGACCGGGAGTCCTTGCACGGACAGCACGCCTTAGGCAAGGTGCTGTTGCTCGCCGCCCCGACCGGCATCTTTCTAGTGCTGGGCCTGGTCTGGCGTGCAAGTGAAGGGTCACATGCCGATAACCCAGCGTTCGAAACCGACCGGCCACGAGCACGGCCATGTCCACCCCGTTGCAACCGGGGAGGCCAATCCGGTGCTGGTGGAAGTGACGCGCGGCGGGATGGTGGAAAGCCGTCATCGCGCGGCCGTCGCCGTTGTCGACGCCGCGGGGCATGTCGTGCTGTCCGCCGGCGAGGTGGAGCAGGTTGTCTATGGCCGCTCGGCGATCAAGCCGCTGCAAACCCTCGCCTTGATCGAGACGGGCGCGGCGGAGGCCTTTGGCTGCAATGACGCCGAGATCGCCCTGGCGAGTGCTAGCCATGCAGGGGAGCCGGTGCACGTCGCCACCGTGGAGGCTTGGCTGGAGCGCATCGGCTGCGGGGTCGAGGACTTGGAGTGCGGCGCCCATCTGCCCTACGACGAGGCCTCCGCCGAGGCCATGATCCGCGCCGGCAAGACGCCAACCGCCGCTTACAACAATTGCTCGGGCAAGCACACGGGCTTCTTGACCCTGGCGAAACATCTGGGCGTGCCCACCAAGGGATATATCCGCTTCGATCACCCGGTGCAGCAAAGCCTTCTCGGCATCTTGGAGATGATGACCGGCCTCGATCTCAGGGATGCGCCACGGGGGATAGACGGCTGCGGCATTCCCCAGATCGGTATCCCGTTGGGCAACATCGCCCTGGCAATGGCGCGACTGGCCGATCCCGCGGACCAGCCGGAGCGGCGGCAAGCGGCCGCCAAACGGGTGCTCTCGGCGATGGCGGCGGAGCCGGTCATGGTGGCCGGCAGCAAGAAATTCTGCACCAAGGTGATCGCAGCCACCCAGGGGCACGCCATCGTGAAGACCGGCGCGGAAGGGGTGTTTTGCGCCAGCCTTCCAGACAGCGGCCTCGGGATCGCGTTGAAGGTGGATGACGGGGCGACCCGCGCTTCGGAAGTGGTTATGGGGCATGTCCTGACCCGTCTCGAAGCGATCGACGCCGCCGCTAGCGAAGCCTTGGCCGAGGTGTTGGTCCCAACGGTGCGCAATCGTGTCGGACTCGCGGTCGGCGAGGTCCGACCGGCGGCCGGCGGGCCTCTCTAAGCCATGCGCGCGGTCGTGTGCGGAACCCTCGGCGCCCCCGAGGTCTTGACCCTGGAGGAGGTTGCGACGCCCGAGCCCGGAGAGGGAGAGGTGCTGATCGCCGTGGCGGCGGCTGGAATTAATTTCGCCGACACCCTGATGATCCGCCATGAATACCAGGTGAAACCGCCGCTACCCTTCACGCCAGGGCTTGAGGTGGCCGGTCATGTGGAGGCCTTGGGGGCCGGGGTTTCCGGCTTGAGCGTGGGGCAGCGCGTGCTTGCCCTGCCGGCCTGGGGCGGCTTCGCGGAAAAGGTGGTGGCCCCCGCCACCTCCGTCTTCGCCGTGCCGGAGTCCATGCCCTTCGATATCGCCGCCGGGTTTACGATCACCTACGGCACCGCGCTAGGTGCCTTGGAGTGGCATGCCCGTCTCGTGCCCGGTGAGACACTGGTTGTGCACGGGGCGGCCGGCGGTGTCGGGCTCGCGGCGGTGGAAGTCGGTAAGGCCATGGGAGCGAAGGTCATCGCCACCGCGGGCGGCGCCGAGAAGCTGGAGATCGCTAAACGCCATGGCGCCGATGCCTGTATCGACTACCGCTCGGAGGACCTGCGCACCCGCATGAAGGAGCTGACGGATGGGCGGGGCGCGGATGTGGTCTTCGACCCGGTCGGCGGCGACGTCTTCGATGCGTCCTTGCGGGCTATCGCCTGGGGCGGCCGGATCCTTGTCATCGGCTTTGCCGGGGGCCGGGTCCAGCAGATCCCCGCGAATCACCTTCTGGTGAAGAACGTGGCGGCCATGGGAGTCCATTGGGGTTCCTACCTGCAGAAGGCGCCAGAGATGCTGCGCCAGCAGTTCGAGGTGCTGTGCGGCTGGCATGCCGAGGGAAAACTGAACCCGCGTATTTCCGACCGCTTGCCGCTAGAAGCAGTGGCGGAGGCCTTGATGCTTCTGGTGGAGCGAAAAGCGAGCGGCAAGGTCGTTCTCGATCTGTCTTGACGCCGGGGCCGGTGCCATGAGCGACGCGGTCAAAAAACAGTACGAGCAGTTTCCCTATCCGGCTCGAGATCCGGCCGACGAAGCCAAGCGGCTGATCACCGGTTCGCCCAGCCGGGTCGCGGAAATCGATCATTACCTTTTCCAGGGGCGGCAGGATTGGCAAGCGCCGTTCCGTGCGCTTGTCGCCGGGGGTGGCACCGGCGACGGCACGGTGATGCTGGCGCAACAGCTCGCCGACATCGGGGCGGCAAACGCGGAGGTCGTCTACCTCGACCTCTCCGAAACGGCACGGGCGGTGGCGGAGGCGCGGGTGTCCGCGCGCGGCTTGCGGAACCTGCGCTTTCTATCGGGGTCCTTGCTGGACCTGCCTCGCCTGAATCTGGGCCGCTTCGATTACATCGATTGCTGCGGCGTCCTGCACCACCTCGCCGACCCTCCGGCCGGTCTTGCCGCTCTAGTAGATGCCTTAAGCCCCGATGGCGGCATTGGCCTAATGGTCTATGGCACTTTCGGGCGTGAGGGCCTCTATCCATTGCAAGACGCCTTGCGGCAATTGTCGGCGGACCTGCCGCTGGAGAGGCGGGTGGAACTTGCGCGACGGCTGCTGGAGCAGTTACCGCCAACCAACGGATTCCGCCGCAACCCCTTTCTGGGCGATCATCGTCTGGGGGACGCGGAGCTTGTTGATCTTCTTCTGCACAGCCAGGACCGTGCCTACACCGTGCCGGAGCTGGCGGCGCTCGCCGAAGGTGCTGGCCTTCACATCGCCAGCTTCATCGAGCCGCTGCGCTATGCCCCGGAAACCTACTTATCGGACCCTGAACTGATCCGGCGCGCGAAGGCGCTCGCCCCCCTTGAGCGGGCAGCCTTGGCCGAGCGCTTGGCCGGAAACATGAAGCAGCACACCGTCTATCTGTCGCGCAGGCAAGGCAGCGTGGCGGCCTTTGAGAGCTTGGAGGCCGTACCCTGCCTCGTCGATCTGCCCGCCCCGGCCCTGGCCAGGAGCTTGGCGAAGGCCGGCCGCCTGAAGCTCACCCTCGACGGGATCCCCCTCGAGCTTCCCGTGCCGCCGCTAGCTCCGGGGATTGTCGCTGGCATTGATGGGCGGCGATCTTTTCAGGAGATCTTCGCTGCGCTGGCACTCAAGGACCGCCGGATTACCCGCGTGGCCTTCCAGCAGCAGGCCCGCGATCTCGTCGCCGCACTGGGCGGCGTGAACCGCCTATTGCTGAGGACCAGGTAGTCTTTGACTAGGGATTGGACCTAACGGTCGTTACGCTCTGGCAAGCCAGCGCCTGGAAGATCGGACCAGCTGAAGAGCTCGCGATCGACCTCAACTCCGAAGCGCGGGTCGATGAGCGCCACTTGCGTCTTCGTCCCTCGGGAGTCGATGATCTCCCAGCGCAGCAGCTGCAAGGGCCGATCGCCGAAGACAAGCGTCACCTCCCCTTGATCCGGGGAATCTTCCTGGCGCGCCCGGATCGTCAAGATCGCCGCCCCGCGCTCGACACCGAGAACCTCCAGGCCTTCGCCCAGGTTCACATCTTCGCGCAGCAGGAACCACAGCGGCGTTTCCCAAAGGGGGACCTGGCTCGCTTGCTCCAGCTCCCGGTCGTAGTAGAGAAGGATCAGCCCGTCGGCGATCAGCAAAACCGGGTTGGGCGGGTCGTAGTCGAAGCGGATCCGCGAGGGACGATCAAGCACCACCGTGCCCTCGGCGTAGTCCCCGTTCGAGGAGACCTGGACGAAACGAGCCTGCATGGTGTCGATGCCGTTGAGATACTCTTCGACCCGCGCCACGTCGGCGCGGTCCTGGTCGGTGAGCGCCGCTTCTTGCGCCATGACACTTTCCACTGGAGTGCCAAGGACGGCCGCGAGAAGGATCGGCAGCGCTACGAGGGCTCGTCTCATAAAGTTGGTGTTCCTAGGCGTCGCTTCCGTGGTTGGGCAGCAGGACTTCCCGCTTGCCCACATGATTGGCGGGGCTGACCATGCCCTGCGCCTCCATCTGTTCTACGATGCGCGCCGCCCGATTATACCCGATCTGCAATTGCCGTTGGATGAAGGACGTCGAGGCCTTTCGATGCTGGGCGACGATCGCCACAGCCTGATCGAAGAGTTGGTCGCCCGAGCTTTCTTCGCCAAGCCCCAAGCCGTCGGCCCCCGCGTCTCCCTCCTCCTCGGTCACGCTCTCGATGTAGGAGGGCTGGCCCTGGGCCTTCAGAAAGGCGACGATTTCCTCGACCTCCTGATCGGTGACCAGAGGGCCGTGGACGCGGGTGATCCGTCCGCCTTGCGCCATATAGAGCATATCGCCCTGGCCCAAAAGGTGCTCGGCGCCGGACTCGCCAAGAATGGTGCGGCTATCGATCTTGGAAGTGACGTGGAAGGAGACACGGGTCGGGAAGTTCGCCTTGATGGTGCCGGTGATGACATCCACCGAGGGGCGCTGCGTCGCCATGATGAGATGGATGCCCGCGGCGCGCGCCATCTGCGCCAGGCGCTGAATGGCCGCCTCCACATCCTTGCCGGCCACTAGCATCAAATCGGCCATCTCGTCGACGATGACCACGATGAAGGGCAAAGGCTCCAGATCGAAGGGCTGCTCCTCGTAGACCGGCTGGCCGGTGTCGGGGTCGAAGCCGGTCTGCACCCGGCGGGTCAACTCCTCGCCGGTCTTGCGGGCCTGCTCGACGCGAGCGTTGTAGCCATCGATGTTGCGCACACCCAGGCGGCTCATGGAGCGGTAGCGCTCCTCCATCTCGCGCACCACCCATTTCAGCGCCACCACGGCCTTCTTGGGCTCGGTAACCACCGGCGCCAGCAGATGAGGGATTCCGTCGTAGACGCTGAGTTCCAGCATCTTGGGATCGACCATGATGAATTTGCACTGATCCGGCGGCAAGCGGTAGAGCAAGGAGAGGATCATCGCGTTCACCGCGACCGACTTGCCCGAGCCCGTGGTGCCGGCGACCAAAAGATGCGGCATGCGCGCCAGGTCGACGATTTGCGGCATCCCTCCGATGTCCTTGCCCAGCACCAAGGGCAGGTTGCCCTTGTTCTGCTCGAAGGCGTTGGCGGAGAGCAACTCGTGCAGATAAACGATCTCCCGGCTGCGGTTCGGCAGTTCGATGCCGATCACGCTGGATCCGGGCACCACGGCGACCCGGACGGAAATCGCGGACATGGACCGGGCGATGTCGTCGGCGAGCCCCACCACCCGGCTGGTCTTGGTGCCCGGTGCCGGTTCCAGCTCGTAGCGCGTCACCACGGGGCCAGGCCGCACCTTCACGATCTCGCCGCGCACGCCGAAGTCCTGTAGCACGCCCTCGAGCAGCCGGGCGTTTTTCTCCAAGGAGTCGCGGTCGGCCTCCGGATCGTTGGTCCCAGATGGCGCCTCGTGGAGCAAGGAAAGCGGCGGCGTCTCGTAGTCCCCGCCGAGTGCCAAGCGCCCTTGTGCCGCTTCCCGGCCCTTCTTGCCGGGAGCAGGGCGTTTCGGCTTGGTTTCCACAAGCGGCTCCGCCTCGACCCTTTGCGCCGGCGCGGGAGCCTCGGCTTTGTCGGCCGCCAAAGGTCGCTCGACGATGAGATTGGGCTCCCGGCGCTCTTTCCGGGCCTTGCGGGCACGCGCGGGAGTAACGTCCACCTCTGCTTCGTCTTCATCGTCGTCTTTCGAGTCCGGCCGCTGAAGGCTGCGCCTCGCCAAGGCCGCGGCTCCGGCGGCCCAGCAAACGCCCCGCCAGGCGCCTTTCGCCCCAGCCCGCGCGCCGTTCCAGCCGGTACTCCATTCCCGCCTGCGCAGACCCGCAACGTATAAGAACAGCAGGCAGCCCAAGACCGCGGCGCCAAAACCCAGCACCGCCATCGGCAGGCCGGTTGCCCCCGTCATACGGCCAAGCAGCAAGTCGCCGGAGAACCCGCCCAAGCCGCTGCGCAGGGGCCAGCGGCCAGGCTCCGGCAGGGCGCTGAAGGCCATCGCCAGGGCCAAAAGGACGAGCGGCAGAAGCGCCACCCGCAGCCAGGCGCGCGGCAAGGCTTCCTCGCGCAGCAGGCGCCAACCCCAGGCGGCCAGCAGCAGTCCTGCCGGAAGGACCGCTAGCCCCAAGGTTTGCAACGCGACGTCTGCGAGATAGGCGCCCGGCAAGCCCAGCAGGTTCGCAACCGACCCATCGCTCGCCCGGTTCAAGGAGGGATCTTGTGAGTTATAGCCAAAACAGGCGACAAAGAGGGCGAAGCCGGCGAGCGCAAGCAGTACGCCAAAAGCTTGCCGCAGGCGCCGGCGCAGCGCCCCACCGGTCCCCTCGGGGAAAAGGCGAAGCCTCCCGTGGTCGCTTTTGCCCAAACTTTCGCGCATGGCCATCGCGCTTACTCCGTTCCTACAACAACTCTCAACTCAAGATCTCGACCATGCGGTCGAGTGCGGGCGCGGTGATTTCCGGCGGATGAATTAACGCGGCCCTGATGTAACCAGCGCCCGGATTGCCCTCCGCGAATTGCGCCGGGCACATGAAGGCCCCCGGCAGCACGCGAATCCCCGCCTCCGCCCAGAGCCGCTTCGCCGCCGCTTCGCCGTCCCCGACGTCCAGCCAGAGGAAGAAGCCCCCCGCCGGCTTCGTCCACCCAAAACGGTTTCCCAGTTTGCGCTCCGCCAGCGCGAAGAGATCGTGGTAAAAATCCCGCATCTCCGCGGCATGCTCGTCATCATTGTAAAGCGCCGCCCCGGCCTGAAGCGTGGGTGCCGGCACCCCTGCCCCGCCGACCATGGCGAAAGCGGCGATGGCGTCGATCGCTTCGGCCTCTCCCGTGGCAAAGCCGCAGCGCAGCCCCGCTGCACTCGACCGCTTCGAGAGCGAGTTGAAGGAGACCATTCGGTCGAGCGAGCCCCCCTCCATCTCCGCCGCCTGCAAAAGCCCGGCGGTGGGATCGCCGAGGTAGGTGTCCGCATAGCATTCATCGGCGGCCAAAAGAAATCCATGGCGCCGTGCCAGGCGCAGCAGGCCGCGCCAGCGCGGCAGGTCCGCGGCCGCCCCTTCCGGATTGGACGGCGAGCAGATGAAGGCGATGGCCACTTGGTCCAGCAAGTCCGGCGGAAGGCTTTCGTAGTCCGGCAAGAAGCCCGTTTCCCGGCGCGCCGGCACGAAAACGGGCTCGGCATCACCAGCCACCGCGCCGCCGGCATAGGCGTGATAGGCCGGTGCCGGAATCAGCACTTTGCGCCGGCCGGAGTCCCTGCCCTGGGAAATCGCCGCCAGGGCGCAGAGGAACAAGCCCTCACGGCTGCCCGGCACGGGAAGCATGTGGCGGGGCGGATCGATCATCCCCTCCCCAAGGCCATAGCGGCGGCGCAGCCAGCCCAGCGCCGCGGACCGGAAATCGTCGGTCCCGCGTGGCGGCGGGTAGCGCGACCAAGCCTCGGGATAGCGCGCCAAGGTCTCGGCGATCAGCCGTGGCGGGCTCAGCATGGGATCGCCAGGGGCCAAATTGATCGGCGCTCCGTCGGGCGCGGGCGAGTTACCGGGCGCGGTCCCGGCCAGCAAGCGGTTTAGCTGGAGGAACGGCTGAAAGGCGCGCGGGTCGCGGGCCGCGCCCATGCTGGCATGGCTCGCCGAAGCGATGTCCGGACGGATCGCTGTCATCCGTTCTAAAACCCTCTTCCCCCAAGCATCCGCAACAGCCGATAACACCAATCTTCTAATCTTACTTATGTATGTCGATAGAAGCTATTGGCGTTTCAGCACAAATCACAAACGAATCTACCCGTAATGTTCCTCCGCGTCCAGGTCTGGGGGGCGCGAATTCGCGACTCCCAAAATCTTGTTGGAACATAAGGCGAATACACAGCTGGCCGAGCTGGCCTGGGCTTTGGCCTGGGCTTTGAGAAGACGCCAACCCACACCCGGCGCCGCCAGCCATCGACGAGCAATGGCGAGCGAATCCCATATTCTTCCGCGTTATCCAAGCGCAGGCAATAGGCGATATCGCGGCCAGGCCACTCAATCTTGGGTAACCCTACGTTAAGGTTCGGACGCTACCTATAAGGGAATATAGCCTGCCAAACCTTCCGTGTTTGGCGATCCCGAAATCTGGTTGAGGACGCCTGATGTCGTTCGCGAGCTCCAAGTCGCCTTTGAGCCAAGGTGACCAGTATCCAGAGGCCATTCTGGCCCAAGCGGTCCAACAATGCGCTTTCGGCGTGACCATCGCGGACGCGCGCCGAGCGGATATGCCCCTGGTCCACTCAAACCGCGCTTTCGAGAAATTGAGCGGCTACTCGACTGCGGAAACTTACGGGCGGAACTGCCGCTTCCTTCAAGGCCCGGAAACCGACCGCCACAGCGTGGAGATGATTCGCGATACGATCCGCGCGGAGAAGGCTGCGACCGTGCTGATCCTGAACTACCGGAAAGATGGCTCCCGGTTTTGGAACCGCCTTCAGCTCTCGCCGCTGCACGACTCCAAAGGCCGTCTCGAAGCCTAACTTGGCATGCAGGTGGATATCACCGAGGATGTCGATCGCATCGGCACGGAAAACCAGCGCCAAAAGCTCGAAACCCTTGGGCGGCTGGCCGGCGGCGTGGCCCATGAACTGAACAACGCTCTGCAGCCCATCCGGCTCTTCAGCGAGCTCTTGCGTGACGACGAGGAACTGCAAGGCTAGCGCTGCCGGCGCTACGTCCGGGAGATCGTGGAAAGCACCCGTTTCACGGAGGATGTGGTCAGCGGCATTCTAGCCTTCGGGCGGCAAGACCCCACCGCCGATCGGGAGCACGATGCCTTGGCGATCCTCGGAGAAGCGGTTTGCTTTTGCGCCGGCCACTTGCCGAGCTCGGTGTCCATCCGCCAAACGGGCTTCGATCCCTCCGGCCCCCTCGCGAGGCTGCGCATCAGGGTCAACCGGACCGCACTCTGCCAGGTCCTCACCAATGTCTTCCTCAACGCCGCCGAAGCCAGTGGCGGGAAGGGAGAGATCGCGGTTGCTCTCAGCGCCGCGGCCCCAGAGTCCCCAAGCGAACTGACCATCTCCATCACCGACACCGGCCGGGGCATCGATCCCATTACCATGAAGCGCATCTTCGAGCCCTTCTTCACCACAAAATCCCCCGGCCGGGGAACGGGTCTCGGGCTGTCCATGTGCAGCGGGATCGTGGAGCGCTGGGGCGGGTGCATCGAAGCGCAAAGCGTGCCGGGCAAGGGAACGAGCTTCCATATTTTCATTCCCGTGGTTGGCGATCCAGGTGAGGGCTGAAATGGCCAGGATTCTTCTCGTCGAGGACTTAGACGGCGTGCGGTCCTCCCTCAGGACGGTGCTCTCGCTCGCCGGTCACAGCGTGGTGGAGGCGGAGGACGGCCGGGTCGGCCTCGAGCGGGCACGCGAGCAGCAATTCAATCTCGTGGTCACGGATGTCGTCATGCCGAATCTGGACGGCTCGGAGGTCATCCTCTCGCTCAAACGGAACGGGGCCGGGACTCCGGTTCTCGCGATATCCGGCGGCGGCGCGTGGGCTGATACCGAGGGCGCGCTGGCCCTGGCCCGCGAAAACGCGGACGCTGTCCTGGCCAAGCCGTTCTCCAGGGCGGCCTTGCTGACCGCCGTCGATCTGCTCTTGAGGCGAAATCCAGGCTAATAAGCACGGATAAAGAACGGACCGTCTTCATCTGTTCCCCATGCGCTAAGTCTAGGGGGGCCGGAATCGCGACTCCCAAAATCTCGTTGGACCATACCGTGAATATCCACCGCGCGGCCCTTGTGGCGCGGGCTTTGGCGCGCTTAGATGAGGCATTCAGCGGGGAGGCGCGCAATGCTACGGGTGTGGGGACGGCGGAACTCGATCAACGTTCAGAAGGTGATGTGGTGCGCGGCGGAGTTGAGCCTGCCCGTGGAGCACATCGAGGTGGGTGGCGCGTTCGGCGGCTTGGACACGCCTGAGTACGGCGCCCTTAACCCCAACCGCCGGGTCCCGGTGATCGAGGACGGGGACTTCGTGCTTTGGGAGTCCAACGCCATCGTCCGCTACCTTTCGCGGACCTACGGCGCCCGCACTCTCTCGCCGGAGCACATCCAGGCTCAGGCTTTGGCGGATCAATGGATGGACTGGGTGGTCTCCACAGTCATGCCGCCCATGACGCCGGTGTTCTGGAATCTGGTGCGGCATGCGCCGGAAGATCGCGACCCGCAAGCCATCGCCGAGGGCGTTGCGGCCTGCCGGTCGGCGCTCGCCATTCTCGACGCCCGCTTGGCCGACCGTCCCTTCGTTCTGGGCGAGGCCTTCACCATGGCCGACATCCCGCTCGGCGCCGCCGCTTACCGCTGGTTCGCCCTTGATGTTGAGCATGGCACGGCACCGAACCTCGCGGCCTACTACAAACGTCTGAGCACACGGCCGGCCTTCCAAGAGCACGTGATGATTCCACTGACCTAGGAGGGGCAGTGCCATGACGACCGACCGGCGCGAAACCTATGAACGCTTCAAGGCGCTGCACGAGCGGCCCGGCATCTTCACGATTCCCAATCCCTGGAACGCCGGAACCGCCCGCGTCTTGAGCGGCCTCGGCTTCGAGGCGCTGGCGACCACCAGTGCCGGCTACGCACTCTCCGTGGGGCGGCGGGATTCTTTTGGGGCCTTGACCCGGGACGAGGTGTTGGCCAATGCCCGCGAGATCGTTGAGGCCACCGATCTTCCGGTTTCCGCCGATCTGGAAGAAGGTTTCGGGCCGCGTCCTGAAGACTGCGCCGAAACGATTCGCCGCGCGGCGGAGGTCGGCTTGGTGGGCGGATCGATCGAGGATGCGACAGGCGACCCGGCGGATCCGATTTTCCCTTTCGGTCATGCTGTCGAGCGAATCGAGGCCGCCAGCGAAGCGGCGAAGGATTTGCCTTTCCTGCTGACCGCGCGCGCCGAAAGTTTTCTCTATGGGCGGCCGGATTTGGACGACACCATCGCGCGGCTCCAGGCTTTTTCCAAGGCGGGAGCCCATGTGCTCTACGCGCCGGGCCTGCCGGACTTGGAGTCGATCCGGGCCATTTGCCAAGCAGTGGACAAACCGGTCAACGTGGTCATGGGCCTCAATCTCTCACGCTACACCTTGGAGGACCTCGAGGGGGCGGGCGTCAAGCGCGTGAGCGTCGGTGGCGCCTTCGCCCGTGCTGCGCTCGGCGCCTTCCTGTCCGCGGCCCGGGAGGTGCGGGAGCGGGGAAGCTTCACCTTCGCCGAGGCCGCCGTGCCTGACGCGGATGTCGGCGCCTTCATGTCCCAGCGCAAACGGCCCTAAAGGCGGCCCAGCCGCCTTGTCGCGCCGCGCCGGGCTCTGCTATAGACCCGGCCCTTCGCTTTATCGGAATTTCGGGAGGTTGGGTCGGATGGACGTTAAGGGTTTGGCCGCGGTGGTGACGGGCGGCGGTTCCGGATTGGGGGCGGCGAGCGTCCACGCGCTCGCGGCGGCGGGCGCCAAGGTCGCCGTGCTCGACCTCAACGGCGAGGCCGCGGAGGCTGTCGCCAAGGAGATCGGCGGCCTGGGCCAGGCCTGCGACGTGGGCAGCGCCGAGGAGGCAGAGGCCGCGGTGACCGCCGCCAGCCAGGCCCACGGGCCCTGCCGGGTGCTGGTGAATTGCGCCGGGATCGCGCCCGCCAAGCGGATCGTCGGACGCGACGGCCCCATGCCGCTCGCCGACTTCGAGAAGGTGATCCGCGCCAACCTGGTGGGCAGCTTCAACCTGATGCGGCTTTGCGCGGCGGAGATGGTCGGCGCGGACCCGGTCAACGACGACGGCGAGCGCGGGGTGGTCATTTCCACCGCCTCGGTCGCCGCGGTTGAAGGCCAGGTGGGCCAGGCCGCCTATGCCGCCTCCAAGGCTGGCATCGTGGGCATGATGATCCCCGCGGCTCGGGAGTTCGCCCGTTCGGGCGTGCGCGTGCTGACCATCGCGCCCGGCCTGATCGGCACGCCCTTGCTGCTCAATATGCCCCAAGAGGTGCAGGACAATCTGGCAGGCCAAGTCCCCTTCCCCAAGCGCTTCGGCCACCCCGAAGAGTTCTCCTCTCTGGTCATGCACATCGTCGAGAACACCATGCTGAACATGGACACCTTCCGCCTCGACGGCGGCATGCGCATGCAGTAGAGGGATTGCCTACCGCCGCGGCGGGGCTTCGCGGCGCAGGGCCCAGCGGACAACGGTTTCGCGGTTGGCAAAGCGGCCGGTGAGAACGACTTGTTGGCAGCGCCGCATGTCCGGGCCGCCGAGATAGACGCTATCTTCCAGGGCCACGCGCGCACCGGAAGCGCGCAGGCGCCAGACCCCGCCCTTGGGCAGGCGCAGCAGGACGGAGCTGCCGTCCTGCAGCAAACCCGCCGCCACTTCGGGGTGCAGGTGAAAGCGGATGGCGAAGGCACCGCTGCGCGCCGGGCTGCCCTCTGCCGGTACGAGATGATCCTCCCCGCGCAGGTCGTCGCCGCTTTGGGCCAGATAGATCCGGCGGTGATGCACCTGCCCGAAGGCCGGAAGATATCCGTCGTGCGCGACCTCCAGCAGCAGGTTGCCGTCCGCTTCCTCGCGCCGGCATTGCACGCTGGTTGGCCGGCGCTTCAGGCCGCGCCGCCCGAAGATCGACGCGGGCGAGAGCGGCGAGGAGTTTTCCTCTTCTATGGTCAAGGTGGAATGCGCCGCCGTGGCGCGCAGGGCGCGGTTCCACTGCTCGGCCGCGCCAAGGGCTATGGCGTGGCCGCAGTTGACGATCAGGCGCTCGCGTCCGAAGCTCATCTCGAACGACAAGGTGCCGGCGTGGGCTTGGGCGTCCAGGCCCGGCGGCGGTGGGCGGCCCGTGTCCACGAGCACCAGCGTGCGGCCCGCTTGCAGGCGCTGAAAGCCAGATTGCGGGGCCGAAAGCCTGGGCCTGCCGCTGCCGTCGGCGCGCTGCAGGACCATGTCGATTCTCAGCCCCTCTTCCTCGAAGGCGCCGTTGAACAGCGCGAGGCCACCGTCTCCGTGCTGGAAGAGGCGCAGCATCGGCGCCATGGAGTCGATCGCCGCCTGCAGATCCTCCGGCACCTCCCGCTCCGCCGCGCGCAGGGTCGATTTTATGTCGATCAGATCGCGCAAGACGGCGAGCAGCCGCCCCGGGCAGCGCTCAACCTGCCCCCCGTCCGCCAGGATCTGCCGCGGCAGCTCGCGCGACAGCAAGCTCAAGCCCTGGGCGAGCGCCTTTTCCGACTTGGGCAAGCAGGCACCGCCGATCACCAGGCCCTTGATGGCGAGCAGCAAGTCCCCGCCTGCCAGGCCGGCCGGCAAGATGGCCTGCAGATAGCGCAGCTGCCGGCCCGCGGAGTCGAGCAGGCTTTGCCGAAACATCACCTCCGCGCTGCTGGCGAAGAAATCGTACTGCCCTAGCCAGTGGGACAGCCTGCGCGCAGTGGTCAAGGGGTCCCAGGAAACCGCGTCCCAAGCTTGGTGGGCAATCAGCCAGTCGCTTGTCAGCTCGCGGGCGGCGCGGCGGGCCAAATCGCCCCCCATGGCGCGCAAGTCGCGCAGCCAGGAGAAGCTATGCAGCTCCGCCAGCCAGAGCGGGCCTGCACCCTGCGCCGTCCAAAGCCGGCCGGGGCCATCAATGACACGGCCAAGCAGCCGCCAGCTACCCGCGGCGATGGCGGCCCCTTGTTCGGCGTTGCCCGGCCAAGGGTCCGGCGGTGTGGCAAGCGGCGCGACGACCGGGGTGCCACGCCCGAGCCTCCATCGGTACAGCGGCGAGCGCAAGTAAGGCTTGCGCGCGACGTAACCGAGTTCCCCCAGCACCGTCTCGAGCGGCAAGGCACGCAGCAGCGCGAACTGCTCGGCAAACGACGGGGCCTGGTCCGGCCCGACCGGAGATGGAGTGTTGAGGGCGTTGCCCGAATCGCCGGTGGCCTTGGCGCCCCGACCGGCGAGGCGGCGCTGTAAGGGGAGCTTGCCTCCTCGTGTATCGCTGTCCGCCGCCGGTCGTGCCATCTCAGCTTCCGCCCCGCAGTGTTCGGATGTTCTCGGCATAGGCGGAAGCGCCGCCTTGGAAAGTGGCGGTGCCCGCCACCAGGACGTCCGCGCCCGCCGCGACCGCGTCTCGCGCGGTTTCGGCGTTGATCCCTCCGTCCACTTCCAGATCGATGTCCCGGCCGCTGTCGTCGATGCGCCGGCGCAGCGCCTCGATCTTACGTAGCACCCCGGGGATGAAGGCCTGGCCCCCGAAACCAGGATTGACGCTCATCACCAGGACAAGGTCTAGAAGATCGAGCACAGGATCCACCGCCTCGACCGGCGTGCCGGGGTTCAGTGAGATCCCAGCCTTCTTGCCCAGCGTCTTGATCAGTTGCAGGGTCCGATGCACGTGGGGCCCCGCTTCCGGATGCACGGTGATGATATCGGCCCCGGCTTCCGCGAAGGCGGGCACGAAGATATCCACCGGCGAGATCATCAGATGCACATCGAAGGTTAAGGCGCTGTGGGGCCGCAATGCTTTCACCACCCCTGGGCCGATCGTCAGGTTCGGCACGAAGTGCCCGTCCATGACGTCCACGTGCACGTAATCGGCTCCGGCCTCGGTGATGGCGCGCACCTCCGCGCCCAGATTGGCGAAATCGGCGGAGAGGATGGAAGGGGCGATCCGGGTCTCTTGCTGCATCTGCGTATGCTTTTAGCCTAGGTGGCGGAGTCGGATATCGGCGGGGTTACCCGCGGCGCCCGGCCGAATCGCATCACAGCGCGAATCAGCTCGTGACAGCCTTGTATCCGCGAATGCGATGCTATTCAACGCAATAGCGCTCGGAATTTCGCCCAACGCCCCTCAAGCGCGGGTGAGGCGGCAAGCATAGAATCCATCCATGCCGCCCCGATCGGGCCAGAAGGAAGGCAGCGTGCGCAGATCGCCCTCTTCGGTGACGGCTTTGGCCGCGCCGCCGATTTCGGCGGGCTCGATCAGGCGCCGGCTTAGCGCCCCATCCGCCGTCAGCAGCTTGGCCATCCGCTCCACCCCTTCCTCGGGCTGGAGGGAGCAGGTCGCGTAGACCAGAAGCCCACCAGGCTTGACCATCTGGATCGCGTTGGCCAATAGCCGGTCCTGCAGTTCGGTCAAGGCGACCAGGTCAGCCGGCTGTTTTAGGTGCGCGATGTCCGGATGCCGGCGCAGAGTCCCCGTGGCGCTGCAGGCCGCATCTAGCAAGACCGCGTCAAAGGGCTCTTTAGGCCTCCATTCGGTTGCATCCGCGCGGATCAGCTCCGCCGCGAGGTTGGTGCGGGCAAGGTTCTCCGAAACCCGTTCCAGCCGTCGTCGCGAGAGGTCGACAGCGGTAACGGCCGCACCCGCCGCCGCCAGCTGCATGGTCTTGCCGCCGGGCGCCGCGCAAAGGTCGGCCACCCTGAGACCAGCAACGGGGCCAAGCAGCTTGGCGGGAAGCGACGCGGCGAAATCCTGCACCCACCAGGCCCCTTCCGCGAAGCCCGCGAGCCCCGCCACATCCCCCTGGCCCGGCCCAAGCCGCAAGCCCCCGCCGGGAAGCGCAATCGCGCCCAGGCGGGCGGCCCAAGTCTCCACGTCCTCCGAGAGCTTCAAGGTCAGATCCAGGGGTGGGTCGGCCAAATGCGCCTCCGCGATGGCGCGGGCCACCGCCTCGCCGTGGCAGGCCACCCAACTCTCCCAAAGCCAAGCAGGCGTGTTCAGCCGTGCCGCGTCCTGCCCGGCGACGAGCGCCTCGCCCTCGCGCGCCACCCGCCTCAAAACCGCGTTCACCAGCCCCTTGAAAGTTCCGAGCCGGCTGGCGACGGCAAGGTCCACACTGCTGTTGACGGCTGCGTGGGGAGGTGTCCCCAGAAAAGCGATTTGCGCCGCGCCAAGCCGAAGCACGCCGCGCAAGCGGTCAAGCTTGGGTTTGAGAGGCCGGTCCATACAGCCGTCGATAAGGGCGTCCAACTGTCCGAGGCGCCTCAAGACCGTTGCCGCAAGCACCCGCGCGAAGGCCCGATCGCGCGGCTCCAGACGCGCCAAGGCTTTCGCGCTCGCCCAGGCCTCGTCAAGAGGCTGACCGTCTCGCAGCACCGCCTCGATGAGCTGTAGTGCGATCGCGCGGGCATTTACGGGGCGAGGTGCCATGCTCTTATGTCACTCTATAATCTTGTTATACGGGATATTTCCGTCGATTAATCGTCTTTAACGTTTATTTCATTCGCGCCGATATAGGCTCTCGCCCATGCAAAGCTCATCACCCACCATGGCACCGGCCAATCCCTTGGTCCAGGCGTTGACCGGCCTCGCCCAGCCCAGCAGCCCGGTGGCGCCGCGATTCTCCACGGGCGAGACAAACCCCTTGCCGGAAGCCTCGACGATCCAAGCCGCCGAGCGCGCGGCCCAGTCGGACCGGCCGCCCGAGCGCGGCAGTTTCGTGGACATCAAGACCTGACACCACGCGCTTCGGCTTGTGCCCGCGGCGTTCAAGCGCCAAGCTGATCGCATGACCGAGCACAAGGAACCGCCGCACAAGAGGTTCGCGCGCAGCATTCCCGCGGGCGACGACCGCGAACGGCTGGTCTGCCAGGACTGCGGCTTCGTCAACTACGAGAATCCCAAAATCGTTGTGGGCTCCGTTGCCGTTTGGCAAGACCGCATCCTGCTGTGCAAGCGGGCGATCCCGCCGCGCGAGGGCTTCTGGACCCTGCCGGCAGGCTACTTGGAACTGCAGGAAGCAACCGCTGAAGGTGCCCTGCGCGAAGCCTGGGAAGAGGCTCGGGCGCGCTTGGAGATCGATCAGCTGCTTGCGGTCTATAGCATTCAACGGCTGAGCCAGATTCAACTTATCTACCGAGCGCGTCTTCTATCCGGCGAAGTCGAGGCGGGGCCTGAAAGCCAGGAAGTCGGGCTGTTCGCGTGGGAGGACATTCCCTGGGAGGATATCGCTTTCCCGAGCGTGCACTGGGCACTCGCGGATTACCGCGCGACTCGTGATCAGGCCGTCTTCGCGCCGCGCATGAACCCGCCGGACGAAACCGGGCGGATTCAGGGTCTTTAGCACCGCTCTCTGGATCAAGTCTTGGGGAAGACCTGCCGCGTCGCCGAAATCTCGACATCAGCGAAAAGTTCGGCCTTGGCGTAAGGATCGCCCGCGGCGAAAGCCTCCGCGGCCGCACGGTCGGCCACGTCTATGACCAAGAGGCTGCCGACCGGGGTTTCCCCGTCCGCGCCCAGCAAGGGGCCGGCATAGATGAAAATCTCCGCGTTCGCGGCGAGATAATCCACATGCGCGGGCCGGTTCGATAGGCGCGTGTCCAGACTGCCCGGCTTGTCGCGGCAGATTAGGGCGAAGAGCATGGTTCCTCCGTTGAGTTGGCTGCATGAC
This sequence comes from Pelagibius litoralis, assembly GCA_029287455.1. Lineage (GTDB taxonomy): Bacteria > Pseudomonadota > Alphaproteobacteria > Kiloniellales > DSM-21159 > JARFRB01. The sequence continues at coordinate 47,406 of JARFRB010000097.1, read as the reverse complement.
GTGCTCGGCGGCGAGCTTATGTCCAGCCTGGCGCATGGGAAAGGGTCGAGGGGAGCGCTTTCGTCTTCCGCTACGCGGTTTCCTCGCGGAAGGGCCGCGCAAGCAAGCCGGCGATGGTGGCGTCGATGGCCGAACTATCCGACAAGACGGCGTTCACAGCCGCGATAATGGGCAAATCGATCGAGAGAGCGTCCCCCAGTTCCAGCGCGGCCTGTGCGGTGAAGGCCCCTTCGACGATGCCCCTTGGCCCAGCCTCCGGACCGCTGCCGCCCTCTTGCCCCAGGCCCTGACCCAACCGGAGGCCGAAGGCGTAGTTGCGCGAGCGCTCGGAGGTGCAGGTGAGGATGAGGTCGCCGAGGCCGGAAAGCCCCATGAGGGTCGTTGGTTTCGCGCCCTTGGCGGCGCTTAGCCGCGCCACCTCGGCAAGGCCGCGGGTCACCAGGGCGGCGCGCGCGTTCTCGCCGAGCTGGCGGCCGGCCACGATGCCGCAGGCAATGGCGATAACGTTCTTGATTGCCCCTCCGATGGCCGCCCCCACCGGGTCGTCCGACAAGTAAGGCCGGAACGTCGGCGAGCCCAGGGCTTTGACGACAGCAGCGCCGGCATCGCGGTCCTCGCAAGCGAGCGTCACGGCCGCGGGAAGCCCGGCCGCCACTTCCGCCGCGAAGGTCGGGCCGGACAAGACCGCCAGCGGCCGTCCGGGCAAGACCTCCGAGACAACCTCCGTGGTCAGCTTGCCCGTACCGCGCTCAATCCCCTTGGCGCAGATCACCACCGGGGTCGCATCTGGCACAAGCGGCTCCAGCCGCCGGCCAAGATCGCGCAACGTTTGGGCGGGTGTGACGAGCAGAAGAACCTCGGCGAAGCGCGCGACCTCCGCCACGTCCGACGTGGGCTGGACCGATTTGGACAGTCGGACCCCCGGCAGACGGCGGGCGTTCTCGCGGTCCCGCCGGATCTCGGCAGCCAAGTCCGGGTCCCGGGCCCAGAGCAGCACGGGCCGCCCTTGGGACCCGACCACCTCGGCCAGCGCCGTCCCCCAGGCGCCTGCCCCTATGACACCGACGCGTTCCATTGCCCTCACCCCTCAGAGGCTGAAGTTGTACGCGATGGAAATGCGGGTACGCTCCCCGGTGTAGGGCCTGACTGCATGACTCAGCCAGCTTGGAAAGAGCACGATCAGGCCGCTTTGCGGGCGGATAAGCTCCGAGGCACCCGCGGCCAGCCCGCCGGGAACAGCGAAGGCGAGCCGGGGCGCGTACATGGCGGGCGCCACGCCGCGGGGATCTTGAATCTCGAACTCGCCGCCAAGGGATGGATCGGCGCCGATGCCGCCGTCGTCCACGTAGTAGGTGCCGGACCAATAGGCGCCAGGATGGGTATGGAATTCGTTGCCATGGCCGCCGCGATTGACGTTGGCCCAGGCATTGACCCGCCAACCCATGCGCACAGCCTTGCCTTCCCGATCGCAGGTCAGCTTGGTGGCCAGCGCCTTCGCAGCCTCGATAACGGCGCCTGCAGCCGGACCACCCCAATCCAAAAGGTCCCAGGTGGATTGCCAGCCGCCGAGATTGGAGTGCTGGGTGGAAGGATGGCTCCGCTCATGCTCGAGGATCACCGGCTTCAGCACCGCGTTCACCTCTTTCCAGCCATGCAGCCGCGCCACCGCCACAGGCGTCGGAAAGAGGGGCCGAAGGTCTACTTCCAGGCGATGGCGCGGTGCCTCGGCCACTACTCCGCCGCCTCCTTATCGGGCCTGGCGAGACTGTCGAGCGGCCAGCGCGGCCGGGCGGGAAAGTCGAGGGGGTCGGCGGCACCCAGGCGCAATCGCTCAAGACCGGCCCAGGCGATCATTGCCGCGTTGTCGGTGCAAAGCGCCAGCGGCGGCGCCACCAAGCGCGTGCCCTCGCTCTCGGCAAGCTCGGCCAAGGCGGAGCGCAGGGTCAGGTTAGCCGCAACGCCGCCGGCCACCACCAGCGGCCCCGGCACGCCATGGGTCGCGGCAAAGCGCTGGAGCGCGCGGCGGGTCCGGTCGACAAGTACCTCCGCGACGGCCGCCTGAAAGCTCGCGGCGAGGTCGGCGCGGGTGGTGGCGTCGAGCGGTTCCAGATCGCGCACTGTGTGGCGGACGGCGGTCTTCAATCCGGAGAAGGAAAAGTCGCAGCCTTGCCGCCCCAGCATCGGGCGCGGCAGGGCGAAACGGGCGGGGTTTCCCTGCTTGGCCGCGGCCTCCACGGCCGGCCCACCAGGAAAGCCTAGACCCAGGAGCTTGGCGGTCTTGTCGAAGGCCTCGCCGACCGCGTCGTCAATCGTCCCGCCAAGCCGGCGGTAAGCGCCCACGCCCTCCACCGAAAGCAATTGGCAATGCCCGCCCGAGACCAGGAGCAGGAGGTAGGGGAACGCCAAACCTTCGGTCAGCCGAACCGTGAGTGCGTGACCCTCCAGATGGTTGACCGCGAGGAAGGGCTTGGCGTGAACGGCCGCGATCGCCTTGGCGGTCATCACGCCCACCATGACCCCGCCGATCAAGCCCGGTCCCGCCGTGGCCGCGATGCCGTCCAGTTCCGCGAAGTCGAGCCCGGCTTCCGCCATGGCGCGTTCAACGACACCGTCCAGATGATCGAGGTGCGAGCGCGCCGCGATTTCGGGCACCACACCCCCGAAAGGACGGTGCGCGTCGAACTGCGACACCACCAAGTTGGCGCGAATAGCCCTATCGCTCGTCACCACGGCGGCGGCAGTTTCATCGCAAGAGGTTTCGATACCCAGAACGTACATCTTCACTCCGCGGGCCAAAACCGCGACACTAATTGAAAGCCGTTCGACCCCAAGACCGCAGCCTATAGAGTGGTTCGAGAAGACGGCAAGAAAAAGAGGGCAGCCTTGCGTTTGCTCCGGGAAAACGCCCTTCGGCTTCTCGCCGGGGGTTTGATGCTAATGGCCTGCGCGCCGTGTGCACGCGCGCAGTTGGCCGCGCCGGATGGCGCCTACCTTGCGCCCGCGCCTCGTCTCGAGGGACAAGGGCCATTGGCGCTTGCCGAACCGGGCGACAGTATCGTCGTGATCTACAACCACGGCTCCAAGCAGGAGTTCCGGAGGGATAGCTGCGCGGCCAGGGGCGGCGCCAAACCCGGCGTGATCGCCGATTTGGCGGGCGCCACGCTTGCCAGCAAGCGGGTGGCTGTCTTCGTCTATTGCACGCCCTCCAAGACCGGCACCTTCGATCACAGAAGCGGCCGGGGCGAGCCAAAGATCGAGCGCCGCAGCAAGGAGATCGCTGATCTTGCCGAAGCCTACGCCGCGGCGGGTGTCCCGCGCCGGCAGATTTTCCTCGCCGGCCAATCGGCGGGTGGCTGGGCCTCTTTGCTGGCGGTGGGGCGCTCGGCGGAAACCCCGGAGATTGGTGGCGTGATCGCCTTCGCGCCCGCCTTCGCGGGACGGCGGGCGGACCGTTCGCCCGGCTGGCAGATGCTACGGGACCGCTTGGCGCGCGAACTGGCGGGCTTTGCCTATCTGCCGGCACTGGTCTACGCCTTTGAAGGCGATAGCCTGGAACGGCCAGAGGATTTGGCGTTTCTGTCACGGGTCCCCGGGGTGGAGTTTCGCAAGACCGGCGTGCGGCGCATCGGCGGCCGAGACTGCAAGAGTAAGTTTCCCCATTTTCTCGCCTTCGATCCTTGTTTCCGTGCTACTCAAGCTTCCGCGCTCCTGAGTTTCATCAAGGCGCGGGTGGGCACGGGGCCCGCTTCTTGAACTACTAGCTTCGAGGATGTCTTGATGGCCCACTTGCGGATTGGCACCCGCGGCTCGCCCTTGGCCCTTGCCCAGGCGCGCGAAGTCCGGGACCGGCTTGGCGCGGCGCACCCTGAATTGAGCCCGCCCGACGCAATCGATATCGAGGTCATCCGCACGACCGGCGACTGGATCCAGGACCGCAAGCTTTCGGAAATCGGCGGTAAGGGGCTGTTCACCAAGGAGATTGAGGAAGCCTTGATCGACGGCCGAATCGATGTCGCGGTGCATTCGATGAAGGACGTCCCGACCTGGCTGCCGGAGGGACTTGAGATCTCGGCGATCCTGCCACGCGAGGACCCTCGCGATGCTTTCTTCTCTCCCCACGGCGCCACCTTGGCGGCTTTGCCGCCGGGTGCCGTGGTCGGAACCGCCTCGCTGCGGCGCCAGGCCCAAGTCCTGCGGGCTCGGCCGGACCTCACCGTGGTGCCGCTGCGCGGGAACGTGCAAACCCGTCTCAGCAAACTCGCGGCCGGACAGGTTGACGCAACGCTGCTCGCGGCCGCCGGGCTGAAGCGCCTGGGCATGGCGGAGATGATACAGGCGGTGCTGTCGCCCGAAGAGATGTTGCCCGCCGTTGCGCAGGGTGCGCTTGGCTTGGAAATCAGGTGTGATGACCGAAGGACTCGCGACTACCTCTCGGCTCTCAACGACGCGGCGTCCAGCAAGCGGGTGGTCGCGGAGCGCGCCTGCCTGGCCGTCTTGGACGGATCTTGCCGCACCCCCATCGCCGCCTACGCCGAGTTCGAGGGTGAAGAGCGCCTGAGGCTGCGCGCCTTGCTCGCGATGCCGGATGGCTCGCGATCCTGGGCGTCGGAAGACTCAGGCCCGGCGGAAACCGCGGCAGAGCTAGGCCGAAGCTTGGGCGAGCGGCTGCGCGCCGACGCAGGGGACGCCTTTTTCACGGCGCTCGGAGAAACCTGATGCGCCTGCTGGTCACGCGGCCGGCCGAAGACGCGCGCGAGACGGCCGAGGCCTTGCGCGCCACGGGGCACGAGGTTGTCATCGAGCCAATGCTGACACCTCGACCGCTGGGCGCCGAGATTCCACCGCTTGATGGATATCAGGCGCTGCTATTTACCAGCCGGAACGGGGTTAGGTCCTTCGCCGAGGCAAGCGGCGCGCGCGGCATTTCGGTCTTCGCGGTCGGCGACGCGACCGCCAAAGCGGCGCGCCACGCCGGCTTCACCGCCGTTGCGTCCGCAGCGGGCGATGCAGAGCGCCTCGCCGCCCTGATCCAAGAACAACTTACCCCCTCGGCCGGGAGACTCCTCCACGCGACGGGGCGGGAGAGTAGCGACACCCTAGAAGCATCTTTGGGCGGGGCGGGCTTCGATGTGGTCCGGCTAGAGCTGTACGAGGCCGTACCTGCGATGAACTTGAGTGAGAACGTACGTACTCGTCTCGAAACCGGCAGTCTTGATGCCATCGTATTTTTCTCTCCCCGTACGGCCCACACCTTTGGTACGCTTATCGCGGCGGCGAACTTGGCGAAGGTTCGCGCGACGCTTACAGCTTACTGCTTGTCGCCGGCGGTGGCGGAAGCCGCCGGTCAAGGCTGGGCGAGGACGCGGGTCGCCAAGCAGCCGAATCAGGCCGCCTTGCTGGCCCTCATAGCCAGCGAGGAAACCCATGCGAGGGGGCATCAGGCAACCATGGCCGAGCAGGACAAGGAAAAGGAACCCGTAGCGCGCGGTGAGACGCCGGAGGTCAATGGCGGCCAGGAAGGGCAAGAGAAAGCCGCAACCAACCCAGCCGAAGAGGTCATCCAGCGCTTTGGTGGCCTAAGGCCGATGGCGAATAAGCTCCAGATCGCCGTCTCGACGGTCCAGGGATGGAAGGCTCGGGGGCATATTCCGGCGGCGCGCCAGGAGGACATTCTCGCCGCCGCGCGCAAGTACGCAATCGATATCTCCGAATCCGACCTGGCGGCGGCCACCGAAACCGCGAGCGATCCCGCCCAGCGCCCTTGGTCGCCTGAAACAGTCAAGGAGAGGGCGGGAGACGATCGCGCACCGTCACCGAAGGGCTCCGCCGAAGGTTCCGGGACCACGCAATCGGCGACAGCTGCCGCCAGCTCCAAGGTCTCTTCCGGCGCCGCGAGCGCGCAATCCGCCGAAGCTTCGGCGGAGTCGAGCCCGGCGGCAAGCGCGGCGAAGGGCTCCGGTGGATCCGGTCTGGGCATGGGATTGGTCCTGGGGGCCGGTATCTTGATCTTGGGGCTCGGCGCCGCCGTCGCCTCGCGCGACCTTTGGCTGCCAATGGTGGACGGCGGCGCGAGCAGTCCCGCAGCCCAGGATATCGCCAACCTGCAGAGCCGGGTCACGCGGTTGGAGGAACGCCCGCAAGCGCCGGACCTCGCGCAACCCCTCAACGAGATGCGCACGCGGGTCGAGGTCAGGGAGGGACAGGTGGCGGAGCTTGCCAAGAGCCTGGCCGAGGCACCCCCTCAAGGCACCGAGGCAAGCTCCGCGGTGAGCGGACAAATTGCCAGCCAACTCAACGACTTCGGAACACAGCTCGGGCAGCTTAGTCAGCGCCTGGCGGACCTGGAGGCCAGCACCGACGTTGAAGGTGAGATCACGGAGATCAAGCAGACCAGCGTGGACTTACGCGAGCGGGTTTCGGATCTCGACGGCAAGTTGGCCCAGTTGCGCGAGGCGCAGCAACAGGCGGGGGCTTCCGAAGCGCGCGCGGCCGCGCTGGCTCTGGCGCTCGGCCAGCTTCGGGAAGCCTTGCGCTTCTCCGCGCCCTATGCCGAGCAAATGAAGGGTATCGCGGCCTTGGCGGGCGAGTCCGGCGCGGCGGCGCTTGGGACGCTCGAGGCCCACGCGGCGACGGGCGTGCCCACGCTGGACGATTTGACAGCAAGCTTTCCGGAGATGGCCGGCGACGTCGTCGCGGCGAGCTATGGCGAAGGCGAGGAAGGCTGGGTCGCCGGAATCGTGCGCCGCGCTTCCAAGGTCGTGAGTGTGCGCCAGGTGGGCGACGTCGAGGGCGATAGCGCCTCGGCCATCGTGGCGCGGTCGGAATCCAAGCTCGCCGACGGCGATCTGTCCGGCGCCGTGACCGAGCTTGAATCCCTGCAGGGCGAGCCCGCGGCGGCAGCAGCGGGCTGGCTGGCGCAAGCGAAAACGCGCCTGGACGCCGAAGCGGCCATGGCCGATTTGATTCAGCAAGCTATCGGGCGCTTGGCGCCGACGGAGAGCTGAGCCATGTGGCAAGGCGTTTTCTACTTCATCAAGCTTGCCATCGTCGTGGCGATTGCGATCTGGGTGGCGCGCCATCCGGGTCAGGTGTCAATCGAATGGCTTGGCTACCGGGTCGATAGCTCGGTCGGCATCCTACTTCTGGCGGCGCTGGTAATCGCGGGAATAGCAGCACTGCTGTATTACCTGTGGAAGATTTTGCGCCGCGCGCCCGGCTCGGTCGGCCGGTCCCTCGACGCCAGCCGGCGCAAGAAGGGCTACGAGGCGCTCTCCCAAGGGATGGTCGCGGTCGCCGCGGGGGATGTCGACGAGGCGCGCCGTTGGGCCCGCAAGGCCGACGGCCTGATCGAAGAGGTGCCGCTGCGCCGCCTGCTGTCCGCTCAAGCCGCCCAGCTTGCCGGAGACGAAGCGGCAGCCAAGCGCCATTTCGACGACATGCTCGACTCCGCGGACACTCGGTTCCTCGGCTTGCGGGGGCTATTGATGCAGGCCTTGCGCGACGGCGACGAGGACGCGGCGAAGAAGTATCTGTCGGAGGCCTATCGCCTTCGCCCGCAAACCCCTTGGGTCCTCACCAACATGATCGAGGTGAGCCTGCGCGCCGGGGATTTGGACCAGGCGGCCGAGGCGCTTCAGGTGGCAGTCCGAAACAAGGTCCTGCCTCGCGAGGAGGCGGAGCACAAACGGGCCGCGATCCTGATGGAGAAAGCCCGGCTGGCAGCGGACGCCGGCCAAAGCGACGCCGCCGCCAGAGCCGCGCGCGATGCCCTGAAGCTGGCACCGGACTTCACACCCGCAAGCCTTCTTCTGGCCAGGATGGAGGCGGACCACGGCAAGGTCGGCAAGGCGCGGGGCATACTGGAGAAAGCCTGGGCGCGGCAGCCACATCCAGAAGTCGGGGCGATGTGGCTCAGCCTACAGGCGGACAGAACGCCGCTCGACCGCTACAAGGCCTTGGACCGCTTCCTTGGCGAGCGGGAGAGCCCCGAGGCCATCCTTCTGCTGGCTCGCGCCGCCCTTGACGCAGAGCTTTGGGGCGAAGCGCGCCGCCATCTCAAGCCCTTGACGGACGGGCGGCCAAGCCATCGAGTCTGTGCCCTGATGGCCGAGCTGGAGCTCAAGGAGCATGGCGACGAGCTGGCAGCGGGCGGCTGGTGGCGCCGCGCCGAAACCGCCGAAGCGGATCCGGCCTGGGTCTGCGGAAACTGCGGCGCGGTGGCCGAGGCCTGGGCCCTGCGCTGCCGCAACTGCGACCATTTCGACAGTCTGGCCTGGGGCCTGCCCCCACGCATCCAGACCCTCGCGCTGCCGGAGGCCGTGCCGGAAGAGGCCGCCGCACCCGCGTCGCCCGGCAGCACCGAGGTGCTGAGCCCTCGCGAAACCGGCGGTGAAACCGCGAGGCCCCTACCCGCGCCAAGCCCGGCCTCAAGCTCCTCGCCGGACACGGCGCGCTGAAGCGCGGCGCGGCCGGTTGACGTGGGGGCGGTTGACGTGGGGCCGGTTGACGTGGGGGCGATTGACGTGGGGCCGGTTGACGTGGGGGCGATTGACGCGGGGGCACGCTTGGGCTAGCTATGCCTCCGGCTGCTAACGGGCAGTCCTTCCGCCGGCGTAGCTCAGGGGTAGAGCAACGGTTTCGTAAACCGTAGGTCGCAGGTTCAAATCCTGCCGCCGGCACCATCGCCCAGGCCTGACGTCCCCGTGCTTCGCCTTCACCCCCCGCCGCTTCCATCGATATAAGCCAGCGTGTCGCGTAGCAGCGATGTCACTTCCTCGTCGTGGATGCCGAGGGCGGCGAACTTTCGGTCGATGTTCTTGAGGTAGTCGAGGCTCGTTCCCAGAAAGCCGGCGCCGGTGGCCAGGAAGCGGATTTGGTCCGCGCGCGAAACCTCCGCGTCGATGATCTCAGCGTCGTGATCGGCGACGAAGGTAAGGGTTTTCGTTACGCCGTCCGCCATGGCGGTCTCCACGAACGCGGGGAGATAGGCCGGTCCGACTATCTCCCGGCGCCAGAGAACCTGTGTCTCTTCCTCGATGTGGTCCTTGGCGATGCGGAAGGCGAGACCCTCGCAGCCAGCGCCCGTGTCGAGGGCCGCCATGATGCCTGGCGCCTCGCGGGTTCCCCTGCCGCCATAAATGTCCTTCAGGATGAAGCGCCGGGCATGATCGGAAATCCGGGCCCGCCGCACCTCGGTGAAGCGGACCCCCGGGTCCCACATCAAGGAGCCATAGGCGAAAACCCAAAGGTCCTCGTCCCTATGGCCGGCGAGGGTCTGGTTTCGCATGGCCTCCCGTTCGGCGTCGCTGTGCCACCAGCCCCCAGGCAAACCCATCTGCCGCGTTTTCGCGGCGAGCTCGTCGATCGTGAAGCTTCGAAAATAGGACCCAAGCGGATCGGCGATCTCACCGCGCAACTCCGGATGATGGACGAAGGGGTCCGGCCGCGTGCTCATGAGATTCTCCTCGGGACCGGGGATGACCGCCGTGCTTTTAAAGCATAGCGGGCACTAAACCGCCATTGAGGAGAGCCGGTTCAGCAGCTCCTGTGGCAGCTCTTTATGGATCGAGCGCGTGAGCTTTCCTTCCAGCAGGTCGAAGCCACTGCCCAGGTCGACGGCGACGCCGCCGCGCCGCTTGATCCAGCCGCAGTAGATTTTCGCCCAAGGACCGGCACCCACCAGGCAGAGGCGGCCCCGCAAATCCACCGGCAAGGCCTCGCGTGTGCGAAGCAGGAAGTCCGGCCGCCCCTGCCGGCCGCCTCTTCGCCCGCGCGCACCGCCGACGGGAAGATGCGTGACCGGCTTTTCCGGAAAGCGGGCCCGCAGCGCGGCGACGGCGGCGGCACGGTCGGAAATGCAGACCACCTCGCGGGCGCTGTCGGCAAGCTCCTCCAACTGCGCCAGTACGCCGAGATAGAGGTGGGCGGAGGCCAAGACCGCCGCGTTGAACGACCGCTCCCGCGCCCAGCGCAGCATCAGATCGCGACCGCGCCATTGTCCCGCCATGCCACGCGGATCGCGCAGGAAGTGGCGTTGGAACCGACCGGCGTCGCCAGCGCCATCGCCCGCGACCCAAAGCCCTAGAACCCCAACCACATCGGCCGTGGCAACGGCGTTTTCCATCATCTCCTTCAGAACGGTCATCCAAAGTTCGTCGAGCGTACAGGTATCCGATTGCCCAGCCACGGTTTCCTCGAAGGCGTGGCGGTCGATGTGAGGTGCATCCGCATAGGCTTCGAAGGCCAGGATATTCGCTTCGCCATCGCCGATCCGCACGATCGAGAACGGCGTCGCCGTCTCAAGCGCGGACTTCACCCGCGCTGGGATGCCTGGATCGAACGGGTCCGGCAGGACTTCCCAGCCCAGAGACCGGTAGGCCTCGCACATGAAGTTCGTGTCCAGGTATTCCGGGCGGGAGAGGATCTGCTTGCCGAAGAGATCGAGTTCAGCTTGCGGAATAGATTGGCGTGGAAACCCGCGGCCGCGGCGACGGCCTAGAAATCGCGACGCCCCGACTTTGACTACCTTCTTGACCGACACCAAAGCCGCGATCCACTCGTTGAGACACGCTCGTAGGCCGGCGGCCCATCCGTTCTTCTAGCGGGGAGCATAGGCTATCGAGCCTGCGCGGGGAAAGCGCGATGGGATGTCAGGCGCGCCCGGCCCGACGCCCGGGCCGGGCGACGGGCGCTACCCCGCCGCGGCTTGAGACAGCTTGAGGCGCCTAAAATCCTTTTCCATCCCCCGCTCCACGGCACAGTCGCGCAGGAAGCCGAGGAAGCGGTCGTCCAGCATGCCAGCGCCGGTGGCCAGTTGCGGCAGATTGAAGTCCCCACCGACATTCACCTCGACCAGGATCGGGCCGTCCTCGCCGAAGGCCACATCCCATGCCTGCAAGCGCAGATCTGGAAAGGCGTGAGCAGCCGACAGCACCAGCTCGCGCGCAGCTGGCCAATGGGGCAGGCCAAAGCCAATCAAGTGCTCGCCGCTGGTCGGATGAGCATCTACTTCCCGCAGGGCCGGACCGATGCCCTGGACGGCGCGCTGAATAACGCCGGTTTCCGGATCAAGCAGCGCCAGGCAGTTGCCATCTCTCCAGAAGTTGTCCGCGACGTTGTCGCCCGCCGGGATCTTCCAGAGCGTCCTGTAGATCTCAGCCTCGCCACCTTGCAACAGAACGACGATGCGCGCCGTCGCGGTGGCTGGGCCGCAAATCTTCGTCACTTCGGGATGCTGCTGGATGCGGTCCTGCAGCAAGTAGCCATCCTCGGCGTAGCGCTCCACGGCCTCCACGATCTCCTCCACGGTCGCGGTCTGGCCGAAGCCAAGGCGCAGGATATCGCGGTCCGCGTCGTAACCTTCGATGCTGAGCGCCGCGGCGCTGCGGATGCCGCGCGCGGGCTTACCGAACAGCGGTCCCGTCATGCCACCGCGCAGCGCCTGAGCCAAGGCGGCTTCATCGCCGAGCGTTCGCAAGCCGGGGAAGGATGCCCCCCGGCGATAGATGGCACGGGTCTTTGGCACCGGATAGCCCAGGGACTCCAGCAGGCCATAGCAGACGACCTTGTCATGGGCGATCAGCCAAGCCTGGGTGTCGCAGGTCAGGTGATGCAGCTTCACCTCGAGGCTCTTGCCGACAAAGCGGCGCTGCAGCCCCGTGTCGTAGCGATCTCCGAAAAGGCCGTAGTAGAAATACTCTTCCGGCTTCAACTTGCCCGGCCCAAAGCAAAGGCGCGCCAGTTCCCGCACCTGCTCCACGGGGGGCTTGCCGAAATCCCGTGCGGCCGCCCGCATGCTTTCCATGATGGAAGGCTGTCCCAAATTCGGCGTGTGCGCCAAGGTTTCGGTCAGCGTCATCGCTCTTTCCCGTGCTCGCCAAAACTCCTCGTTACCTACGCCGACGCGGTTAATTTTCGGTAAAGGCCCCCTTCGCCCGCCGCGTGAGCGCGGCCTCTCGCAGCAAAAGAAAACGCCGCCCCCGGGGTGAGAGAGGGCGGCGCTTCAAGTTACCGCAGCGGCGCAGCCTTTTCTTACTGTTAGCTGCTGACATTCAGTCTGCGTGCTTGCAGCCTTCACCACGGTTACCGCATCATGAAATTCCTGTCATGCGAGCGCCCAATTCGCGGCGCGAAGGAAAACCAAGATAAGGGAACGGCCATGTTCGAATCCCTGAAGATGAAGCACGAGATCGACAAGGCGGAGTTCAAAGCCGTCGAGCCGAAGCTGCGCGGCGAGTTGATCGACGCACAGTTCGACCTGCTGGAGAACGGCACTTTCCCGGTGATAGTGCTCTTCGTCGGCATGGACGTTCTGGGGCGGGGCCAAGCCGCGAGGCAGCTGCTGAGCTGGTTGGATCCGCGCCATGTTCGCCCCTACGCCCTAATCAAACCCAGCGACGAGGAGCGAGAACGCCCCCGGATGTGGCGGTTCTGGCGAGCCTTGCCGGCGAAGGGGCGGATCGGTCTCTTTTTGAACGGGTGGTATGAGGAACCCTCGGTCGACTACTTCCTCGGAAGAATCGACGACGCCCGTTTCCGCATGCATATCGACGAGATCGTGGCTTTCGAGCAGATGCTGTCGCGCGAGGGCGCGCTGGTGTTGAAGTTCCTGTTCTTCCTTCCAAAAGACAAGTCGCTCAAGGAGATCAAGAAACTTCGCGGCGATCATTCCGTGGCGTGGAAAATCTCGGAGGAAGAAAAGGAGATCGGCAAGCAGTTCGCTAAGCGCTACGAAAACGCTCTTGCCGTCGTTGAGGAGATCATCGGCGCGTCCAGCACCGCTTACGCCCCTTGGATGCCGCTTCCAAGCGCCGATCCGAATTACCGGGACCTCACCATCGGTCGCACCCTTGTCGATGCCATTCAGGCCCGTTTGAAGGCGGTACCGCCGCCGATTCCGAACTTGGGGGCGAGCGCGCTTACCTCCAACGACACTCCGAACGTTCTCCAATCGCTAGACCTCGATCAATCCCTTGCCAAGAAGGACTATAAGAAAGGCCTAAAGGACCAGCAGCGGCGCGTCACGGCCCTAACGCTTGGCAAGAAGTTCGAAAAACGCTCGCTGGTTGCCGTGTTCGAGGGCAATGACGCGGCCGGCAAGGGCGGGTCGATCCGCCGCGTCGTGCAGGCGCTGGATCCGCGCATCACGCGGGTCATTCCCATCGCGGCACCCAGCGACGAGGAGCAGGCCCAACCCTATCTCTGGCGATTCTGGCGGCATATCCCCCGCCGCGGGCATACGACGATTTTTGACCGCTCGTGGTACGGCCGGGTGCTTGTGGAGCGGGTTGAAGGTTTTGCGACGGACGGTGCCTGGATGCGGGCCTACGAGGAGATCCGAAACTTCGAAGCGGAACTGACAGACTACGGCGTCATCGTCGTGAAGTTCTGGCTTTCCATCGACAAGGACGAGCAGCTTAGGCGGTTCAAGGAGCGGGAGAAAATCGGTTACAAGCGCTACAAGATCACCGAGGAGGATTGGCGCAACCGCGAAAAGTGGGACGACTACGCCCGCGCGGTGCACGACATGGTCGATCGCACCGGAACCACCCACGCGCCCTGGACCTTGGTCGAAGCCAACGACAAGTATTTTGCCCGTGTAAAGGTTCTCAAGACCCTCGCGGACCGTTTGGAGGCGGAGCTTTAGCCAAGCGGCGCCGCGCGGCAAATCCGGGTCAAGCGTGCCAAACGGACGCCAACCCGGAAAACCCGCGAGGCCTTAAATGAGCTTGCCCTCGAACGGGTTTTCGCCTGATCGGGTTTCAACCTCGACAACCCAGACGTCCGGGTCCCGCTGGGTCGATCGGTCGATGTAGGCATCCGCTTCGCTCTCCGCCACCGGCCCTTCGCCAAGGGCCTCTAGCCAGGCGAGCCGTCCGTCGAGATCGCGCTGCTGGGTAAGCACGCGAGCCTCGCCGTTCAATAGGTTAAGCTTCAGCATCACGAGTCCGCTCATGCGCTCGCCCCGCCGGATCACCATGGCCGGAAGGCCGTCCGCGTTGCAGCGGCGAACCTGTGCCATGATCCAAACGTGAGAGGGTATCCGCTCTTCCACCTTGCCTTCGCCTCAACCCACGGCCGTCAAGGCGCCATAGAGCACACCGCAAATCAGGACCGCCGCCGCCACGCCCGCCAGGTCCGCCGTCAATCCGGCGGCAAGCGCATGGCGGAAACGGCGCACCTGAACCGCGCCGAAGTACACGGCCAGAACATAGAATGTCGTCTCGGTCGAGCCTTGCAAGGTGGAAACCAGATAGCCGGTATAGCTATCCGGACCGATCGAGGGATCCTCTATCACCGAAGCGAGAATCCCAAAGGCGCCGGATCCGGAGAGCGGCCTTAGCAGGGCCATTGGCAGGGCTTCCGGCGGCAAGCCGACCAGCCCTGTCACCCGGCCAAGCGGCCCGATAATCGCCTCCAAGGCGCCGCTGGCCCGGAACATGCCCACCGCGACGAGGATCGCCACAAGATAGGGGATGATCCGCAACGCCACCTGAAAGCCTTCCTTTGCCCCCTCGACGAAACTCTCGTAGATGCGAACTCGCTTGATCGCGCCGAAACCGAGCAAGCCAACGACGAGGCCCGGGATGATCCAAGGTGCGATGTCACGGCCATAGAGAATCGTCAAAGGCACCAGGGCCGCTATGCCGCAAAGCACCAGAGCCGAGATCCACATCGGATAGCCGCTGGAGGCTTCCGACCCGAGCGCGACCTTGGAAGCTTCGGGAATCGGGGCCTCGCTCTCGGCGGTGCCTTCCTCCTGCTGCTGAAAAGGTGGCCCTGTCTCGTCCCGTGACGCCGCGGGCTCGACGGGAAAGAACCGCTGAAGCAGTTTGGCGGCGATAATCGCAATCGTCGTGGAGCAGATCGTCGCGAAAAGCGTGGTGGGGACGATGCCAGCGGGGTCTCCGGACCCAGCGGCGGCGCGCAAGGCAATCACACCGGTTGGCAGAAGCGTAACACTCGAGGTATTGATCGCCAGAAACAATACCATGGCGTTGGTAGCAGTTCCCTTGACCGGGTTCAGCCGGTCCAGCTCCTGCATGGCGCGGATTCCGAAAGGTGTCGCCGCATTCCCAAGACCCAACGCGTTCGCCGAGATGTTCAGGATCATCGCACCCATGGCCGGGTGATCCGGGGGCACTTCGGGAAAGAGCCGCACCATGAGCGGACGCACGGTCTTGGCGATGACGACCAGCAATCCCCCCGCCTCCGCCACCTTCATGAGACCGAGAAAAAGCGCCATGACACCAACCAGGCCTATGGCCAGTTCAACCGCGCCGCTCGCCGATTGAATGATTGATTGCCCGAGCAAATCCATCGGCGCCACCTCCTCCGGACCGCCCGGATCCCAGGCGATCTGCCGCAAAGCGGCCACTACGAAGGCGATGGAGACGATGAGGAGAAAGATTAGGTTCAAGTTTCAGCCAAAATCGGATGCGAGAGAGATTCACCTTTCCCGTTTTCACCCGATTCGTGAAGCCGCCAGGGACGCATGCCCCTCTGGACGGCAATGGATCATTGGATTATGAAGCGAAAAAAACTTTAATAGTTTCTATCACTTGGATAGAGACCGGACAGCCGCGGAAGGGTGCAAGACGTTTTCATCTTCGCCCGCGGCCTGGGAGCGGAAGGTGTACGAAAGCAGAGGTGAGGCTTTTCGACGGTTGGTGCATGAAGCGTTATCCGCGACCGACCATGGGGCAATGACCGAGATCGCCAGGCGCATGGGTCTGGCGTACAACACGTTCTATAGCCGCATCAACGGCCGCGTGGTGTTCAGTCCGGAAGAGGTGCGCGCCTTGATCGCGGCGGCACCAGATCGCCGTTTCGCCGAGTATTTTCTCGAAGACTCTCCCTTCAAGCTCACGCTCCGGGAGCCGGGCGATGTCGCGGAAACCAGCCGCGACGCCAAAGTTCTAGCTCTTCTGACCATGGCGGCAGGCGTCCTGGAAGCCGCGCATGCGCTTGCGAAAGACGCGGATCACTCCACTTCGGACGAAGCCGCCTTCGACCAGGCTTTGGACCGGAGCGAGCGGGCTTTGGGCGCTCTGCGGGAGTCCAGAACCCGCCGATAAGCCGCTCTGGCAAAAGTGGTGGATGCCAAACGCCAAGAAGGGCGATAGACTTCGCCGCATGAAGAGAATTTCGTGGCCGCCGACATCATCCGCGATCGGCTTGTTGTTCGCGATTGCGGCGCCCGTTCTGCTTGGCGCCTGCGCCAACGAGCCGTTTCGGACGCAGGCCCCTAAAGCGCTTTCCGAGGCTGTCTTCCCCGCCGACGGCTCGCCACCGGACCCGGTCTTGGTCCCGCAGGGCTTCCAGGCCCGGATCATCTCGCTTTGCTATTCGCGCATGATCAATGAACTCAGCGAAGTGGAGAGCCTGGCGGCAAAGTCCTGCGAGGCCGAAGGCGAGCGCCTGGAGTACCGGGGAGACGACCGCTTCCTGAACACCTGTCCGGTGTTCCAGCCCCTGCGCGCCAACTATCTGTGTTTCCAGCCGCTGACCGCGCCCGGCTGAAGCAAAACGGCCCAGCCTCTGGGTCAGCGTTTCCCCAATTCCCGCAGGTTCGCCTTCGTCCAGCGTGAAATCTGGGATGCGGCGTTCGGCCCGTCCTCGAAACGGGTATCGGCATGCAAGCGGCGCATGAAGGGCTTCCAGTGGATCTCGACCAACCAGCGCCAAGCATACCAGATAGCGAAAAGGATCATCCCGAAGAAGATCAAGACCACGATCTGGATCCAGGGGATTGCCCAATAATCCGGGCTGTCAACCTGCCGCAAGGCAATCACGTTCGGAAACATATCGAGGATTTCGATCCGCCACCCGTAATGGGTGACCCGCACCCAGCGCGGATCCTCCCGAGTCGAGCGCAGATTTTGCGCCTCGGTCTGCAGGTTGCCGCTGTCGAACTTGAAGTACCAAGGAAATCCCCAGCCGGTTTCCTCGTTACGGTAGACCCGCGGCTCGTCGTCCGGCCAAACGGCGTTGATAAAGCGAACGTCGCGGCTGATTTCCTGGGTGATTTTATCGCCGGTGGCGCTGTCCGTGCGCGTTACCGTGCGGTCCATGCGCTTCACATCTGTATCGACGATCCGCACCACATCGTTGCTTGGCAGGTAGAACCAGAAAAAGACCAACACGACGAGAATCGGGATCACCTTGACGGCAATTCCCAGGATTCTCCAGAAAGTGGACATGCGCGCTCTCCCGACGGCCGTCAGCTTTGGTGCGATCCGCGCCGGAAGGGATGCCTCGGCTTTACCGGCACTCGCCCACGGACCCTTCCGCGCAGCGACGACCGTCGATCCAGGTCGCGCCGGAGAAATCCGCCCCTAGGAAGGTCCCGGACAGGACGGCCCCGTCCAAATTGGCCTGGCTGAGGTCCGCGTCGCGCAGGAAAACGGCCTGCATCACGGCACCCCGCAAATCCGCGCCCTTCAGATTAGCCCCGGTCAGGTTTGCGGCGCTCAAATAACTCATGCTCAGATCCGCGGACGACAGGTCCGCCTTGCTGAGCTGGGCGCTACCCAGATAGCTGTTCGCCAGCTGCGCCGCCGAACGATCGCAGCCGGTCCAGTTGATCAAGGGCGGCCCTTCGCCAGCCAGCCACTTTCCTTCGAACCAGGGATCTGCCTCGACGCGCTGGTCCGGTTCCTGGTCGCAGGCGATCGGCGGATAGTCGTCGACTTCGTGGAGCTGAGCGCAGCCGGCCATGAGAAGGCAGAAGCTCGCCAAGGCTACCGAAGGACCTAAGCTCGTCATGATATCGACTCCTCGCCTGCACCGCCCCATGGGCCAAGGGTGGACGCTCGAGCGCCCTTAACCCGCTCTAGATTGCCGGGACTGCCCGCAAGGTGCAAGCCTGCAGGGGTGTTCGGTCTGGGGTGTTCGGTGCCTTGCCCAATTTCCCGCACCTGATAGTTTGTCGATCCCAAGGCGCGGACACCCCCCGGACTCAGGGTAGCGTCCGCGCGCCAGGGGTGAATCGGGAAGAAACGGAAACGACTTTGTCGCCAGAAACCCAAACAGCAACGCAAAGCGTGATCCGCTCCGTCGGCCTTCACGTCTCCTTTGCCGGGCGGGCTGTGCTGACCGGCGTCGATTTGGGCGTCTCGCGGGCCCGCTCCACGGTGCTGATAGGGCCATCGTCCTCCGGCAAGACGGTCTTCATGAAGTGCGTGGCGGGGTTGATCGAGCCTGAAGCGGGACGAATCGAGATCGAAGGGCGGGATACCGCGCGCTTGACCTCGGCCGAGCGCGAAAGCCTCGCCGACAAGATCTCGATGGTGTTCCAGCGCAACGCGCTCTTCGACAGCCTATCGGTCTGGGAGAACGTGGCCTTCCGGCCGATTCACAACCATGGCATGGGCCGCAGCGAGGCCCGCGCCATGGCGATCGAGAAATTGGCGATGTTCGGGCTGCGCCCCGACGTCGCCGACCGCTTCCCCGTGGAGATCTCCGGCGGCATGCAAAAGCGCGTGGCCTTGGCGCGGGCTTTCGCCACCGATCCCGACATTCTGCTGCTGGACGCGCCGACCGACGGCCTGGATCCCATCATGACCCACGCGACCAACGACTTGATCCGCAGGGCCGTCCAGCGCGGCGGCACGACGGTTCTTTCCGTCACCGGGGATATGCGCGCCGCCCTTGCCTACTACGACGACCTGGCCATGCTCCACGAAGGGCGGATCGTCTGGTCCGGCACCACCGCCGAGGCCGGCCAAAGCGACGACCCGCGCCTGCACCAGCTGCTGTCCGGAAAATCAGACGGCCCGATCGCGCTTCGCGCACGGGCCTAGCTGCTTTTTGGGCGAACCGCTGGGAACGGTCGCCCGTCTCGACGGTTTACCTTACCGAAGATCGATGGCGGGCGGGACGGTGCGATGGAAAGGCATCTTCGAATCTTTGCGAGCTTAGCGGGTCCACGGGCGAGCGGCGCCCCGGGGGCCGCACCCGGCGAGGACCGGCAAAATCGCGAAAACATTGCTGCCCGGGATAGTGTGGCCCGGCGCCTTCACCGTCTCTATGACCCGATTCTGCGAGAGGAAATCCCCTATCGCCTGCGCCAAGCCCTGCGCCGCTCACGGTGACGGGTGCCGCCGATCCCGCAAATCCCGACCTAGGCAGAGAAAAAGGAATCCCACATGCTGCGTCTTCTTTCTGGCATCACAACCGCCCTGGCGCTCGGCGCGCTTCTAACGCTCGCGCAATCGCCCATGGCCTCGCCGGCCGCCGCCGACTCGAGAGCGACTCTCGACGTCAAATCCACTGAAGCCCTCGACAAGCTCTATGCCGAATCGACGGTGGCAAAGGATCTAGGCGCCAACGCGAAGGGCATCCTCATCTTTCCGGAGATCACCAAGGGGGGCATTATTGTCGGGGGCGAGTACGGCGAAGGCGTTCTGCGCACCGGCGGAAAGACGACCGGTTACTACAGCAGTGCCTCGGGCTCGATCGGTTTGCAGCTCGGCATCTCCACCCGATCGCTGGTGATCATGTTCTTGACGGACGAAGCGCTCAAGAAGTTCATGGAGTCCAGCGGCTGGGAAGCCGGCGTGGACGCTCAAGTCGCCGTGATCCAGTCAGGAGCGACGGGCTCCTACGACACCATCTCCGCCCAAAATCCCGTGGTGGCCTTTAATTTCGGGGAGCAAGGCCTGATGGCCGGCGTCAGCCTAGAGGGCACCAAGGTCTCGAAGCTCGAGGACTAGCGTCGCCTCTCGGCGGTTGGATCCCGTCGATGGTTAGGTCTCGGCGACGGTTAGGCCCCGGCGCCGGTCCTAAGTGTCCAGTCCACCACGTCCGCCATCACATCCTGCAAGGCCCGATCGAAGGCCGCGACGCCGGAGTCCAGGGATTCCTCGGATATCTGAACTTCCGACTCGAAGAACATCGTGGCGAGCGCGGTGCGCCGCGGACGTTGGAGTAAGCTCACGTCCAGTCCCACCTTCACGGTGGCCGCGTTGCCGGTGCCGGAACCGGACGCCCCTGTGGAATTCACCTGGAAATCCGTCAGGCGAGACTCCAGCTCGAAGTCCGGCCGGATCCGCGAGCGCCGGTCGCCCACCACCAGGATCCTGTTCGAGTTCTTGAAGGAATCGACCAGGAGCTCCATGACCATTTCCGGCGCGCGGCTAGCCCATAGGCCCGTCGAGAGATACTCGATCGAGCCATCGGTCCGAAAGATCGAGATTCGGGCGTTGTTGATCGACTGCGTGGCGCTCGGCTCGTCCACGACAAGTTTCCATCCCACCGAAGGCATATTCGGCGGAAACTCCGTTGCGGGGTTGAGACGGATGCGCCGAGGCGGCGGGCCGCCACCTGGAAGCGTGCACGCCGGCAGAGCCAACGCAGCCAGTCCCGCCACCCCGAGTAGCAGCTTTCGCCGACCCTCAACGCCAGTCTTCCCCCGAGCATCAACCATCTTACTGCACCTCCAAGGTTCCGGGTCCACCAAGGAAGAAACGGGCGGGGTCCCGCTCCATTTCCTCCATCACACGCCGAAACTGCTCGATCGCCCCCTGGGCGTCGATCGCCATGTTGGAAATCTCGGCCAGGCCGCTTTCGGAAAATTCCCGCATGCCCCGCCTATTCTCTTCGATCATCGCGTTCGCCGTATCGGAAAGCCTGGACAGCTTTTGCTCGGCGCTGATCATGCCCGCGATCGCCCGCTGGATGTTCTCCTCGTTCGCCACCAGCATACCGTCCGCACGCTCCGCCAAGGCTTTGTAGGACTTCATTGTTGCCTCCCCGGAGGTCAGGAAGTCGCTGAGCGGCTCGCCTTCCTCCTGGAAGTCCTTGAGCGTCTCGTTCATGGTTTCCGCGGCAGTCTGGAAGGACTCCAGCGTCGGTCCAATCTCTGAGATCGCATCCGAGGTTTCGAGGATCATCTTCTCGATCTTATCGCGGTTCTCGTCGGTCATGAATTCGTTGATCCGAGCGAGGACCTTGCTGGCCTGCTCCGCTGCCTCTTCCAACGAGCCCTTGATCTTCTCCGCCGCCGAGGGAAGCGAGGGGACTTGGTCGTAGGGATAGTCGTTCTCCGTCAGGATCACCGGCGTATCGGGGAGAAACACCAGCTGGATGCTCTGCTGGCCGGTGACGAAGCTCGTCGCCACAAGTTGCGCCCGCAAGCCCTTGGCGATGAGGTCGTCAAGGGTCACCTTCTCCATCATCTGATCGGTGATGCCTTCTACCTGCCCGCGCACAGTTTCGAAGACCACAGGGAAAGTGAACTTCAAATCCTTGTTCACCCGGATCGCAATGTTGGTGACCGTTCCAACTTGAACGCCGCTGATCTCGACAGGCGCACCAACGCGCAAGCCTTGGAGAGAGCCGGGGAAGTAGACCACGAACTTCTCCCGCTCCTCGAAGAACTTGCCGCCGCCAAACACCAGAATGACTACGATTGCGAGCAGGATCGCCCCCAGCACGAAGCCGCCCACCGCCTTTGGATTTGCCTTCTTCATGGATCTCCGCCCCCGCGCCGCATCCGCTTTAACTATCCTTTCTCGCCGCGATTGAGGAACTCGCGGACGCTAGGGTTTTCGCTGTGATCGCGCAGCCACTTCGGATCCCCGGTCGCGATCTGGGTTTTGGTGGCCGGGTCCAAGACCACCGAATTGTTGCCGATGGTGAAAATGCTGGGCAACTCGTGGGTGACCACGACGAAGGTGGCGCCCAGGCTGTCACGCAGTTCAATGATGAGATCATCCAGCAAGCGCGAGGAGATCGGGTCCAGGCCCGCCGAAGGCTCGTCAAGAAACAGGATTTCGGGATCGAGGGAGAGCGCGCGCGCCACACCGGCCCGCCGCTGCATGCCGCCCGAAATCTCGGAAGGGTAATAGTCCTCAAACCCGCTGAGCCCGA
The DNA here is from genome assembly GCA_029287455.1 of Pelagibius litoralis. GTDB lineage: Bacteria > Pseudomonadota > Alphaproteobacteria > Kiloniellales > DSM-21159 > JARFRB01. The sequence continues at coordinate 25,533 of JARFRB010000097.1, read as the reverse complement.
CCAACGCGAGCTTCAACCTCGCCACGTCCCGCGCTTCAGCGGGGGTGAGATCGGTATAGGCTTCCAGCACCAAGCCGATGTTCTCGGCCAGGGTCATGGTGCTCCACATGCCACCGCTTTGAAACACCACGCCCGAGTTGCGCAGCACGCGTTGTCGGCCGTCCTCGTCCTCTTCCCATAGGCTTTCGCCGTTCACGAAAACGCGGCCCTTGGCGGGCGGCTGCATGCCGAAGAGCGCGCGTATCACCGTGCTCTTGCCACACCCGCTCCCCCCCATGATGATGAAGATATCGCCCTTCTCGACCGTGAAATTGAGGTCCCGCTGCACGACGAAGCTGCCGTAGGCCATTGTCACGTCCTGAACCACGATGGGCGGCGGGGCGCCGGTCGTCGGAGCCGGTGAAGGCGGCGTTTGCGTTCCCTGAACCATGCCCGCTTCCGCCATGGCTAGATCCCCATGATCTGGTAGAGGATGGTCAGCACGGCCTCGGCGAGAATGATCATGACGATGGCCAGCACCACCGCCGAGGTCGCGGCCTGACCCACCGCGGCGGCGTTCTTGCCGCTCTGAATGCCCCGCATGCAACCGGCAACCGCGATGATGACGCCGTAGACCGAGGCCTTGAACAACCCGCTAGCCCAATCGACAAGGTCGGCCGAGCCCACGGTCTGCACGTAATATTGAAGCAAGGATACATCCGACATCGCGCCCGTGACGGCGGAACCGCCCAGCATTCCCACCACGTTGGCGTAGCAGGTCAGCAAGGGCACGGCGATAATCAGGGCCAGCATGCGCGGCAAGACCAGGAAGCCGATTGGTGGGATGGAGAAGGTCCTGAACGCCGCAATTTCGTCGTTGACCTGCATGGTGCCAAGCTGTGCCGCGAAGGCCGCCCCGGTGCGCCCGGCCATGATGATCCCCGTCATCATACCGCCCATCTCGCGCACCATGGCGATCGCCACGAGGTTCGCCACGTAGATGTCTGCGCCGAACTGCTCCAACTGCACCAGCCCGACGAACGCCAGGATCATGCCCACCAGAAAAGAGATTAGCGTGACGATCGGCAGAGCCTTCGGGCCGCATTCGTCGAAGACCAAAAGGATATCGGACTTGCGAAACCTTGCCTTACCACGAAGTACCTGGCCAAGGGCGATGACGGTCTCCCCAAGGAAGCCCATCATCTCGCCCGCACCCTTCCAGGCCTCTAGCGTCTGCTTGCCAAGCGTTTCCACAAAGCCCGCGGAGGTGCCGCCCGACTGCTTAGCGCCTTCGCGCTCCGGCACGGCCAAGGCCAGCTTGACCAGCCGCTGCGCGCCGTCCGGCAGGGCGGAGAAGTCAATCCGCCGGCCCGCGGCGTCCCCCGCCTTCTTGAAGTCTACGAGGAAGCAGACCAGCGCGGAATCCCACGACTCGATCTCCGTGCCATCCACCGTGACATGCCCAGCGCCCTTCAGCACCGGGTCCCCGGACAGCACTTCGGACGGAGAAATCAGCCCGTCGGACAGCTTCCAGACGCCCTTCAGCTTCAAGAGGCACCCGTCGTCCGAAGGCTGTGCTTCCACACGATCCCGCCAGGATGTCGTCACGTGGGCCGGCATCCGCACCCCTTCCAGCTTGTCTTTCGAGGTGCAAGTTACACTGTAAGCATTTCGAAATAAAGCGAAAGAGTTACAGAAGAACTTCTTTTTGGAGTGCGGCAATACAGTTATGCGCCGAGCGCGCTAGCGAAAACCGATGGCTGCACCTATGCTCCGGCACATCCCGCGCGCGGGCGGAAAACGGATCGAGCGGGAAGCTCAGAGTGGCGCAATCCACCGACTCACAACCTTTCCAGGCCTACGGCAAGGCCTACGTTTTTCTGACGATCACCGCCCTTTGCTGGGGTGGCAACGCGGTCTTTGGTCGGCTGGCGGTGAACGAGATTTCGCCGATGCTGCTGGTTTCCTTGCGCTGGCTAGGGGTGCTCACCCTGCTGACGCTCTTCGCGCGCAGCACGCTGATCGAGGGGTGGCGGGCGCTGCGGCCGCATTGGGCCTTCGTGGCCGCCATGGGGGCACTGGGCTTCGCCGCGTTCAACGCGCTCTTCTACGTCGCGGCGCATCGCACAACAGCCGTCAACATCGGCATCCTGCAGGGGTCGATCCCCGTGTTCGTGCTTCTGGGCATCTTCCTGGTCTATCGCACCAAGGTATCCGCGCTGCAAATTGCCGGTGTGGCGGTGACCATCGTCGGTGTTGCCTTGGTGGCCTGCGGAGGAGACCTGACCGCGCTCGCGCGCCTGACCTTGAACAGCGGCGACTTGCTGATGATCGCGGCCTGCTTTCTCTACGCGAGCTACACCGTGGGCCTAAGGCGCCGTCCAGCGGTTCCGGCGCTGGCCCTCTTCGCCGGCTTCGCCGCGGCCGCCTTTATCGCGTCACTGCCGCTGGTGGCGGTAGAGGCCTCCCTGGGCCATTTCCAATGGCCGACCCGCCAAGGCTGGCTGGTGGTGGTACTGGTCACGCTTTTCCCCTCTTTCCTGGCGCAAGTCTGCTTCATCCAGGGCGTTTCGCTAATTGGACCCGGCCGGGCGGGTATATTTGTCAATCTGGTGCCGATCTTCGCCTCGATCCTCGCGGTTATCGTGCTGGGTGAAGCCTTCGAGGTCTTTCATGCGCTAGCCTTGCTACTCGTGTTAGGTGGAATTTGGCTGGCCGAGCGCGGCAAGCCCGTGACATCGAGCGGTTAAGCGCCCCCAGCGGGATTGACGCGCGCCTTCTCCGCCGCCAGCTAAGCCCAATGCACCCGACGCGAAGAAGGGCCCGCTGAGAGAATGCCCGACCCTTTCACCCCAAGCCGCCGCGACGTGCTGAGATCACTTGGCTTGGTCTCGTTGGGCTCGCCTTGGTTGGCGCGGACGGCGGCCTTGGCGGCACCCGCCGACCTGCTGCGCAAGCCCATCCCCGCGACCGGTGAGGCCATCCCGGCAATCGGCATGGGGACCTGGCTGACCTTCGACATCGGCGAGGACACGGCGGCGCTGGACACACGGGTCGAAGTTCTCGAAACCTTCTTCCGGATGGGGGGCGGCATGGTCGATTCCTCACCCATGTACGGTTCCGCCGAGGCCGTGATGGGGCGCTGCCTGGAGCGTGTGCCGGATGCGGGCAGCCTGTTCTCCGCCACCAAGGTCTGGACCATGACCCGCTGGCTGGGCATTAGCCAGATGGAGGCCTCGGAGGAGCTTTGGGGCGAAACCCAGTTCGATCTGATGCAGATCCACAATCTGCTGGATTGGGAAGCGCACCTCGAGACTCTCCTCGAATGGAAGGCCGCGGGGCGCGTTCGCTACATCGGCATCACCACCTCCCACGGCCGCCGCCACGAGAAACTGCTTGCGATCATGGAGCGCCATCCCATCGACTTCGTGCAGCTCACCTACAACATCACGGACCGGGAAGCGGAGGCGCGACTGCTGCCGCTGGCGGCCGAGCGCGGACAGGCGGTGATCGCCAACCGCCCTTTCCAGCGCGGCGCTTTGCTCAACCGCCTTGCCGCCAAGCCGCTGCCCGGCTGGGCGGCGGAGATCAACTGCGCGAACTGGCCGCAGTTCCTGCTGAAGTTCATCGTCTCCCACCCCGCCATTACCTGCGCCATTCCCGCCACGAGCCGTCCCGACCACATGGCCGAGAACATGGGCGCCCTTTCGGGCCGGCTGCCCGACGCGAGCGAGCGCGAGAAGATGCTGGAGTTCGTCAGGGAGCTTTAGGCGCTGGCCCGATAGAGCTCGCCGCCCGGCATGGGATGCGGCACCCCGGTGGTGGCGGGTAGGCTGAGCGGCAGCCCCTCGAGCGCACGCACAGCGAGGAAGCCGAAGCACTGGGCTTCCAGATAATCGCCGTTCCAGCCAACCGCCTCAACCGGATCCACTGGCACGCCGAGGGCCTCGCGCAAGCCCCGCATGAAGCTTTGGTTGAGGCGCCCCCCGCCACAGACCAGCCAGCGCTTGGGCGGCCGGGGCACGTGATCCAGCGCGGCGGCACTCGCGGCAACCGTGAAAGCGGCGAGGGTCGCAGCACCCTCGGCATCCGGCAAGCCCTCCACACTCCGTGCGGCGCCGTGGAAGTCATTGCGATCGAGGGACTTGGGTGGCTTTCGGGCGAAGAAGGGGTTTGCCATGAAGGCATCCACCAAATCGCGCCGAGCCTCTCCCTCCGCCGCCAAGGCGCCGTCCTTGTCGAAAGCCACACCGCGCCGGGCCGCCATGAAATCGTCCAGTAAGGCCGAGGCCGGGCCGGTATCAAAAGCCGTCACGAACTCCCCGTCGATGTAGGTGACGTTGCCCACACCGCCAAGATTGAGAACCATCACCGGGTGCTCGAGCCCGGACGCCAGGGCCCGGTGGTAAAGCGGCGCGAAAGGCGCGCCTTGCCCGCCCGCTGCGACGTCGGCATGGCGGAAGTGCCCGACCGTGCCGATTCCCAAGCGCCTGGCGACAGCCGCGGGATCGCCGAGTTGCCGGGTAAACCGGCGTTCCGGACGATGCAGCACCGTCTGCCCATGCAGGCCAACCACGGCAACTTCTCGAGGCTCCAGAGCGAAGTCGGCGATGAATTTCTCGATCGCTTCGGCATGGGCTTCAGTGACGTCAGCCTCGAGCTCGCGCAAGGGGTCCAGTTCAGCCGCCTCCGGATTCGACAGGAGTCGCAGAAGGCTTTCACGGGTGGCCGCGGGGTAAGCGTAGGTGGCTCCTGGCCCTTGCCTCGCCACCCCCTCGCCATCGGTTTCCACCAAGGCCACGTCGATTCCGTCCATGGAGGTGCCGCTGATCGCGCCGATGGCCAAGCGGGAGCGGGCTGGTTCCTCTTTCGGCGTCATCGGTCTTGGCTCTCCCTGCCTCGGATCCGGAGGACACCCTCGTGCCCAAGCCGAACCGCATCTTCATCCACAGGTGGCGGCTTTCACTTGTCCGGCCGCCAAGTTCGCCTCCGCGCGCGCGATGGCGCCGCTGGCCTCTCTGGCCAAGGCGTCGAGAGGGGGTTCAGCCCTCATCCAGGGCCCGAAGCCTCGACCTTGTCGTCAGGGGCCGCGACACCCTCCGGCACACCCTCGGCCAGCAGAAATGTCGCTTCGGACGCCGCCAGGCGATGTTGCATGGCTTCACGATACTCCGGCGATGCATGGAAAGTCTTCGCCACTTCAACCGAGGGAAACTCAAGCACCACCAAGCGGTCTTCGAAGGGCGCTCCTTCGATCACCTCCACCGGACCGCCACGAACCAGAAAGCGGCCGCCGTACTTGCGAATCAGCTCAGGTGTACGCGCGGTGTACTTCTTGTAGGTTTCCGGATCCTTGACCTTTACGAGACAGACCAAGTACGCGCTCATGCTCCCTCCTTTCCCTAGGGCGCAATGCCTGCGCCACCTTAATCTCCGCGACCCTCGAGCCCGGCCAACTCAGCCGCGCTGGCGTTGGGAATGCGCATTTCGAAGATATTATCGACCACTGTGTAGTCATAGTAGCCCATGCGGGCAATGGGCCTGATCTTCAAGATATCGAGCTTCCCATCGGCACCGATGACGTCATCCCGAATGTGTATGCGTACGACTCTCCCGAAGACCACATCAACCGTCCCCACCGGGCTTTCGCCCTCGAGGCTTTGGGTGCTGAGATAGCGGCATTCGAAGTGCACAGGCGATTCCGCGACCCGCGCGCCAGGCACCTCGACGCAAGGCGCCTTCGTCACGCCTGCTTCCAGGAACTCATCGACCTCCGGAGCCACCGCCTGGGCGGAGGAATTGACGGCCTCGCGCAGTTCAAAGGTTGCCATGTTCCAGACGAAAAAACCGGTGGTCTCGGCATTGACCACCGTGTCCTTGCGTCGGCCATCGGGGGTCCGATTGGCGGCAAACATCACCATGGGCGGATCGAAGCTGAGGTTTTGCCATTGGCTGTAGGGTGCCAGATTGTGCACGCCCTCCTGGCTCACCGTGGACAGCCACCCGATCGGGCGCGGCACCGTGCAACTCTTGAAGGGATCGTACGCCAACCCGTGGCGCTCGCGCAGTGGGTCGAAGTGCATGACGGCATTCTCTAACCGCCCGCCACCCTCCGCAAGCGCTTATCCTGGCAGAGGACTTCGCGCGAAGATGTCAGCTTTGCGTTCTAGCGGCCGTTGCCGTTCCCGCCGCCGTTGCCGCCTCCATTTCCGCCGCCGTTGCCGTTACCCCCGCCATTCCCGTTGCCGTTCCCGTTACCCCCGCCATTTCCGTTGCCCCCGCCATTCCCATTGCCCCCGTTACCACCCCCGTTGCCCCCGCCGTTGCCGTTGCCGCCGCCGTTGCTGCCTCCATTGCCATCATCTCCACTGCTCCCGCCGGCGGCCCCGTCCGCTCCCGCGTCTCCCGACGGACCGGCGCCGTCGTTACCCGCCGCGCCATCGTTACCCGCCGCGCCGCCATCGCCGCCACCGGAAGCACTGGCGTCATTGCCAAGATCGCTAGCCTCGAAGGTCACAACCGGCTTCGGGGCGATAAGAAAGAAGGTCGGGGTCGGCATCATGACCGGCTCCGAGGACGAAGGGGGCTCGCTATCCGCCTCGGCCGGTGGGGCAAGCGAAGGCGCCAAGGAGAAATCCGCCGCTGCATCCCCGGATGGGGCGTTGCTCGACCCCACATCGACAATGGCGGCTTTGGCCGGTTCGCAAGAGCGGCCACCGCAGATTTCCCCGGATTCATCCTGCCAGAGCGCGCATCCCCCCAACAGCAAAAGCACGCAGGCGGGCAGGCCAATCGCGGAGGCGCGAAGATGCATAAAGCGTTCGAGCACGAACCCTCTTCCAGACGTTTGCAACCAGCCTGGAAGACTAAAGGCCTGACATCGCGGGCAAATGGCGCTTAAGGCTCACCAGTTCTGTCCCGAAATCGCCGTCGCCTATCCGATCAAATGGAGAGCATCTCCCCCAAATGCTCAATCAATTCGGCTGGGGTGAGCTTCGAAAGATCCTTATTGACCTGCGCCGCGACAATACGGCTCAAAGGTTCGCGCATCTCCGCCCTCAAATCGCCGAGAAAGCCAGGCGGCGCGACGAGTATCACATGGCTGAGGGCACCCTTCTTACGCTCCGCGTCGAGAGTCTCCACGACTTCCCGGGCGAAACGCCGCGCCTCGATATCCGCCGGGTCGCTCGGTGGCTCCTTGGCATGGCGGCCCTGCCCGAAACGGTCGAAGGTGCGGCCCGGCTTATCGCTCACGAGTTCCTTGTCGGCGAGACTCGCATGTACAAGTTGATGATTGGATGCGGGTACCAGCTTGCTTCCACGATCCTCGACGCGGAAGATCCGCGCCCGGGCTGCGTCGGCCACCACGAGCCATGTCGTCCCGGAGGTCATTGTCCAACCCCTTCCTCGAATGCCAGTCGCTTTGGAGACTTTGAAGATATACAACCGCCCTTGCTATAAGTTCCCTGACCGACGCCCCCGGAACCCACGCTGGCGGCGGGATGTTAGGTTCTTCAGAATGTGCGATAGAGGCGGCGGTGCGCGAATGCAAACACCCTTGGAAATTTCCTTTCGCAATATGGACGTATCCCCGGCGGTCGAGACTCGGGTTCGCGAGCGTGCGCAGAGGCTTGAGCGTTTTTATAGCGGGATCACCAGTTGCCACGTCTTCATCAAGGCCCCCCACGAAAGTCACCAAAGCGGCAACCTTTACGAGGTTCACATCGAGGTGCGCGTGCCGGGGTCGGAATTGCTGGTGACCGGAAAACCGGGCAACGTCGATGCCCATGCCGATGTCATGGTCGCGGTGCGTGACGCCTTCGACGTGATGGAGCGGCGGCTGAAAAAGTGGAAGCAGCAAAGGGCCTGATTGCGGTCCCGCCCTTCCACTGTCGCCCCATTCCGCACGCGCCCCTTTCGGCCCGAACCCCCTTTGGCCCGAGCCCCTTGCACCGGAGCGCCCGGCTTCTTCCGCTCACGGAAATTCAATATCGCGCAGTGGCCAACTCGTCTAAGCTCGTTTGCGCTCAATCCCAGCAAGGAAGTTTCGCATGACGATCACGTTCGCCCGGATCGGGGCCATCGCCATGGCCGTGTTGTGCCTAGCGGCCGCGCCCGCCCTCGCGGTGGAAATTCAATGGTTCGAGCAATCCGCCCTCAAAATTTCAACACCGGGCGGCAAGGTGATCCTCGTCGACCCCTTCATCTCCAACAACCCCAAGACCCCGGAAGAATACAAGGACCTGTCCAAGATTGGCGAAGTGGACCTCATCCTCCTGACCCACGGGCACGGCGATCATGTCGGCGACACCGTAGAGCTGGCTGGAATGACAGGGGCCAAGGTCGCCATGAATTCCGACATGGGTCAAACCTTCCGCCTCTTGGGCCTGCTCTCGAAGGAGCAGTTGATCCGCTTCAACAAGGGCGGCCCGATCCAGCCGGTGGAGGGAATCACGGTGACCATGGTCGGCGCGGATCATAGCTCCGAGGTCATTCACGACGGCGCCGTGCACCCCGGTGGCGAGCCCATCGGCTTCATCATCGAGCTGGAGGACGGCAAGACGATCTATCACGCGGGCGACACCGGCGTCTTCGCGGACATGGCCTTCATCGGCTCGTTCTACGATCCGGACGTGGCTTTCCTGCCGATCGGCGGGCACTTCACCATGGACCCGACGCACGCCGCTTACGCCATCGAGAACCTGCTAGGCCCCCGAACCATCGTGCCGGTTCACTACGGTACCTTCCCGCTGCTGAAGGGCACGCCGGAAGAACTGATTGAAGCCCTGGGCGAGACCGAGGCCGAGGTCGTGGTCATGGAGCCGGGCGAAACCCGCACTTTCTGATCAAGCGCTCGAAGCCGCGCCCGGCGGTATCGCGACGAGGCCCGAATTGGGTTTTAAGCGATACCGCCGGATGCTATTTTCTTGTTTCGGGCGCAGAGGTGAAGCGCCCGGCACTTCGTGCCGCATCGTCGTGCTTGAGGGCTGTGATGGAAGCGAAACGCGCCCCATGGCTAGCTAGGTGGCTCCGCGGCGCGGCGCTTTCGGCTGTCATTGCATTTCCCGCTGCGGCAGTTGCGGAGGATCCACCAAGTCTGGCGGAAGCCGTTGCCGCCGGCGAGCTTCCGCCCTTGGCCGAGCGCTTGCCGGTGGAGCCCCTCGTTGTGAACATGGCGGCGACCGGCCGCCAAACAGGCCAGTACGGCGGCGCCCTCAGGACCATGGTGAGAAATCCATCGGACACGAAGCTTCTCGTGGTCTACGGCTATGCCCGCTTGGTTGGCTACGATCGCGACTTGCAGCTTCGCCCGGATATTTTGCGGGATATCACCGTGGACGAGGGCCGGATCTTCACCTTCAAGCTGCGTGAAGGGCATCGCTGGTCCGATGGCCACCCCTTCACCGCCGAGGATTTCCGGTATTTCTGGGAGGATGTGGCAAACAACGAAGAGCTCTCGCCGGGCGGCCCGCCCAGCGCCATGCTCGTCGAGGGGGAAGCACCGCTCTTCGAGGTGCTCGACGACTATACCGTCCGTTATACCTGGAGCCGGCCCAACCCCTTCTTCCTGCCCCGGATCGCCGGCGCCTATCCGCTCTTCGTCTATCGCCCGGCCCACTATCTCAAACAGTTCCACGGCGGCTACGCCGACCCTGAGGCTCTAGAGCGCCTCAGCGAGGAGGAGGTGGTGGAGAGTTGGGCGGCCCTGCACGAGCGCTTCGGCAACATGTACCGCCTGGACAATCCCGACCTGCCGACGCTGCAGGCCTGGCGGCTCGGCAACCGGCCGCCGGCGAAGCGGTTTCGCGCGCCCCGCAATCCTTATTTCCATAGGGTGGACGAGGAGGGGCGCCAACTTCCCTATCTCGACGAGGTGGTTCTCTTGGTCACGAGTAACAGCCTCATTCCCGCCAAGACCACCACAGGAGAAAGCGATCTTCAGGCGCGCGGACTTTCCTTCAACGACATGGCGATGCTGCGCGACCAAGAGGGTGAGGCCGACTATGCGACGCTGTTGTGGAGCCAGGGCATCGGCTCCCAAATGGCGCTTTACCCCAACCTCAACGTCAACGATCCGGCTTGGCGCGAGGTCCTGCGTGACTCGCGCTTTCGGCGCGCGCTGAGCCTGGCTATCGACCGGGACACCATCAATGCCGTGCTTTACTACGGCCTGGCGCGGCCCAGCGCCAATACCGTCCTGCCTTCGAGCCCCCTCTTCCGCCCAGAATTCGCCGAAGCCTCGGCCACCTTCGACCTGGAAGGTGCGAACCGGCTGCTCGATGAGATGGGCCTTACCGAGCGCACGGATCAAGGCATCCGGCTCCTGCCCGATGGCCGCCCCCTCGATCTCATCGTCGAGACAGCGGGCGAGAGCAGCGAGCAAACCGATATCCTCGAACTCATCAAAAGCACCTGGGCGGAGGTTGGCGTCAAGCTGCTGCCGAAGCCCAGTCAGCGCGACGTGGTCCGGGGCCGCATCGCCTCGGGCGAAACTGTGATGTCGGTGTGGACCGGCCTATCCAAAGGCATCGCGACGGCCCAAACCACTCCCGAGGAGCTGGTGCCCGATCACCGCTTCAATCCGCAATGGCCGAAATGGGGTGCTTATGAGCAAACCGACGGTCAAGCGGGTGAGCCCGTGGATCTGCCGGAAGTCCAGAAGCTTTTGGACCTGCAAGCACAGTGGACGGAAGCGACCGATGACACCGAACGCGCGGACCTCTGGCTCGAAATGCTCGCAATTCACGCCCAGCAGGTATTCACCATCGGCACGGTCGCGAGCGTGCCCCAGCCCATCGTGGTGTCGCGCGGCCTGATGAACGTTCCGGAAGAGGGCATCTTCGCCTGGTATCCCGGCGCCAACTTCGGATTGTACGAGCCCGATTCCTTCTGGCTACAGCCCTGAGCCGCTATCCTTCCCCACCGGCGCATCGTTGCCTTGACGTGCGGACGATGCCGTGCCAGGAGCAAGCGCCATGGCAGAACCCAGCCTGATCAGTGTCGACTGGGGCACATCGTCGTTCCGCGCCTATCTGGTCGGCGCGTCGGGCGAAGTGCGCGAGCGCGCCGAGGGCCCTTGGGGAATCCTCAACACGCCGGACAACGCCTTCGAAGACGTGCTTGAATCGGTTCTGTCCACTTGGTTGGAGAGATACCCAAACCTTCCCACACTTGCCTCGGGAATGATCACGAGCCGTCAGGGCTGGATCGAAACACCCTATCTCACGACGCCGTGCAACTTATCCGATCTCGCGCGAAGCCTGATTTCCCATACCACCGCCAGCGGGCGGACCATCCATTTCGTCGCGGGCTTGCGTCACCACGACGCCGAGGGCACGCCGGACGTCATGCGGGGCGAGGAAACGCAGATTCTAGGGTGCTTTCCAGAGAGCGGGGACACGGCGCTGCTCATTCTTCCGGGCACTCATAGCAAGTGGGTCCGGCTAGAGAACCGCGCGCTGACCCGCTTCGCGACATATATGACCGGCGAAGTCTTCGCAGCCTTGCGCGATCACACCATCCTTGGGCGCCTGATGGTGACAGGCCCGTTTCGCCGGGAAGGATTCTTGCGTGGACTGACGGCGGGAATGGCTGGTGAAGGGGCGCTCTTACACAGGCTTTTCGCCTCGCGCACCCTCACCTTGTTCCATCAGCTTGAGAAGGAGGCGGCGGCCGATTATCTCTCGGGCCTTCTCATCGGAGAGGAACTGCGCGAAGGCCGCGCGAACTTCATGAGGACCCGCGAAAGCGTGTTGCTCGTCGGCAATAGCGACCTGGTGGATCGCTACGCCACCGCGTTGGACTTTATGGAGGCCGATTGGCGGCGAGCGCCGTCGGACGTGGTCGCGCAGGGCCACTACCGCATCGCCGGGGCCGCGAGCCTGCTCGCCTAGCCGCGTTCGCCAACGAAACGGGGCTCCTGGCCGCCGCGGCGGCAAAAGCGTCAATCGGTTGAGGGATATTGCGCGACGAGCCTTTTCTCCGACCAGTAGACCCGCCAAACCTGGCGCAGGTTCGCCGGTCGAAACCCGCGGGCGCGGTTGCGGAAACCGACCTCGTAGAGCAGCGCGCTTTGCTCCATCAAGGAACGATACGCTTCTAGCAAGGTGGTCTTGCGGTCCCAGATGTGCGTGCCCTCGCTACCGGCCCCATTGATTTCCACCACGGTGAAGTCCTCGCCCCGGCGCAATGACTCGATGTCGGGAAACCGCACATCAAAGCGCCCGAAGTAGAATTCCGGCAAGTCCCGGGCTATTTCCTCGAACGCCTCGGTCATCGCGGGAGTCACGTAGGGCCGGCCATCGCGGAAAATGGCCCCTCGGCAGTGGCTGCCGGAGAACACCAGCCGGTAGGGCTCGCCCTCGGGAATGACCTCGTTCAGGCGTGCGCGATGGCGCCGGATATAAAGCCGCGCGACCCGCCTGGCCCGGGGATCTCGGGCAATCAGCTCGCGCAGGGTCGCGCGCCCGTCGCCCACCACCTTGGGAAAGTACTTCAGGGTCACCGATAAAAGCTTGCCCTTCGACTCACCTGGCAGCTTCACGTAGAACACGCCGGCCTCGCCCTCGTGAGGCACATAGCGTTGCAGAACAAGGTCGCAATCCTGGGGAAAGCCCGCGAGATAGCCAGCGAGATCGCGCGGGCCGCGCAATAGCCTCACACCCGCTCCCCGGCAGCCGATATCCGGCTTGGCCACCAGGGGAAAGCTAAGGCCCGCCGAATCCAAGCGCTCCTGAATCCGCCGGCAATCCAACCCTGGACGGCCCTGGTCGGCCGCGCCGCGAACCAGTATCCACGGGGCGATGCGCGCTCGGGCCGCGGGGCCGGCGAGGTCCAATATCCGGGACTTCGACTCCCCGATCAGTCCACCGAAGGGAAAGCCGGGGTTGGCAAGCGTCGGCAGCGTCAAGCCCCGGAACTTCAACGAGAGCCAAAGCCATTGCACGCCAATTGGGATGTAGAACAGCTTGGTCGGCCAGAACTCGAAGAACGACAGTTGCTTACCTGAGAGGTCGAGTGGCGGCATGCCCGGGTGGAGGTCTGGCGCTGGCTGCGCCTCCCCATTTACCGGTCCGACGGCCTTCTCATGAGAAAAGCTCTGGAGCGTGGGCATGACCCTTCACCCCCGCTGCGTGACTCGGCCAAAACGAACCCAAAGACGCGGAAGAACAATCGCGCAAGACAGCAGCGTCGCGGCGGCGGCCCAGCGCCATGGGCCGAGCTCTTGCCAAACCAAAGCGCCGAAGGAATAGATCACAGCGAAAAGGCCGCTGGTCCAAATCACGCTCGCGATCACCGCCGCGAGCGCGAACCGCAGGAACGACAGGCCCAGAAATCCGCTGGCCGTGTAGGTGGGCAGCCGCGCGCCGGGCACGAAACGCGCACCGAAAACCGAGGCGAAAAGCCTTGAGTCCATCCATCCCCGCGCTTGAATCAATCCCCGGCGCCGCAGGATCCGCCTGGCAAAAGGATTTCGCGTCGCCAAACGGCCCAATCCATAGAGCCCAAGATCCCCAAGCACGATGCCGGCGAAAAGCGCCGCCAAGGCTAAACCAGGGGCGATAACGCCAGCGGCGGCCAAAAGCGCGGCGGCGACACTGGCCACATCTTCCAGCACAAAGGTGGCCGCTAGAATGCCGAGGGCAACGACCGACGGCGATCCGGCGTGCGCCAACAGGGCTTGGTAGAGACTATCGACGTCCATCTTCGCGCCTAGGCTCAAACTGTGAACGAGGCTTATAGGGTGTTTGGCACATCGGCCTCATTACATACTATATAACGCATTTTTTCGCGAATCTGGGCGCGATATCGGGTAGCCTTTTCCCCACAAACTCGCGTTAAGGCGGTTGTTTCGGACTCCAGGCGGGAACTTCCGCCAGCTTCAGGAAAGGTGGCGCCATGGTCAGGCCTCGTACCCTTCGCTTCGCTCTTGTCCCCTTGGGGGTCTTCACGCTCCTGGCCGGTTTCGCGCCGGCGGCGCTATCCCAGCAGGGTGACGCGGCGCGCGGCTTGGATATCGCCCGGCAGGTCTGCGCCCATTGCCACGTCGTGGAAGAGGGCGGCCGCGGCACCGACGCCGTGCCCTCTTTCCGGCAGGTCGCCACTCAGCCCGGAGTGACGGAGGCTCAACTCCGCGGATTTCTCGTGGACCCGCATCCGCGCATGCCAGATCCCCAGCTTACGAACCAAGAGGTTGAAGACCTGGTGCGCTATCTCGATTCCCTTGGGCAATAACCAGCGCTCCGATACGCGTGGCCCCAAGCCAAGGTTCGCGGAATCGCTCTACGCCGCACCGCGCGCGGGAAGCTGGCTCATCAGCAAGCGGAAGGGTATCAGCATCGCGAGGGCGACCAGAAGCTTCACCAAGTAGTCGCCCATCGCCAGGGTGACCCATGGCACGTCCGTTCCGGCGAAGGCCAGGGCGAAGAAAAGCGCTGTATCGAGCGCCGAGGCGATGACGGAGGAAAACAGCGGCGCCTGCCACCATGCCATCCGGCGCAGGCGGTCAAAGACCGTGATGTCCAAAAGCTGGGCGACCAGGAAAGCGGAGCCCGAAGCAAGCGCGATCCGCACGGTCGCGAGTTCCAGCGATGCAATCACAGCGACCACGAAACCGGCCGCAACCACTTGACGCGCCTTGGCCGGTCCCAAGGTGCGGTTGGACAGGTCGGTTATCAGGAACGCCACGGGGTAGGTGAAAGCGCCGTAGGTGAGGAAGTCGTTGATCGGGTACTGCACCAAGATGTTGGAGGCGGTGACGATGACGACCATCGACAACACGCCCAAGAGCACGCCGCGGCTGCTGTAACTCATCTACGCTTTCCCACTCCACTCCGTCACGCCCCGCAAAGGCCGCGCGACACCTGTTCCGTGGCGTTCTCCTAGCAAAAGGCGCCGTCCGGCGCCAGCCGATGATTCGAGGGGGCGGCCGGGAAACGGTTTTCCACAGAAACGTCACCTTCCCCACTCGACTTCGATAAAGCTACACGATATGGTGTGGTCGAATAGATTTCTTTCCATATTTTGTTAATGGCATATCTAGGGAGCGTATCAGCGATGACTTGGACAGAGGAACGTATTGAGGAGCTCGTGCACCTTTGGGACGCGGGACATTCAGCCTCCGTCATCGGCAAGAAACTCGGTATTTCCAAGAACGCGGTCGTTGGGAAGGCGCATCGGCTCAAGCTGCCCTCGCGCCCTTCACCCATCCGTAAGGGCAGCGGCTCTGCGCCGCGGCGGCGCTCCGCCATCTTCGCCAAACCGCTGATCGAGGCCGCTGCTCCGCTGCCGCCGGAAGACCCGGAAGTCGCTTCCGAGCCGACACCGGCCGTCGAGCCGCCGCGCTCTTCTGGCAAGCGCACCAGCGCGGGTCAACAGAGCTGTGCCTGGCCAATCGGTGATCCGGCGACGGCCGACTTCCATTTCTGCGGCGAGGCAACTGCCCCCGGCAAACCTTACTGCCGGGCGCATTGCGAACTTGCTTATGTGTCGAAAACGCGCGAGCGGGAGTCCGCTGCCGCCTAAGGCGCGCCCGCGAGCCTCGGAAACTTCGGGGGAAAGCGCGCCTCGAAGGCCTGCGCCGCCCGCAGAACCAAGGCGTCATCGTAGCGGCGTCCTACCAGTTGCAGCCCAACGGGCAAGCCGTTTCCGGCGAGGCCACAAGGCACGCTGGCGGCTGGCTGGCCGGTCAG
Source organism: Pelagibius litoralis (assembly GCA_029287455.1). Classification (GTDB taxonomy): domain Bacteria; phylum Pseudomonadota; class Alphaproteobacteria; order Kiloniellales; family DSM-21159; genus JARFRB01. The sequence goes on along the minus strand of JARFRB010000097.1, from coordinate 9,862 downwards.
GTTGAAAGGCCAGGTGAAGGGCGTCCACTCCCACCAGCGCGCCTGACCCGCCCCCTCGGGCACCTCCCGCCCCGCCTCGAAGGCGGTAATTGGCAAGCTGGGCAGAAGCAAGAGATCAAACTGGCGTTGCAAGAGGGCAAGCGTCGAGGTCAAGGCTTCGCGCGCCGCCAAGGCGTCAAGGTAGTCATAAAGGGAATAGGCCGCGCCTGCCTGCGCGATTTCCCGCAGGCCCGGTTCCACGCGCCCTTCTTGGTCCGGTGTAAGCTTGCGCAGCAGATTGGCCGCGCCGCCGCACCACATTACCTTGAATACCTCCACGAGATCGGGAAGCTGAAGCTCCGGCTGCTCCACCAGCGCCCCCAAATCCTCAAAGCTCCGTGCCGCGGCGTCGACCAGGCGGGCCACCTCGGGATCCACGGGGTAGCCGCCCAGCGACGGAAAGTAAGCAAGCTTGAGGCCCTGAACCCCGTTGTCGAGCCCATCGGTGTAGTCCTCGCCCGCGTAGGGAAGTGCGTAGGGGTCACGCGCATCGGGTTCAGCCATCACTGTAAGCATCAAGGCACAATCGGCCACGGTGCGCGCCATGGGGCCGACGTGTGAAACGGTGCCGAAAGGGCTCAAGGGCCAGGCCGGAACCCGCCCAAACGTCGCCTTGATCCCCGGGATGCCCGTAAAGCCGCAGGGAATGCGGATGGATCCTCCGCCATCGGTTCCCACATGCAAGGCCCCCATGCCGGCCGCCGCCGCCGCCGCGGCACCCCCGCTCGATCCCCCTGGCGTCATGCTTGGATCCCAGGGGTTGCGCGTTATGCCGCTCACCGGGGAATCCGTAACACCCTTCCAGCCAAATTCCGGGGTCGTTGTCTTTCCGAGCAGAACCGCGCCGTGCTCGCGCAAGCGCGCCGTCGCGGGCGCGTCTTCTCGCCAAGGGCCGGCCGGGTCGACGGCAGCGGAACCGCGAAGCGTCGGCCAACCTTTGGTCAGCACGATGTCTTTGATGGTCGTGGGGACACCGTCCAAGCGCCCGAGCGGGGCCTTATGCTGCCAGCGTGCCTCGCTTTGCCGGGCCGCTTCGACAGCAGCTTCCTCGTCCAGCAAGACGAAGGCATTCAAGGTGCCGTCATGCGTTTTCACTTGTTTCAGCGCGGCCTGCGTCACCTCCACCGGTGACAAACGGCCATCCGCGAACCCGCGCAGGATCTCGACCGCGGACATTAAGGCCAGATCGTCGCTCATCCGCTTATCCTGTCCCTACTCCGGGGTCATGAGCGCCGCCAACGGCTTGCGGCGGGGTGCGAAAGAGCTTAACTGCTGTTGAGGAGCGCAGAAACCGGAAAGAGGAGTAAGGGGGAATGCCGCGCCGCGACCTCGATGGGCCGCACTCTGGGCCCACTGGCACCGTCCGGCCGCGGTTGGCGGCCATGGCGCTCGTGCTGGCGGTGCTGTTGTCCCCACCGCTCGCCCGGGCGCAAGAGCAATCGCCTGGGGCCGAGGATCGGTCGGCGGAGGAACTGGCCGCCGAGGGCATAGCATCTTTGATGCGCGCGCTCAGCGCCTTCATCGAAAGCCTTCCCCAGTACGAAAAGCCAATCATCGACGAGAACGGCGACATCATCATTCGCCGCAAAAACCCGCCTCGGGACCGTGAGCCCGGGGACCAGCCGAGCGATCCCGAAATCGACAGCACCAGCACGTGAGCCCGCCTGGAATGACCCCTGCATCACCTCTCCAAGATCCCTTGGGCGCATTTGTGCCCGGCCCGCGCCACACCCTGCCCCCCAACCGCCCTGGACCGCTTTCCGGCCTGGAATTCGCCGTCAAGGATATCTTCGACACCGAGGGCCTCGTGACAGGCTGCGGAAACCCTGATTGGGCGGCAAGCCATGCCCCGGCCAAACAGCACGCCTGGGCGGTCCAGGCCCTGCTTGACGCAGGGGCCAGCCTGGTCGGCAAGACCATCACGGACGAGCTGGCCTATAGCTTGAACGGTCAAAACTTTCACTACGGCACGCCGGCCAACGTGAACGCGCCGAGCCGAATTCCAGGCGGATCATCCTGCGGATCGGCGGCGGCGGTGGCGGGCGGGCTTTGCGACACGGCGCTGGGCAGCGATACCGGCGGATCGGTCCGCATCCCCGGAAGCTACTGCGGTGTGTTCGGTCTGCGGCCGACCCATGGGCGCATCCCCTTGACGGGGGTCATGCCCCTGGCGCCCAGCTTCGACACCGTCGGCTGGTTCGCGCGCGACGCGGAAACCCTTCGCCGGGTGGGCGAGGTGCTGCTTGGCCCGGACCCGGCGCCCATGGCCTTCGAGCGGCTGCTGATCGCCACCGACGCCTTTGCCTTGGCCGAGCCGCCGGCCAGGGCCGCGCTGGAGCCGGAGGTCGCACTCTTGCGTGCCCGCCTCGGCGGCGGCGAAGATTTCGAGGCCGGAGCACCGGGCGGTGGCCTGGGGGAATGGATGCAGCGCTTCCGGACCATCCAAGCGCGCGAGATCTCCGCCGTCCACGGCGACTGGATCGCCGCCCAAAACCCACGCTTCGGTCCGGACATCGCCGAGCGTTTCGCCTGGGCCCGCACTATCGGGGAGGCCGAGGCTCAGGCGGCCAGTGCCGCGCGCGCCAAGTTCGCCGAACGTTTGAGCGCGAGCCTGGCGCCTGGAAGGCTTCTGGCGATTCCAACCGCGCCAAACATAGCACCGCTTTGCGCCGCGAGCGCAGAAGCCCTGGGCGGCCATCGCTTGCATGTCCTCTCCTTGACCTCCATTGCGGGGCTTTCCGGCCTGCCGCAAGTGACCTTGCCCCTGGCACGGGTTTCGGGCTGCCCACTCGGGCTTTCGCTAATCGGACCGGCAGGTAGCGACGCGAGCTTGCTGGCCTTCGCGGAGGACTTTGCCTCGGGACCCGGGCGGGATTGACCTCGCACCGGCCTGCGTGGCGCAATGCCGGAATCCTCTTGAGAGATGCGCGCCATGGACTTATGTCAAAAAGGGGCGCCGGTTTGGGTTGCGGCCCAGCGGTGCGCTCCGGTCCGATGAAACACAAGCCTTAGGGAACCAGGAATGTCTCAACCCAACGTCGCGCGGCGCACGGTTCTGTCCGCCATGGCCAGCCTTCCCCTCGCCACCCTGCTGGCGGACCCCAGGCTGGCGCGGGCGCAGGCCGAAGGTCTGGAGACGATCACCATCAACACGCGTGAAGGGCGCGAAGTGACGGGGTCCCTGGCCCGGCCGGCTTCAAGCGATCCGGCGCCTGCGGTTCTGCTGATCCATGAGTGGTGGGGCCTGAACGACCAGATCAAGACCATGGCCGCGGCCCTGGCCGAGCAAGGCTACATGGCCCTGGCCGTCGACCTCTATGGCGGCGAAATCGCCGACACGCCGGAGAACGCGCGCCTCTTGATGCAAGCGGTTGAGCCCAGCGCCGCGCTGGACACCCTTACGTCCTGGGTGGAGTGGCTGCGCGGCCAGCCCGATACGACGGGAAAAATCGCCACGCTGGGCTGGTGCTTCGGCGGCGGTTGGTCCCTTGAGACTTCGACGGCGACCCCGATCGATGCCACCGTGGTCTACTATGGGCGGGTCAACAAGCCGGCGGAAAAGCTGGTCCACCTCGCCGGCCCCGTGCTGGGGCACTTCGGCACCGAGGATAAGTTCATCAACCCGGAGATGGTGGGCGGCTTCGAGGCCGCAATGAACGATGCGGGCAAGGCCTACGAAACCCACTGGTACGTCGCCAACCACGCTTTCGCCAATCCGACCGGCGGACGCTACGACGAAGAGGACGCCCAGCTCGCCTGGGCCCGCACTCTGACTTTCTTGGCCCAGCATTTGCGGGGATAGGGCCGCGAATCCGCTGCCCGCGTGGATCGGAAGCCACGGCGCGTATCGGAAGCGGAGCGCACAGGGTTGAAGAAGCGCTCGTCTTTCGTTGCCGCGGTTCCCCGGTCATTGGCCAGCCGACGGGACGGCTTTTGCCAGGAATGGGGTATAGCCTTCGTCAGCGGCGCGCTTCTTCCACCAAACCGGAGCTATCCGCGGTCCGCGCCGAAGTGTGCTAGCCGGCCGCCCGCCGCCTTGCGCCGGGGCTCGGGCGCGCCGTGCTATCCTTTAACGCCGGGTCGTCGTCAAAGAGCTCGGCGAGCTTCTCCATCATGGTGCCGCCAAGTTGTTCCGCGTCCACGATGGTCACGGCCCGCCGGTAGTAGCGGGTCACGTCATGTCCAATCCCAATGGCCACCAGTTCGACCGGCGAACGGGCCTCGATGCTTGCGATCACCTCGCGAAGGTGGCGTTCAAGGTAGTTTCCCGCGTTGACCGAGAGGGTCGAATCGTCCACGGGCGCGCCGTCGGAAATCACCATCAGAATGCGCCGCTGCTCCGTGCGCGCAAGCAAGCGCTGGTGGGCCCACAACAAGGCCTCTCCATCAATATTCTCTTTCAAGATTCCCTCGCGCAGCATCAGGCCGAGGTTCTTGCGGGCCCGCCGCCAGGGCATGTCGGCGGACTTGTAGATGATATGCCGCAGATCGTTGAGCCGGCCCGGATTGCCCGGCTTTCCGGCGGAGATCCAGCGCTCACGGGACTGACCGCCTTTCCACATGCGCGTGGTGAACCCAAGTATCTCCACCTTCACGCCGCAGCGCTCCAGGGTGCGCGCCAGGATGTCCGCGCTCATGGCCGCCACGGTGATCGGCCGGCCACGCATGGAGCCGGAATTGTCGATCAGCAAGGTCACGACGGTGTCGCGGAAGTCGGTCTTGCGCTCGATCTTAAAGGACAAGGAATGGTTGGGATTGGCGATGATCCGGGCCAGCCGGGCTGTGTCCAGCAAGCCCTCCTCGAGATTGAACTCCCAGGCCCGGGTTTGCTTGGCGAGCAGCCGCCGCTGCAGACGGTTGGCAAGCCGCGCGATTACGCCTTGCAGGTGGGCGAGCTGCTGATCGAGCATCTGCCGCAAGCGGGTGAGTTCGTCCGCATCGCAGAGATCTTGCGCCTCGACCGTTTCATCGAAATCCAGGGTGAAGGCGTGATAGGGCGATTCGGGATTGGCGTTGCGCCGGTCGTCGAACTGCGGACGGCGGCCCGGGCTGCCCGGATCCTCCTCGCTGGCGCCCGCCATCATCTCGCCTTCGGTTTCGGCGGTATCGTCCTCCCCGCCTTCGCCCTCCCCCATCTCCGCGTCAGCGCCTTCCTCGGCCGCGCCCGACTCGCTGGTGTCCTGCTCGCCGGACTCGCCGCGCATCTCGCTGTTGTCCTGCTGGTTCTCCTCTTCCCCCTCCTCGGATTGGTCGTCGCTGAGGGGTTCTTCGTCCGCGCCCGGGTCGAAGTCGAGGTGGCGCAGCATCTGCCGCACCGCCTTGGCGTAGGCGCCTTGATCCTGAATGACCTCGCCCAACTCTGCGATGTCCTTGAGCACCTGCGCGTCGAGGGAAGAGCGCCATAGATCGATCATCGGCTTTGCGGCGGGCGGCGGCGCTTGGCCGGTCAAGGCCTCGCGCGTCAAGACCCGCAAGACCTCCGCCAAGGGCGCGTCCTCGCGGTTCTTTGCCCGGTGATAGCCGCGCGCCCGATAGCGTTCCTCCAAGGCGGCATCCAGGTTGGCGGCGCAGCCGGCCATGCGGCGGCTGCCCAGCGCTTCGCAGCGCGCCTGCTCGGCCGCGTCATAGATCTCGCGCGCCGCGGCCTCGCCCGGGCGCAGGGCTGAATGCAGGGCGTCGTCATGGTGGCGCAAGCGCAGGGCGACCGCGTCCGCCTCGCCCCGGACGCTGGCAATTTCCCCGGCGGGCAGGTCGCGCGACGGCAAGGCCAGGCGCACCTCGGTCCCGACGAGCCCTTGGGCGTTCGCTGCGAAGTTCGCGGTCAGATCGTCCCGTTCGGACAGGGCGCGGATCGTCGCCCCGGTGGTCCGCTTGAACCGCTCGATGGGGGTTTCCGCCTGATTCATCCCTTCGCGCTCCCGGCTGGCCTTAGACCAGGGTCGCCTTGACGCCGCTTTCCGGCAACTCGGTTCCGAAGCAGCGCTGATAATACTCCGCCACGACCGGGCGCTCGATCTCGTCGCACTTGTTCAAGAAGGTGGTGCGGAAGGCGAAGCCCACATCGTTGAAAATGCGCGCGTTCTCGGCCCAGGTGATGACGGTCCGGGGGCTCATCACGGTGGAGATGTCACCATTGATGAAGCCGGCGCGGGTCATGTCCGCCAGCGCCACCATGGCCTTGATGCGCTCACGCCCTTCCTTGGTGTCGTAGTCCGGCGCCTTGGAAAGCACGATCTCTTCTTCTTCCTCGTGCTCCAGATAGTTCAGGGTCGCAACGATGTTCCAGCGGTCCATTTGACCCTGATTGATCTGCTGCGTGCCGTGATAGAGCCCAGTGGTGTCGCCAAGACCGACCGTGTTCGAGGTGGCGAAAAGCCGGAAGGCGGGATGCGGACGGATCACGCGGTTCTGGTCCAAAAGCGTCAACTTTCCTTCGACCTCCAGCACCCGCTGAATGACGAACATGACGTCCGCGCGGCCAGCGTCGTATTCGTCGAAGACCAAGGCCGTGGGACGCTGCAAGGCCCAGGGCAGCAGGCCTTCGCGGAACTCCGTCACCTGCTTGCCGTCCTTCAAGACGATGGCATCCTTGCCCACCAGGTCGATGCGGCTGACATGGCTGTCGAGGTTGATCCGGATGCAGGGCCAGTTCAAGCGCGAGGCCACCTGCTCGATGTGGGTGGACTTTCCGGTGCCGTGATAGCCCTGGATCATGACGCGGCGGTTGTAGGCAAAGCCGGCCAGAATGGCGAGCGTGGTATCGCGGTCGAAGCGATAGCTTTCGTCGAACTCCGGAACATAGTCGCTGCCCTGTGAATAGGCAGGCACCTGCATGTCGGAATCGATACCAAAGCTCTGCCGGACGGAAATTGTGATATCCGGCGTGCCGCTTGGCATGTCGTTCAAGGTTTCGGTTTCTTGCATCGTCAGTCTCGAATGATCCCCGTGTCCAAAATCTTAGCCGCCAGGCCGTATCCCGCGGCGCGAATTCACCATCCGTAGAACCTTGACCGCTAGGCGTAAAACGCCTTCAGGGTCGAATAGGCGTGGTTGACCAGTTTCAGGCGCTCCTCGGCGGCGCGGTCGCCACCATTGGCGTCCGGGTGCAGCCGTTTAACCAGTTCCTTATACCTGGTCCGCACCTCACTCAAGCCGCAAGGCAGTTTCAGGCCGAGCGTGTCGAGCGCCTTTTCTTCCTCGCTGAGCTTTCGCGTTCTGGCGCGCGCCCGCGATCTTGCCTGGCGAGCGGAGAATACGCCGAGCGGATCCACGACCTTGTCGTCCTCGGTGAAAGCGTGGGGACTGGCGCCGCCCAACCGCCACGTTGGACGCTGCCAGGTCGCGTCGCGACCCCGCTCCTTCTCGATTTCGTCGAGGCTCATGCCCCGGTAATAGTCCCACTCCTTGTTGTAGGCGCGCACATGCTCGAGGCAGAAACGGTAGAATTCGTTCGGCCTATCGCGGCCCACGGGCGCCCGATAATTCCCCGCTTCGCCGCAGTCAGGATGCTGGCAGGGGGTTGCCGCTTCGCCCGTCGCCAGAAAGGGGCCGTTCAAGGCGTGTTCGTCGCTTCTCGCCATTCACTGAGTATGGAGCGGAGGACCCACCGAGGCAAGGCGGGCCAGGCGGAGATTGCGGAGTAAGATCATGGTTTCGCACCCCCACCCACCTGCTTGGCGCGGCGGCTGTCGGAAAGGTTCACCAGGGTCAAGCCAAGGATCAGGGACGCCAGCCCGAGGCCCAGGCTGAACTCTAGCGGCTCGCCGAGAATCAGACCGGAAAACAAGATGCCCGCCATAGGCACCCCAAAGAACCCGAGGGACGTGGTGATCGCCGGCAGGTCGCGTGCGACCGTCGTCGCCGCCCAGAAGCAGAAGGCCGTCGCCAAGGGGCCGTTGTAGGCCAGGATCCAACCGAGTTTCGGCGACCAGGAGACCTCGGGGATGCCCTCGACCACGAATGCTACGATGGCAAGAATCGGAAGGGCGACCAGCATTTGCCAGGGTGCCAGTTGAAGCGGCGTGGACTCCCAGCGATGGGCACGGACTTGCACAATCGCACCCGCCCAGGCGAAGGCGGCGAGTATGAGCAGCCCGTTGCCCAAGATCGCCGTAGGCTCGGACCAATCCATCGCGGCCGGGTTGAAGAGCGTCAAGATGCCCAGAAAGCCGATCAGCAGCCCGACGGCCTTCAAGAGGTCGAGCCGCTCGCCGAGAAAGAGCACCGCGGCCGGCACCACCCAAAGCGGCGTGGTATACGCAAGCACGGCGGACCTGCCGGCGCCCACATAGAGCAGCGCCAAATTGACGCAGCCCAGGAAAACGGCCATATGCAGGAATCCCACCGCGAGAATAGCGGGCAAATCGGCCCGCCCCGGCCGCTTCAAGGCGCCGGTAGCCGCCAAAACCGCGAACAGCGTGATCGCTCCAAGAGCAATCCGCAGGGTTGCGAACCAAAGCGGCGGTATGAGAGTCACACCGATCTTCATCACCGGCCAATTTGCGCCCCACAAGACGATGACGGCGGCAAGAATGATGAGAGGTCGAGCCGGGATGGACAGAGTTCAAATCCTAGGGATGCCTTGTGAGCCACGGCCCTTTGCGGCAGTTTTCGGGGGCCTGAGCACCGTCATGGCTACGCCAAACCAGCCGGAGAGAAAAGGAAAATCGCGTCATGCCCCTCGCTGACATCATCGCCGAAAAACTGCGCCTTGAATTCGCGCCCCAGCGCTTGGCCGTGCACGACGATTCGGCCCGTCATGCCGGGCATGCCGGGGCCAGACCCGGCGGAGAATCACACTTTCGCGTGGAGATCGTCGCCACGGCCTTCGAAGGAAAATCCCGATTGGACCGGCAACGCCAAATCCACGCGCTGCTTGCCGAGGAACTGGCGGGCCCGATTCACGCACTGGAGATTCAAGCCCGGGCGCCATCGGAAATCTAGGAGTGTATGCGTAACCGCTTCTCCCGCATTCAAAATGCACACGAATTGCGGGAAAAAATATATGCTATTAATTCCTTTGGGTTGCAATTTATAGCTAAGCCCATACACTTTTAAATGGAATTATATTTACCTGAGATTGTGTAATGTCGAGCCAAGAAGGCTCCCATCCCGTGACAAGGCCCGCCGAAGCCGATAAGGAGGCGGCCGCCTATGGCGCGCTGATTTCGCGCAACGTCACCGCCGGCAAGCAACGGACTTCAATGCGCATGGAGCCCGTGATGTGGGATGCCTTGGACGAGATTTGCTGGCGCGAACGCATGTCGGCCGGCCAAATAATCAAGCTTATCGACGGAAAACGCGGCCGTTCGGGCCGAACCTCGGCCGTTCGCGCTTTCATCCTCAGCTACTTCTGGGCCGCCTCCACAGAAGCGGGGCATGCCGCGGCGGGGCACGGGTCGGTCAGCGGCTTCGGCGCGAAGCACGCGGAGCTGGCGAGCAGCGCGCTCAAGCAGAATATATAGCCGCTGGGCTCCCCTTCGGGGGCCTCAATCCCCAGTGTAGTGATCGGGCCAGTAGCGCTTCACGAGCGCGCCGCCGCTGGCGAAGGCGTGGCAAGAATCGATCAGCACAGGCTTGCTGTCCGCCCCGACGTTCTTGCCCTTCGATTCGCGCAAGGGATAGAGCGTTTGGAAGGCGACCGTCGCCATGGCAACAAGCATCTCCAGGTGATGAGTGCACCCGGCCGTCCCACCGAACAAGCCCAGCAAGGTCTTGCGCCAGCCCCGGCCGATCTTGGCCCCGACGAGTTTCTTGAAACTCTCGGTGATCGCCGGGCAAACGCCATAGGGTCCCGCTTCGGTAACCGCCTCGATGTCCCGCA
>JARFRB010000070.1 GCA_029287455.1 Pelagibius litoralis | reverse complement strand
GTCCGGCGCAGTCCGGAAAACCCAGCGCTCCCCCAGCTCCAGGAGATTCACGCCACGATTCGCGTAGAGCCCCTTAAGCTCCTCCAAAAGGCCAGGAACATCGGCGCCTTCGGGAAGAAACACCGCGAGCTTTCCCGGGGCCAAGGGTTCTTCGGAGGCGAATAGCAGCGCCTCGATAACACGCAGTTGCTCAAATCTATCTTCCGACATTACTCCATCGATCCCAGATCCCCGCCGTCCTTGGCGTCGCGCGGGGGCGTTTGAGCCTCGCCGTCCTCCTCCGCACCGGCGGGCGAGCGCAGATAGATCGGGCCGAAGGTATTATCTTGGCGCATCTCCAGCTCTCCGGATTTACACAGCTGCAGGCTCGCCGCAAAGGTGGAGGCGATCGCGGAGCGCATCATCAGCGGGTCCGCGAGGTCGCTGGGCAGGAAAGAGGCAAGAGATCTCCAACTCGGCATCTCGCCCAGTACGGTCGACAAGCGGCGGATTGCATCCTCCACGGTGTAGAGGTCCAGGGGCAGAATGCGCAGGCCGGCATGGGTGCGCGCACGCGCCTGTATGTCTCCATAAGCGCGCAGCAGTTCGAACAAGGCGGCCTCGTAAACCACCGTGGTCACCTCGGCGGGCCGCTCGGGCGCCCCACGGGCAAAGGTGTCCCGGCCAAGCAGCGGCCTCTCGAACAGGCGGCGCCCCGCGTCGCGCATCGCCTGCAAGCGCTGGAGTTGGAATTTGAGGGCCGCGGCCATCTCCGCGCCGGTCGGCTCTTCCCCGTCGGTTTCGGGCTCCGGCAGCAAAAGCCGGGATTTCAGGTAGGCAAGCCACGCGGCCATGACGAGATAGTCAGCCGCAAGTTCCAACCGAACTTGCCGCGCCGCGTGGACAAACTCCAAGTATTGCTCGGCAAGGGCCAAGATGGAGAGCTTCGTAAGATCGACCTTCTGGTCCCGTGCGAGCTGCAGAAGCACGTCAATCGGACCCTCGAAGCCCTCGAGATCGAGAACCAGATTGTGATCCCGCGACGTCTTGTCCGGCTGATCCTCGCTGAAATTAACCACTGTCACGCTGCGATCCTCGCCAAATTCCCGGTGCCACCTCTAGTCCAGCGGCACGGTCTTGTCGAGCCCCGCCCGGTTCAAGCCAGCAAGGACTCCAATTCCTGAAGGGCCGCGCGGGCGTCGATGCCGCTGTCGCGCGAGGTCCAAGCATACCCTCGGTTCAGGCGCTCGAGGGCAATCTCCGATAAGGGGCCGCACGCTCCGGCGACCGCTGCCATTTCCTCGGCATTCCCGTTGCAGTGTAGTGCCACGTCGCAGCCCGCCATAAGGCTCTCGCGCGCCCGCTCCTCCAGGCCGCCGGAAAGCGCACTCATCGAAAGATCATCGGATAGCAGAAGGCCCCCGAAACCGATGGAGTCCCGAATGATTTTTCCTATCACCTCCGGCGAGACCGTTGCTGGCGACCGGGGATCGATCGATTCGTAAACCACGTGGGCCGTCATACCCCAAGGGGCGTCTCGCAGCCCGCGAAATGCCTCGAAATCCGTCCGCTCGAGGTCGTCGCGCGATGCGTCGACCCGGGGCAAATCAAGATGGCTGTCGACGGCCGCGCGTCCATGGCCCGGAAGATGCTTGATCACCGGAATGACGCCACCGTCACGCAGGCCATAAGCCACGGACCTGCCTAGCTCGCTCACAAGGTGAGGATCCACCCCGAAGGAGCGGTCGCCGATTACGGCGTGCCCCTCCGGACGCCTGAGATCGAGACACGGTAAGCAGTCGACATTGATTCCGAGTTCCGACAGCTCTCTGGCGATCAATCGGGCATTCAAGCGCGCGGCCCGCAGCGCTGCCTCCTTATCCTTCAGCGCGAGGGAGCCGAAGCGCCCCGCGGCGGGCGCCGCACGCCAATGGGGTGGACTCAAGCGCTGCACCCGCCCGCCTTCTTGATCGATCAGGATGGGGGCATCCGGGCGCCCCACAATCTCCCGCATTCGCGCGGTCAATTCACCAACTTGAGCTGGCGAGTCGATGTTCCTGGCGAACAAGATGAAGCCCAGTGGGTTCATCTCGTGGAAGAAACCAGTTTCCCAATCGGTTAGGGAAACGCCTTCGCACCCAAAGATGACGGCGTGCGGGGCCTCGCTCACAGCCGGGTTTTCCCGCCCCTACGGCCTTCTAACAAGACAGCCCTGCCCGCTCGCCTCGAGCTTTCCGCAGAGCGCGCTAGCTTCCGCATCGCTGGGAACCGGCCCGGCGAGAAGGCGGTAGAAGACGCCGCGATCCCCGAGATCGGCTTCCTCGACCTTGTAGGATGAAGACCCCAGGATCGAGGGATACTTGCCTTGCAGCTTGCTCCAGGCCGCTTCGGCGTTCTCCCGGTCCTTCACTGAAAGCAACTGCACGAAGTATCCACCAGTCGCTGCGGCTGCCTGTTGGGTTGGCTCGGGTGCTGGGGCAGGGGCAGGAGAAGGTTCCGCCACCGGCGCTGGCTCGGCTGCCGTTATCTCCTCGGGCTTCGTCTCTGGCGCTACCGGCGCCTCGGCCTCGGCGGCTTCTTCAACCGGAGCTGCGGCGGTTGGCGCGCCCGTGCCAGCCGTTGGGTCAACGCTTTCCGGCGCTGCGGGCGTTTGTGGAGCTTGGGGCGCCTGAGGTTCGGGCGCCGCCGTGACCTCCCGTGGCGCCTCGGTGGTTTCCGCCGTGAAAGGTTCGAGTTGGCGGCTGTCGAGCACCGTCGCCGCTTCACCGTCCCCGGAGGCCGTGTCGATTGGCGGCAAGCCCGGAAGATTGCCAAGTTGTGGCGTTTCGGGCAGGCGTGGCTCTTCGGGCGGCGGCAAGAGCCGCTCAACCGTCTCTTCGCCTGCGCTCTCGTCGCCGCGATTGAGGACCATCTTATCTTGATGGGGAACCTCGAGCCCGCCCGGCTCGCTCGGCAGTTCTTTATCTGGTCCTTCCGGCGCCTGCACCACTGGCAAGCCGTTCGTAGCCCCGTCGCCGACACCCCAGCTATAGGCGTACCAGACGATCACGCCGAAGGCGCCAAGTGCGAGGAATGCTATGAAAAGCGGCAAGGCCCGGGAGCCCCGCTTGTCGTCGCTGGCTGTGTCGTTGTGCTCGATCACCTTGCGCGCTAGCAAAGCCGCGTCGCCTACGCGCCCGGGAAAAGCCTTGGGTCCCTCGGAGTCGGCAGCGGCTCGGCCGAAGTCCCGAGGCTCAGCCCTGGGAAGCTCGTCGATCTCGTCACGGGGCGGTTTTAAGTCGAAATTCACCATGGGGCCGGTTCCTAAAACTTCTCTCGCGGGGGCGATGATTCTAGCCCGCTGATCCTAACAGAAGAGTGGGGTTGGACCGGCTGATTCCCGCAGGGAACGCTCACTTCAGAGCCTGACGCCGACACCTAAATGGCTATTCGCATACCCCTTTAGTAGATTGAAGCAATCGGGCCGCGAGTCGGTCAAGTCAGCTGGGAACTTCTCGCGCAGTTACCTTGCCGGGTTTCGCAAGCGTCAAGGGCGCTGGTAGGGGCTGAAGAGCTTTTCGTGAGCTTCGAGCGCGTAGCGGTCGGTCATTCCAGCGATGTAGTCGGCTACGGTGCGGGCGGCAGCCGCCGCGCTTGGCGCTCCGTCCACCTTGTCCCGCCAGGCGTCGGGCAGACAATTGGGCTCTTCCAGATAAAAGGCGAAAAGCTCCTCCACCACCCGTCGCGCCTTGGCGGTCATGCGGTTTACACGATAGTGCCGATACATGCGGCGGAAGAGAAAGGCGCGCAGAGCCTCGTCCTGGGCCTTCATGTTTTCGGAAAAGGCCACCAGCGGACGGTCGAGCGCGCGCACATCCCCGGCGGAGACCAGATCTGCTTGCGCCAAGCGAGCGCGCGTTTCGGCCAGAAGGTCGTTTACCATGTGGTTGATCAGCCTGCGGATCGCCTCATGAATAAGCCGCGCCCGGGACAGGCCCGGGTGCAGGCCCTCGACCTCCCGAAACACGGCGCCGACGAGGGGGAGGTCCAAGAGCTCGTCAATCGCGAAGAGCCCTGCCCGCAGTCCGTCGTCGATGTCATGGTTGTTGTAGGCGATGTCGTCCGCCAAGGCGGCAACCTGCGCTTCCGGGCCCGCGAAGCTGTTGAGCTCCAGATCGAAGCCTTCGCAGAATTCGGCGATGGCGGACCGCGGCTGCATTACGGGGCCATTGTGCTTGACGACCCCCTCCAGGGTCTCCCAGGTCAGGTTCAGGCCGTTGAAGTCCGCGTAGCGCTCCTCAAGCTTCGTGAGGATGCGAAAGGTCTGCTCGTTGTGATCGAAGCCGCCGTAGGGTGCCATGGCTTTTTGCAGCGCGTCCTCCCCGGCGTGCCCAAAGGGCGTGTGCCCGAGATCATGGGCCAGGGCCAGGGCTTCCGCTAAGTCCTCGTTGAGATGCAGGCTGCGGGCGATTGAGCGCGCGATTTGCGCCACCTCCAGGGAATGCGTTAGGCGCGTACGGAAGTAGTCCCCCTCGTGATAAACGAAGACCTGGGTCTTAAACTGCAGCTTTCGGAAAGCCCCGGAGTGCACAATGCGGTCACGGTCGCGCTGGAAGGGCGTGCGCGTGCTGCTTTCCTGCTCCACAGCGAGGCGGCCGCGGCTGGCCGCGGGAAGGCTTGCGTAGGGTGAAAGTGACACGTGGGAGGCGCCCCATGGAAGTCTCGTTCGGGCCGACACTACGCTTGGCGGCAAGCTCCCGCAACGCTTGCACGCGCTCAGCGCATTTGACGCAGAGCGTCTGGATACCTAGATACTTGGGGCTGGGGCATGAAGCCGATGGTGGAGAGAATATGAGCGATACGGGAATCGACACTTCCAGTGATGGAGCGCCTGCACCCCTGTTGCAGGTCAGTGCGAATGCGGCCAAGCGGATCGGTTTTCTCGCCAAGCAGGAGGGTAATGAGAACCTCATGCTCCGTCTCTCGGTGTCCGGCGGCGGATGCTCGGGCTTTCAGTACGGTTTCGACTTCGAAAGCGACGTGAACGAGGACGACCTGGTGTTTAGCCGCGACGGCGCAACGGTCGTGGTCGACGAGGCTTCCATCGAGCTCTTGCAAGGGGCGGAGATCGATTTCGTCGAGGATCTCATGGGTGCCTATTTCCAGGTCAACAATCCCAACGCCAACTCATCCTGCGGCTGCGGCGCCTCCTTTTCCATTTAACGCCTGTCTCGCCTTGACCCGGCCTTCGCGATAAGGGATCAAGAAAGGCGCGCGCCGCCGATTGGGCGCACGGACTGGGCGTATCGATCGGGCGAGGGAACCAGCATGGTCAAGCTGGCGAGCTGGAACGTCAACTCCATCAAGGCACGTCTGCCGATCCTGCGGGACTGGCTGGAAAGCTTCGCGCCCGACGTGGTGATGCTGCAGGAACTGAAGTGCCAGACCGAAGCCTTCCCGCTCTTGGAGGTGGAATCCCTCGGCTATCACGCGGCTGTGGTCGGGCAAAAGACCTATAACGGCGTCGCGATCCTGTCCAAGGCCCCCATCGAGGACGTGATCGAGCGCCTGCCGGGCGAGCCGGAGGATGCCCAGAGCCGCTATGTGGAGGGAACCACCTTCGGATTGCGGGTGGGTGCCATCTATTTGCCGAACGGCAATCCGGTGGCCTCGGAGAAATTCTCCTACAAGCTTGACTGGATGGCTCACCTGCGCGACCACGCCGCGGCGCTTCTCGGGACCGAGCAGCCATTGGTGCTTGGCGGCGATTACAACGTTATCCCGGAACCGGAGGACTGCCACGACCCCAAGGCCTGGGAAGGTGACGCGCTCTACCGGCCGGAAACCCGGGCGGCGTTTCGCAGGCTGCTGAACCTTGGCTACGTGGACGCGTTTCGCGCCCTCCATAACGAACCCCACGCCTATACATTTTGGGACTATCAGCGCGGCGCCTGGCAGAACGACCTTGGTATCCGTATCGACCACCTCTTGCTCTCGCCCCAGGCGGCCGACCGCCTGACGGCGAGCGGTATCGACCGTGAGCCCAGGGGGCGCGAAAAGGCTTCGGACCACACCCCGATCTGGTGCGAGGTGGAGCAATGAGCGAGAGCAGCGAGGCCGTCCACGAAGGGGGATGCCTCTGCGGCGCCATCCGTTACCGTCTGCGCGGGCCAGTCTCCTGGGTCGGGCATTGCCATTGCATACAGTGCCGCCGCGCGGCCGGAAGCCCCGCAATTACCTGGCTTACACTGCCCAAGGCCCATTTCGAGGTGACCAAGGGCGCCCTCCACCTCTTCCGTTCCTCCGACCATGGAACGCGCGGACTTTGCGCCAACTGCGGCTCGCCGATCACCTTCGAGACCACGCGCGCGCCCTCGGAGGTCGACGTCACCGTCGCCACGCTCGACCGGCCCGAGGACTTTCCGCCAAGGGCGCGGGTCTGGGCGAGCGAGCAAATCCCGTGGCTCGACCTGGACCGCCACCTGCCCTCCTGGCCGAAAAACAGTAGTGCAGCCGGGCCGGATTAAGAGACCAAGCGGGCTCCAGATGCCGTTTCTGCCGATCTTCGACAACTACCCGCGCATTCTCCTGCGCTATCCTTGGGTGACCTGGGGTGTGATCGTCACCTGTGTGCTGGTGTTCTTACAGCAGGTCGGCGGCGGCCGTGGCCGCTACGAGGAAATCATCTACGGTTTCGGCTTCATTCCCGCTGTCTTCGGCGGCGCGGCGGAACTGCCTCCACAGCTTTACGAAATTCCCAGCGCCCTCACTCTCGTGACCTCGATGTTCATGCATGGCGGGTGGGGGCACCTGCTTGGGAACATGCTCTACCTTTGGATCTTTGGAGATAACATCGAAGATTCAATGGGACATGGGCGTTTTATCATATTTTACTTGATATGCGGCCTGGTCGCGACGCTGGCTCATTTCGTTGCCCTGCCGGACTCGACAATCCCAACCATCGGTGCGAGCGGTGCGATCTCCGGCGTGCTTGGCGCCTACTTGGTTCTGCACCCCCGGGCGAAGATTTTGGTTCCCATTATAATTATCCCGCTCTTTCTGCCCGCCTACCTTCTACTGGCAGGTTGGATCGCGTTTCAGGTTTTCTCGGCCAGTCTTGGCCAGGGAGACGCGGGGGGCGTTGCCTGGTGGGCGCACATCGGTGGTTTTGTCGCTGGCATGATCCTTGTCGTGCCCTTCCGCTATAAGACCGTGCCCTTGTTTGGCGGCGAGACACCGCCAAAGGGCCTGGTGATCAAGCGTCCTCCACCTTCGGAAACAGGCTCTCCGCGCTCGAAGAAACGTTCGCGGAGGAGGCCTTGGGGATGAGCTAGGGAGAGAGGGGCCCCGAGACCGGGCCGCCGGGCATCAGACGCACGCCAGGCCGCAAGTTTTTGTAGTCAAGCTTGCGGTGGTCAACCGGATTGGGGCCTGGGGCCGCCGCCACGATGACTTGCTCGGCGATAGGCTGGAAATCGGCGCGAAAATGGACGGAGGATTTGAGGGCCAGAATCCGCCGTTCCGAGGGCTCGATCCCCAAGTGCCGGAACATCTCTTGGTCGGCCGCCTGGGCCTTGCGGGACGCCAAGGCCACCTCCACGCCGTCCACGTCAAGCAGCGCCATGGGCCCAAGCTGCATCCTCGACCCCTTGTAGAACGGCCCGGTGCAGGTAAAGCGCCCGTCACCGAGCCGCTTCACCGTTGCCCGTACGCGTAGAGGCCGGTGCCCGGGAATACCGCTGACCGCGCCTAACGCCATCTCGAGCTGGGCCCCCTCGCCCGCCTCTGTCGCCTGGGCTGCCGAGGCCGCATCGATGAGAACGCCTAGGACCGCGCCTTGCGCCTTTTGCCGGACGAGTTCCGCAAGCAGCCCAACGGTATCGCCGTTCCCGCCGGCGCCGGGATTGTCCTGCGTATCCGCAAGCACGACGGGCCGCCTTACGCTCGCGGCAACCCGCATCGCTTCCGCTACCGCGTCCTCGGCCGAGAGAATATCCCCACCGAAGCGGCTCTCGGCGGCCAAAACAGCCTCGGCTAGCGCGTCGGCGGCCCGTTCCGTTTCCGCATCGTTCTCGCCGAAGGCCATGACGCTGGGGCCAGCATGCCAGATGTCCGCCGGCGCGAATCCCGCTGTGAAGGAGGTGCTGGCAACACCCCTCTCCTCAAGCGCGCCCACCAAGTCGTAGAGTCCGGCCGCCGGCTCAATCAAGCTGCATCCGCTGGTCAGGGGCAGCAGAAAAGGGATTTGGCGCATGGCCTTGTGGGGCTTGCGCCCCTGCATCAGGCCCTGCAGTAAGCGCATGGCCCGCGCGCCGGTCACCGCCATATCTACATGAGGATAGGTTCTGTAAGCCACCAGCGCATCCGCCAAGCCCGCCATCTCGGGCGTCACGTTGGCATGCAGGTCCAGGCTGACGACAATCGGCATCTCGCGGCCTAGAAGGTCGCGCAGACGGCGCAGCAATTCCCCCTCCCCGTCCTGATAATGCTCGGTCACCATGGCGCCATGGAGGTCCAGGTATACGCCGTCGATGCCTCCTGCCGCCCGGATTCCCTCGACGATATAACCCGCGATGGTTTCATAAGCCTCGCGTGTGACCTGGGCCGAGGGTGACGCCGCGGCCCAAGCGGTTGGCACCAGTTGGTGGCCTAGAGCCCGCGCCTCGTCGGTGAACCCGGCGATCGGCAAGTTGACGCCATTCGTCGCGCTAAAGATCTCCTCGCCGCGCGATAGGGCCGGCCAGCCACCGCCGTCGACAAAGGCGGAAAGGTCCGCCTTGGTCGGGGCGAAGGTATTGGTTTCGTGCTGAAAACCCCCAACGGCGATTTTCACGGCTCTACCTGGATGCGCTCAGATGTCGGCGTAGACATGGGTTTCGGCCTTGCCGCCGGGATGGGTCACCGCCCCGGTCTCGGCCGAGCCCACGGTCTGAGCGTACTTCCATAAGACGCCGGAGTTGAAATTATGACCGCGCGGCTTCCAGGATTTGCGCCGTTCCTCCATCTCCGCCTCGGAAAGGTCGACGTCGAGCGTGCCTGCCTCGGCATCTATCGAGATGATATCCCCGTCGCGAAGCAGGCCAATCGGGCCACCGACGGCGGCCTCGGGACCCACGTGCCCAATGCAGAAGCCCCGCGTCGCGCCGGAGAAGCGCCCATCGGTAATTAGCGCGACCTTATCGCCCATGCCCTGACCATAAATGGCAGCCGTGGTGGCGAGCATTTCGCGCATGCCGGGGCCACCCTTGGGGCCTTCGTAGCGTATCACCACCACTTCACCCGCTTGGACCTTGCCGTTCAAAATGGCCTGATTGGCCGCTTCCTCAGAATCGAAGCAGCGGGCCTTACCCGTGAATTTGTGCATCTCGGGCACGATGGCAGCCGGCTTGGTGATGGCGGTGTTTGGAGCCAGATTTCCGCGCAGGATAGCCAGACCACCTTCCTGGCTCCAAGGATTCGCCATGGTCCGGATGATGCTGCTGCCGCGGATTTCGGCCTGGGCCACGTTCTCAGCCACGGTTTTGCCAGCGACCGTCATGGCGTCGCCGTGCAAGATGGGCAAAAGCTCTTTCATAACCACGGGTACGCCGCCAGCA
>JARFRB010000111.1 GCA_029287455.1 Pelagibius litoralis | reverse complement strand
ATCCCCATCACCGTGGTGAAGAACGGGGATGGCCCGAGCGCCTTGTTGACCGGGGCCAATCACGGGGACGAGTACGAAGGGCCGATCGCGCTTTTCGATCTCGCCAAAACCTTGCGGGCGGAGGACATCCAGGGCCGCGTGATCATCGTCCCCGCCATGAACTATCCAGCGTTTCTAGCGGGCCGCCGCACCTCGCCGATCGACGGCGGGAACCTAAACCGGGGCTTCCCGGGTCGCCCAGACGGCGGCGTCACGGAGAAGATCGCCGACTACTTCCAGTGCGTGCTGCTGCCCCTGGCCGACACGGTGCTGGACATCCATTCCGGCGGCAAGACCCTGGAGTTCCTGCCCTTTGCCGCCACTCACGTGCTGGAGGACAAGGACCAGCAAGCGCGCTGCGAGGCGGCCATGCGGGCCTTCGCCGCGCCCTATTCGATGACCCTGCTCGAACTCGACGCAGCCGGCATGTACGACACCGCGGCCGAGGCCCTGGGCAAGACCTTCGTCTCCACTGAGCTCGGCGGCGGCGGCACCGCGAGCGTCCACACCATCGCCATCGCCAAGCGAGGGGTGCGCAATCTTCTGATCCACGCGGGGATTCTTGAAGGGGAAATCGAAGAGGCCGACAGCCTCCGCCTCGACATGCCCGATAGCCGTTGCTACCTCACGAGCGAATCCGGAGGTCTTCTGGAGTTTCGTGTCGGGCTAGGCGCCGAGGTTTCGCAGGGCGATCTTCTGGCGCGAGTGCACGATATTGCGCGAACCGGCGCCGCGCCCGTGGATTATCGCGCACCCCGCGCCGGAATTGTGGCGGGACGGCATTTTCCCGGCATGGTTCAAATCGGCGACGTGATCGCCGTGATCGCGGTGCCGCGGGGGCCCGTCTAGCGGCAAAGCCGGCCGGCGATTATGCCTTTGGGCCAAGCCGCCTCACCCGCTCGACATAGGGCTTATACCCGCCTGGGCAGCGCAGGCGAAATGCTTTGGGATTCCCTTTCCCGCGCGACAGCGATACTGGGAGGGGAAGACCAATGCGGCCATCCAACGGTCCCCGCCGCCGGCGTCATCGCCGGCAGTCGGATTTGGACGACGGATTCTCCTATTTTCTTTCCCAAGCCTGGGAATACCGAGCCAGCACCTCCCCCGAACCGAAACAGCGTTTGGCGACCTGGCTCCTTGAGCGGGGCTGCCCCGGCTGGTTGCTGCGCCAGGGCTATGCTTTCAGCATTCTAAAGCCGCCGATCGCCCGCGTCCCGCTTGACCCGGAACTGGCGTTCCTCGCCTATATCGGACAAAGCGCGAGCGGACAGCGTTCCCCGATTCGCTAGCAGCGGCCACCTTATCCTCGCGGAACTTCGAACGCGGTTCGCCGGTTGGTTACCGGCGATCGGCGAAAAGTCAGGCACGACCCGCCTCGAGCATCGATTTTATTCCCTGCCATGGTAGGGTTAATGATAATTTGGGCGTTCAAGCCCGGGATGCATAATCGGGAGGCAAATCATCGTGCGCTCATGGACTTTGACCACTATCGCGCTGGCCTGTCTGACCACGGTCCTTCCCGCCGGCGCCCAGGAGAGTGGCGGCCGGGTGGGCGAGATGGTCTTGACGCCCGAGGACTCGAGGCTGTTCCGGGAGCCCAGCTATTCCCCCTATTCCGGGCGGCGCTTTCCCACCCAGGTCTATTGGGGCGACACCCACCTGCACACCTCGAATTCCTTGGACGCGCGCGCTTTCGGCGTCACCCTGGACCCTGAGCAAGCCTACCGCTTCGCGCGCGGCGAGGAAGTCACCTCCAGCCATGGCATGCGCCTCAAGCTCTCCCGGCCTTTGGATTGGCTCGTCGTCACGGATCATTCCGACGGCATGGGGGCGATGAACGAAATCATCGAGGGAAACCCAACACTCCTGCGCGATCCAACGGTGAAGGATTGGAGCGAAAGAATCCGGCAAGGCGGCACCACGGCCCTGGATGCGACCATGGATGTCATCACGAGCTTCGCGGGCGGCGATATCCCGCCTGTGCTTCTTGAGGAATCCTTCGCCCAGACGATCTGGGACGATTACGTGAGCACCGCAGACCGTTTCAACGAGCCCGGGCGCTTCACGACCATCATTGGCTATGAGTGGACCTCCACGGAAGGCGGCAACAATTTGCACCGCAACGTGCTCTACCGTGACGGCGCCGATGTGGCGCGCCGGGTGCTGCCCTACACCACCAGCGCCAGCTTCAATCCGGAGGATCTCTGGGCGTGGATGGAGGCCTACGAGGCCTCGACCGGCGGGCGCGTGCTGGCCCTGGCCCATAACGGCAACATGTCGAACGGAATCATGTTCCCCGTGGAAACCAACCCGGATAGCGGCGCGCCCTTGACCGGTGCCTACGCCGAAACGCGGGCACGCTGGGAACCGCTCTACGAAGTCACGCAGATCAAGGGAGACGGAGAGGCGCATCCCTTCCTGTCCCCCAACGACGAGTTCGCCGACTATGAGACTTGGGACAAGGCGAACCTCGGACCGGTTCCCAAGGAAGACGACATGCTGCAATACGAGTACGCCCGCGAAGCCTTGAAGAACGGCCTGAAGCTGGAAGCGGACCTCGGCACCAATCCCTACAAGTTCGGCATGGTTGGCTCGACCGACAGTCACACGGCGCTGGCCACGGCCGAAGAGGAGAACTTCTTCGGCAAGCATTCGGGCGTCGAACCCAGCGCGGAACGCTGGAAGCACATCGTCGGCGAGTTCGACACCACGAAGATCGTCAGTTGGGAAATGACCTCCTCGGGCTACGCCGCAGTCTGGGCGCGCGAGAATACGCGCGAGGAGATTTGGGACGCGATGATGCGCAAGGAGGTCTATGCGACCACCGGCCCACGTATGATCATCCGCTTCTTCGGTGGTTGGGACTTCGAGGAGGATGACGCGAAGACCCGGCTTCCAGGCGAGATCGGTTACACCAAAGGCGTTCCCATGGGTGGCGACATGTTACCGGCGCCGGAGGGTGCCGAAGCGCCCACGTTCCTTGTCGCCGCGCGAAAGGACCCTTACAGCGGAAACTTGGACCGCATCCAGATCGTCAAGGGCTGGCTCGACGCGGACGGGAATACCCACGAGCAGGTTCACGACGTGGTCTGGTCCGACGCCGATACGCGGCAAGCCGGGCCGGACGGCAAGCTGCCCCCGGTGGGCGACACGGTCGATCTGGAAAAGGCGACCTGGACGAATAGCATCGGCGACCCTGAGCTTTTCACGGTCTGGCAGGACCCGGATTTCGACCCGGCAATTCCCGCCTTCTACTACGCGCGGGTGATCGAAATCCCGACCCCGCGCTGGACCGCCTATGACGCATCCCGCTACGGCGTGGAGATGCCGGCGGAGGTGCCCATGAAGACCCAAGAGCGCGGTTACACCTCGCCGATTTGGTACACGCCCGGCGGCTGAGTCGCCGCTCTCGAACAAGAAGACGGACCTTGGGAGGCTAGACTATGAAGGGCATGGGGATACTTCTCGGCTGCGCGGCGGCCATCGCGATTAGCGCGGGTGCTAGCGCGCAGATCTCGCCGTCCAGCGAATCCCTCTCCGACCTCTATCCCGGCAAGGCTTACTCTCCCTACGCCCAGCGGGGCTTTCCGGATCGTCCGCTTTGGGGTGACTCCCATTTGCACACTTCGCTGTCCATGGACGCGGGCCTTTTCGGCAACCGCTTGCCGGCGCGGGACGCCTACCGCTTCGCGCGGGGAGAGGAGGTGGTTTCATCCACCGGCCAGCCCGCGCGTCTTTCACGACCCTTGGACTGGCTGGTCATCGCCGATCACTCCGACGGCATGGGATTCTTCGCGGACCTCGCGGCCGGCAAGCCGGAGCTTCTGACCTTCGAGGAAGCCGCGCGATGGAGTAAGGGCCTGCAGGAAGGAGGCGATGCCTCGGTCGCCGCGGCCCTAGACCTGATCGACACCTTCTCGCAAGGCAAGATGCCGCAAGATCTCCTGGCCCTCTATTCCCCCGGGTCGAAGATCTA